>NZ_JAFEJR010000021.1:0-52878 GCF_018555335.1 Bifidobacterium sp. SO1 | reverse complement strand
AAACCTCACCCCTCATCAACCACTCTCATGGACTCCCCAAACAGGAAGCGAGGAATGAACTGGCAATCATTGACTATAAAGAAGTAGTACAAACACGCTCTTGAGTTCTCAAACCACCACCACACGATCAGTTCCTCATCCTCAGGAAGAGAACCAGTCGCTGACCGGCAGCAAGAGATAAACTTACACCACCATCCCGATCCGCGCAAACCGGCGGGCATAGCAAAGCCGAAAACCGTTGCAAACAAACGGTTCCCTCGGCGTGTCGCAAACAGGCTTTTCGTGCCTTCTGAGACTATCCTAAACCCCAAAATCACCGTTTTCGTATCCCAATCCACCTCTCGAACGGCGTGTCGCAACATTTCAATCCCCAGTCAACCGCCCGCCAACCGTCGTTCATCATCGATACACGTTCCGCACGCAACCGGCGTATACCTATGTATATGACGAAAAAGATCGCAGTATTAACCGGCGCGGGCATCTCCACGTCCGCAGGCATCCCCGACTTCCGCGGCCCGGACGGCGTCTGGACCAAGCACCCCGAGCAGATGAGCGTCTACGACATCGACGCGTTTCTTACCAATAAGAAAGAGCGCGAGTATTCGTGGCGCTGGCAAAAGGAGTCGCCCGTATGGAACGCGCAGCCAGGCACCGCACACCAGGCGCTCGTCAAACTGGAGAAGGCGGGTCTGCTCACGCTGCTTGCCACGCAGAACTTCGACGCGCTGCATGAAAAGGCCGGCAACTCGCCGGATGTGATCGTGAACCTGCATGGCACGATCGGCACATCGCACTGCATGAAGTGCCACGCGAAGTACGATACGGCCGACATCATGGCGCGGCTGGACGAGGAACCGGATCCGCACTGCCACCGCAAGCTGCCATACAACGGCAACATGCCGTGCAACGGGTTGATCAAAACCGACGTCGTGTATTTTGGCGAGCAGCTGCCGGACGGGGCGATGGAGAAGTCGATGAAGCGCGTCACCGAAGCGGATGAGTTCTGGGTGATCGGTTCGACGCTCGAAGTGTTTCCGGCCGCATCGTTGGTGCCGGTGGCCGCGCAGGCCGGAGTGCCGATCACAATCATGAACATGGGACGCACGCAGTACGACCGACTCGCCACGCGCCTCATCCGCGAGGATATCGCCGTCGCGCTGCCGCAGCTCGTGGACGAGACGATCGCGGCCGCACAGTAATGCACACAATATGGCTAACGGATTGTCCCCGTCGATTACATGATCGACGGGGACAATCCGTTATATCGGCCGAACCGTATCAGCGATCAGTAGATGCGCTTCGGCTGGAAGCCAGCGTTGCGCAGAGCGGCAAGCACACGGTCAATATGATCCGGGCCGTTCGTCTCAACGGTGACGCTCAGCGACACCGCGTTCGTGTAATGGCCGGACGCCTTGAACTGATCGTGATCCAGCGCGATCACGTTCGCGCGCTCGTTGGCGAGCAGCGTGGCGACCTTGACCAGCTGGCCCGGGATGTCCGGCAGCTCGACCTCGAAGTTCATGATGCGGCCTCGCGCGATCATGCCCTTCTGGATCACCGCGCCGATCGTAACGGTATCGATGTTGCCGCCCGACATGATCGGCACCACCACATGCGGCCCCGGTGCGGACGCGAACTTGCGCGAACGCAGGTTCAGATGCTCGAGCGCGGCCAGCGACACCGCGCCCGCCGCCTCGACCACCAGCTTGTGCTTTTCGAGCATGAGCAGGATCATCTCGTTGATATCGCGCTCGGTCACGGTCACGAGATCATCAAGGAACTCGTTGAGCAGAGCGAACGGCAGGTCGCCCGGGTGCTTGACGGCCACGCCCTCCGCGGAGGTGACCACCTGATCGGCGGGGGACACGCGGCCCGCCGCGAACGAATCCTTCCACGCCGGAGAGCCCTCAGGAATCGCGCCGATCACGCGCACATCCGGTTTGAATGTCTTGATCGCGAGCGCCACGCCAGCGCCCAGTCCGCCGCCGCCGAGCGGCACGACCACATCGGTCACGTCCGGCACGTCCTCGAGGATTTCCAGGCCGATCGTGCCCTGGCCGCAGATAACCTCGTAATCGTCGAACGGCGGCACATAGATCATGCCCTGCTGCTCGCTCAGCTCGAGCGCGTGCGCGGCGGCCTCGTCGAACACGTCGCCGTAGAGCACCACGTCGGCGCCGTACGCCTTGGTGGCGTCGACCTTGAGCGGCGGGGTGATGGTCGGCATGCAGATCGTGGCTTTCGCGCCACGTTCGCGGGCCGCGTAGGCGACGCCCTGCGCGTGGTTGCCGGCAGACGCGGTGACGATGCCGCGGGCGAGTTCCTCGTCGGACAGGGAGGCGATCTTGTTGTATGCACCGCGGATCTTGAACGATCCGGTGACCTGCAGGTTCTCGGGCTTGAGGAGAATCTTGTGACCGGTCATCTCGGACAGGATCGGCGAGGGGATGATTTCGGTGTGACGAGCGGTCCCCTTCAACCGTTCGGCGGCGAGCTTGAGTTCGGCCGCATGGTCACGCTGCAGTGCTTTGAGGACGTCTTTTTGTTCCATGTGCGTTATTGTATGCGCCGCGGTGGGCGAAAACGGCACGGATTCCATGTGCGCGGCGTCCGGCTTCGGCATCCGCAGTATCCACGCCGCCTCGGCTGCGCTCCGACCGGGTATCGGTTGCGTCCGATTCGCGTCCGTCGGCGGATCGAACGGCGCCGGCGCCCGGGCATCACATCAGCGAGAAGCCGGCGAAAGCGCACACCGCGAAGTACGCCACCACGAGCAGGAACCACGGCGACGCCCAGCCGACGTAACTGCCGCGCAGTGAACGGTTGGCGGCGATGTATTCGCGGATCGCGGAACGGCGACGGAACAGCAGCACCGCGGAGACGATATAGACCACGATCAGCGCCAGGCCGATTACGACAGTCACCTCCGGCGACTGCCCGCCCGCCACTTGCGCCATGAATGTGGCGAACGCATTCGTCACGCAGTGCAGCACGATTGCCCACAACAGCGAATACTCCATCGCCACATAGCCCAGCAACAGGCCGAGCATCACGGCGAACAGGCCTTGCAGTACATCGCCATGCATCAGACCGAACAGCACGGCGCTGGTCGTCAACGCGAACATCTTGCCGCGGCCAGCCAGCGAGCGCAGTATCAGACCACGGCATACGATCTCCTCCACGAGCGGGCCGACCAGCACGACGGCGACCACCATCAGCCATGAATCGGAGACCATGCCGTTGATGCCCTCCATCGATGCCGATTTCAGCTGGACGCCCACCAGGCCGAACGCCGTTTGCAGCAGCGAGGAGATGATGGTGCTGACGCATTGGATCAGCAGCATCGTCGCGACGAGCATGAGCGCACGGCGCGGGGTCATGCGCTTGTGGGCCTGCGGGGACGGCTCGCCGAGCCAGAACGTGCGGGTGCGGATGAGGGGGATCGCGGTTGCGGCAAGGACGACTGCGGCGCCGGTGAGACCGATGATTTGCGCGGCCGGCTGGGCGATGGCAGAAGGGATGCCGACGAGCGGGGCCACGTGTTCGGAGAGGAGGCCGAACACCTGCATCAGCGCCATGTAGGCGATGAGCAGGATCGAGGCACGGCCGACGAGAGTTCGGGGGTTGACCGGGGCGGCGACCGGCGAAGCGGCGCCGTCTACGGGTTCAAACGTTACGGTGGACATGATGATGGCTCCTTTGCTGAATGCGCCCATACGATATCGGGCGAGACATTGATCACTCGACTGATCATGAAAAGCATGAAAATCACGAAATCGATAAAGATAAAGAGATGCGTTACGCCATGCCGGCGATGAGCTGGAGGGCGGCGATATGCTCGGAGAACGCCTTGGCCCCTTCACCGGTGAGCGACACCCAGGTGATGTCGTGTCCGTTGCGCGGCCCCGGACGCTTGTCGAGCGAGACATAGCCGTTCTCCGCCAAGACCTTCAGGTGTTTGGAGCATACGGCGTCGCTCACGCCGAGCATATCGCGGATTGCGGCGAATTCGATCTCTCCGGCGCTGTGCAGCATGCCGCAGATGCGCAGGCGCATCGGCGCGTGGATCACTTCGTTGAACTGCGGTTCGTCCACGATGCGCCTCCTTTCCGCGGTTCACGGTCATTCCCACCCAGGCATCCCAGATATCCCAGACATCCCAGGCATGGAACCCTTATCATACCGGCCATGTCGATCACGCTCCCGCCGCGATCGCATCGCGCTGTTTGCGGTCGTACATCCATCCGAGCGCCGAGAACAGCACCACGAACACTGCGCCGCCGATGAACAGTTCCCCAACGGGCGGCTCCGCATGACGCGCCGCGTATCCGATGGCGAATCCGGAAAGGTAGACCGGCACAAGGCACGTCACCCACATGGCGATCATCAGCGCCCAGCAGACGCGGGTCGGCGGCCGCATACGGGTATCCATATTGTTGTCGCGCACATATTGCACGACGCGTTCGAACATCACGCCCGCGCACGATGCCAGGAATGTGGCGTCAATCGCACGATGCCACGAGAAGGCTCCAGCCGAGACCATTGCCGCAACATCGCCGACGGCCCAGATCACAGCCACCGCCCCTGCAGCCACGAACGGATAGAACCACAGTGGCATGACGACCAGTTGCGCGGCCTCACGCCGTTCGTCGTCAGGAAGCGCGCGGAATCGCGCCATCGTCCACAGTTCGCCGTTCGCACCGTAGCGGCGATGGTTGTGTCCCAGCACGTATGGCGACATGGAGCCGCCGGCGATGATGTAGCGGCGGATGTCGCGGTAGGTCAGCCGTTCGAGCAGCAGCGCGGCGAGTGCGGTGGCGACGATGACGAGAGCGGCCTGCCAGTGGGGGAGCGGCGCGATCACGAGGACGCCGGTCACGACGATCCCCAAGATGAATTCAAGTACCATATACACCGCAGCCAGACGGGTCGGAGGCCAGATGACGGCGTGGATGCCGCGTTTGCGCCATATGCTCATGAGCGCGGCCACCGACGCAACCAGTGCGGCGATGAAGCCCACGCATGCGACGGCGAATACGGGACTGCCGGGAGTGAGTATGTCACGGGTTAGCAGCCAGAACGCCGCGAGCATCAGGCCCAGGAACACACACATGATCAGGTCGAAAGAGAAGGGGAGCGTGTATCGGTCGGCTGTGGCTTCGCGGTCGGCAGCGAGGAAGGAGAGCGCGTCCGCGGCGGAGAGCTGGGACTGGCCGGGCCGGTCGGACTGCTCGGATCGACTGGATTGCCGCGGTTCAGATTGTTGCGTTTGCCGTGCAGACTGAGTCGGGATTGTCGATTGGTGATTGCGGTTCATGATGACTTCCTTGTGCTGAGCGCCGACGATGAACGACGGCGAATACGGTGAACTGGATGCGAACTGGACGGGTTGTGTTTGTCGAGAAACGATCGGTGCCATATATGTCGTGCGGTGCGATCGTGCGATTGATTGACCGGTCCGGAAGCGTTCACGGGTTGCGCATCACCATGATTGTTTCCGTTATGGAAAGTATAACGCTTTCCAATATGGAAAGTCAAGCGGGGGCGCGGATCGGTGGGCGCAAGGCAGGATATCCACAGGCGACTCCGCGCACGGACAGGCAGTTATTCACATACACGGAAAAACGCGAACAAACGAGCCGGTTATCCACATGCGCCGCATTGTATGGACACCTGAGTTATCCACATACGCAAAGCCATGCGTATATATAAGTTATCCACACCCGAAAACTCAACGATTCCAACGGCTTTCGAAAGTTATCCACAGCTTATCCACAAGATATCCACCGTTACGCACGCAGTTATCCACTCAAATACGCCACTTATCCACTAGTTATCCCCATAGTTATCCACATCATGTGGAAAACTCCTGCCGAACGACTCATATCAGCGAAATGTGGACAACTTGCCGCTTATCTTATCCACAATCCACAATCGTTGGAATTCCAACGATCCCCACATATAACAATCGGTGGATAAGTCGTTTATCCACGACTTATCCACCGATTCCACACAGTTATACCCAAGTTATCCACATGGTTTTCCACAAATGTGGAAAACTACACGTGTGTAATTCCACGCGAGGCAATCATCCAGTTGACCACCCTGTCCACCGTCCGGACGCCGCACGCCCAGCCGCATCTATCCCAGCAATCCCAACACGCTGCCCGGATTGAATAGCTCACACACCGCGATCAGCACCAGCATCAGCACGAACACGGCCGTGCCGTACACCGTCGTCCGGTACTGCAGGCTCTTGCCGCGCGACCACTGCAACTTCGGCGTCACCAGCAGCCACGTGAACAGTCCGCCGATCAGGAACCCGCCCACATGCGCCTGCCACGCGATGTTCGGCACCACCACCGGCATCGCGAAATTGATCACCATCCACACCATCATCGAACTGATATCCGCACCGATCCGCCGGTACACGACCAGCATTGCCGCAAACAGCCCGAACAGCGCGCCCGACGCACCATACGCCGCGTTCAGCCAGCCCGCACCGCCCGGCCAAAGCACGCCCCACGCCATCATGCCGAACCCGCCGCCGATGCCCGACAGCACGTACAGCGTCAGGAACGACCAGTGGCCCATCATCCGTTCGAGCATCGGTGCGACCGACCACAATGTCAGCATGTTGAACAGAATGTGCAGAATCGACGTCGGCTGGTGCAGGAACATCGACGTAAGGAACGTCCACGGATGGCGGGTCGCGAGCATCGGCTGAAACGCGCCGACATTCAGCATCGCGACCAGTCCGGACGGCCACACGAGCGACAGCAGCAGCTCGATCAGCCACACGGCCACGCAGATCAGCAGGATCGCGGTGGTGAACACCGGACCGCCGTCGCGCCAGTGGTAACGGATCGCGCGTTTGTTGAACAGGTCGCGCAGGCTGGGGGAGCCGGGGAACAAACTGAAACCGTGATATGCCATAGAGTCACTGTATCGGACGGGTGCGGATCGGACGACATGCCAGATCGGGGATGCGCGTAAATCCACCCAATCGTCACATTCGGCGTTCTAAGATGGGGAGCAGAGTTGGCTTGGATGGGCAAGCCGGCCGCACGATTGGGAAAGGAGCCGTCATGGAGAACAAGTCTTCTAACGGTTGGAAGTTCTTTGCGCTGCTGTTCGGCGCTCTGCTCGCCGGCTTGGTGGGCCTGTACATCTACAAGCAGCAGAACCCGGATTACGATCCGTGGGAGGAGCCGTGGGAGAACAGCTCGTCGCCGGTCGATCTTGGCCTGAACAAGGAGGCCGCCGAGGAGCCGGCCGCCGCTGAGGCCGAGCCGTCCGAGACCGCCGCTCCGGCTGAGGCCTGATACCGATTCCGTCGGCTGGCGGATGGCCGGGGCTGACCGGTCTGATCGGCTGACCGGTCTGATCGGCTGGTTTCGATTGGTTCGTCTGTGTCCGGCTGACCGATAACGGCGACGCATGACATATGCCGCCGTTGCCGAGTCTATGGAATGATCCCGTACCGTGATCGATTGCGGTACGGGTTTTTTGTTGCCCGCGTGACCCGAAAATCAATGATGACCGATGAGAACCGAAGCATCCGCGGTGCGGGAGTACGTCTCGATGCCCACTTGTATGGGGAAGCAGGATAAGTGGGGGATTACGGACACCCAGATCACATAGGTGGGTAAATATGGACGCCCACAATGGAAAGTGGGTAAATCAGTACTATTTAGAGCGGTAAATCGGGTCTACACGGTACGTATTTACCCACCTATGGGATATCGGCACGATCCGGGTCCAGTTCTACCCACTTACGCGGCAGTAGCGTCCGAATTCACCCACTTACGGAAGTATCCGTGTTCGATCCGTCCACTTACGGAAGTATCCGCATCCGAATCCACCCACTTATAGATCTAGCGGACAAACCGTGACGGAACAACGGCAATCTCTCCCGGGCATACGGCCAGTTCCAAGGCCCAAAACGGCCGTAAGCCCGGGAACCACCATCGATGACCGGTCACCCTCCCGGGCATACGGCCGGCTACACCCACGAAAACGGCCGTAAGCCTGGGAAGGTTTGACCAACCCGGTCATCCTCACGCATTCATTACGAAAGAGGAGGGGTGTCTCGGATCGAACATCAAATGATGTTCGATCCGAGACACCCCTCCCACAGTCAGGCCTCTTCGCCGATCAGGCGAGCGGACGCAGTCCTATGGACTGAGCATGCGTGTGTCCTCTAGGCGCGCCGAGGGAAGGCGTGCTCAGCACGTCGACCGAGGAGCTGCGTAACACGCAGCCTTCGCAGCATAGCTGCTCACTTCGCCTAGGAACAGCCCACTGGACTGTTCCTTATACGGCTCAGCGCCGCGGACACTCCATGTTCAGGCCAGAGGAGCGAGTCGACTGACGCGTGCGGAAACCGCCGTCCGAACCCGAAGCTGTGCTCAGCACAGCGAGTGGTGAGGAAAGGCGGTATACGCTCCGTCAGTCGGCGAGCGGACCGGTGTGCCAGATGCGCTCGAGGTAATCCTCCATCGAACGGTCGGAGCTGAAGAAACCGGAGTTCGCGACGTTGAGCAGGGCCTTGCGGTTCCACTCGAGCGGGTCGCGGTAGAGCTTCTCGATCTCGGACTGGATGTCGGCGTAGGCGGAGAAGTCCGCGAGCGTCATGAACCAGTCCTTGGTCAGCCAGTCGGCGACGAGCGGCGCGTAGACGTTGCGGTCGCCGTTGGAGAAGGTGCCGCCGGCGACGAGGTCGATGGCCTGCTTGAGTCGCGGATCGGCCTCGTAGTACTTGGCCGGATCGTAGCCGTCGGCGTACAGCTTCTCGACCTCGTCGACGGTCATGCCGAAGAGGAAGAAGTTATCGGCGCCGACACGCTCGCGGATCTCGACGTTCGCGCCATCGAGGGTGCCGACGGTGAGCGCGCCGTTGAGGGCGAACTTCATGTTGCCGGTGCCGGACGCTTCCTTGCCGGCCTGCGAGATCTGCTCGTCGAGTTCGGTGGCCGGGATGAGGTTCTGGGCCATCTCGATGTTGTAGTTCGGCAGCATGTGGACGGCCAGCTTGCCCTTGACGTCCGGATCGTTGTTGACGACCTTGGAGACGTTGTTGATGAGCTCGATGGTCATCTTGGCCAAGTAGTAGCCAGGGGCGGCCTTCGCGCCGAAGAACACGGTGCGCGGCAGGATGTCGTCGGCCGAGACGGTGCCGTTCTTGATGGCGGCGTACTTGGAGATGACGGCGAGGATCTTCAGCGACTGGCGCTTGTACTCGTGCAGACGCTTGACCATCGTGTTGAACATGGTGTTCTCGTCGATGTCGAGGCCGTAGTGATCCTTGGCGAAGCCGACGAACGCGTGCTTGTTGGCGGCCTTGACGGCGGCGAACTTCTTGACGAACTCGTCGTCCTGGGCCAGCGGGACCAGGCCGGAGAGCATCTCAAGGTCGGAAACCCACTTGTCGGTGCCGAGGCCCTCGGTGATGAGGTCGGACAGCGCCGGGTTGGCGAGCTTGACGAAGCGACGCGGGGTCACGCCGTTGGTCACGTTGGTGAACTTGTCCGGGTACACATCGGAGAAGTTCTTCAGCGTGACGTCCTTGAGCAGCTGGGAGTGCAGCTCGGCCACGCCGTTGACGTGGGAGCCGCCGTAGGTGGCGAGGTAGGCCATGCGCACGGCATCGCCGGTGTAGATCGCCATGTCCTTGGCGGTCGCCTCGTCCACGCCCTTGGCCTTGAGCTCAGCCTCGAACTGCTCGTTGATCTTCTCGATGATCTCGAGGTGACGCGGCAGCAGCTCGCCGATCAGGCTGGCCGGCCACACCTCGAGGGCTTCCGGCAGCAGCGTGTGGCAGGTGTAGTTGAAGGTCTTCTGGGTGATGGACCACGCGGTATCCCAGTCGTAGCCGTACTCATCGATGAGGATGCGCATGAGCTCCGGGATGCCGATGACCGGGTGGGTGTCGTTGAGCTGGAACGTGATCTTGTTCGGGAAGGTGGTCAGATCCGGCTTGTCCTGGCCCGGGTAGAAGACGCGGATCGCGTCGTGCAGCGAGGCGGAGACGAAGAAGTACTGCTGCTCGAGGCGCAGTTCCTTGCCGACCTTGGTGGAGTCTTCCGGGTACAGGATCTTGGAGATGTTCTCGGCCTTGACCTGCGGCTCGACGGCCTCCATGTACTCGGAGCGGTTGAACGCGAGCAGATCGAACTCGTCGTAGGACTTGGCGGTCCACAGGCGCAGCGTGTTCACGCGCTGGGACTTGTAGCCCGGCACCAGGTAGTCGACCGGCACGGCGCGCACGGACCAGGCCGGCTTCCACACCTTCTTGCCGTTCTCCTCGACGACCTCGCCGCCGAAAGAGACCTTCTGGTCGCGGTTGTAGTCGATGTGGCCCCACGGCTCCTCGTTGCTCAGCCAGTAGTCCGGGGTTTCGACCTGCTTGCCGTTCTCGTCGAACTTCTGCTTGAAGATGCCGTACTTGTACTGGATGCCGTAGCCGAACGCCGGCACGCCGAGGGAGGCGAGCGAGTCGATGAAGCAGGCGGCGAGACGTCCGAGGCCGCCGTTGCCCAGGCCCGGCTCGTACTCGGCGTCGACGATGTCCTTCGGCTTGAAGCCGAGGGATTCGACGGCCTCGTTGAACTGGTCGGTCAGGCCGGCGTTGAGCAGCGCGTTCTCGAGCTGCTTGCCCATGAGGAATTCGGCGGACAGGTAGCCGACGGCCTTGGTGTTGCCGTTGACGGTATCGGCCTGCGTGGTGAACCACGCGTCCGCAAGATGATTGCGCACGGCCTTGGCGGCGGCGACGTAGACATCAGCCGCGGTGGCCTGCTCGACGGTGACACCCTGAGAGTACTTCAGCTGCTCACGAATCTCGTCGGCGAACTCGGCGGTCGTGACCGGCGACTTGGGTGCGGTAATTTCAGTCATATTTGACTCTCTTTCCGTTGTGTTGTCCCTTGTCATTATGCCCCGCCGCGGTGACGGCGCATAAACGTCAAGATGAACGCTGCATTACGTCCTGCAATCGTTTGCATCAACGTTGCAATCATACAACACAGGGCGCGACACGCAACGTAGCGGTGCTTCGCGATGGCCCGATCCGGCCAGACGCCACGCAACACGCGGCTGATCGACCGGTTGGTACCGCGAACGATTGCTACATTATCGAACCGGTACGATACCGAATGACAGCGTATGCGGCAACCTCTGTTCACGCTCACGATCGGGGGAGCCGCCAACGTAGCCGGACGACGGCCGGACGACGGTCAATCGATACAACTGACCGATACGGCCGATTGATACAGCCGACCCGCACAGCCGACCCGCGCGACCGGCCGACGGAATCACGGCGCGTCCGGCGAAGTGCGGGTAGGGTAGAGGCATGGCTGTGATTCGAGAACAGGACTTGGACAAAGGGCGACTGGCGTGGGCACGATGGCGCGACGCCGCGCACGAACAGCTGGCGCAGTCCGTCGGCGATGCGACCGGCCCGTCGGCTGGATCGCCGACCGATCATGCGGCACGTCGGGAGTTGGATGGTTCGACGAACAGCGCCGATCATGCAACGCGATCCGCCGACGAGACGATGCTTGTCATCCCGATCGCCACACGGCTGGAAATCAATCCGGCACTGCCTCGACCGATCTGGGCGATGGCCGTACGCTACACGCTGTTCCTGCTGGAGCGCCGCGCGCCCGGCCCCGGCGTGGAGGTACGCGTGGCCCCGTGGGGCGCGATCAAGATTCTCGACGGTCCGGCGTCCGACCCGCACAACCTCACCCCGCCCGACGTGATCGAACTCGATCCGGATGTCTGGCTGCGCCTCGCCGCCGGCATCACCACGTGGGACGAGGAGCGCGACGCCGGCCATATCACCGCAGTGGGCGAGCGCGACGATCTGAGCGATCTGCTGCCGCTATAAGACGGCCGCGCACCCACGGTCGGCAGTGCCGATCATCCCGTCCGCAGGATCCTGCGAGCATCTGCGACCACTGGCGGAAAACGCTCACCGACAGGCCGCAAGCAAGAGAAAAAAACGCCGCCGAATAATCAAAATGGCGGATGACGCTCACCGACGGATCATCGGTGAGCGTCATCCGCCACGCAGCAACAGGCGTATTGGCCGCTCAGTCCTTCTTGGGCTTGAGCGCGCTCGGCACCGGCATGGGAATCGGCTTGTGCGGCTTCGGCATGGCGGCCGGCTTGGCCTTTGCGGCCGGGAACTCGCCGCTGGTCGCCTTCGCGGCGGCCTCGGCGGCCCACTTCGCGTACTCGTCGAGATCGTCGTCGACCGCGGCGCCGGACGTTGCCGACGACTCGACGGAATCGTCCGAATCAGCGTCCGCATGGTGGGCATACTGGGCTTCGATATCGGCGAACGGATCCGGAGAACCGACTCCCGGCTCCTGTTCGCTCAGCTCCTTGGCGAGCTCGTCGTAATCAGTATCAGTGGTCAAATACTTGAGCTTTCGGGCAATTTTCTGCTGCTTGGCTTTCTGACGTCCGCGGCCCATGTGACCCCCTGAAATTACTGTACGTGTTGAATCATCACATAAGAGAGTACCACTTGTTTGCACGGTTGGGCTTGTCGGCTCGGACTTTTACGATAAAAGCGATATTTTCAGGTGTTTTCACACGCGCAAAGGCGGGGAATAATGACGGACGAAACCCAGGAACAGCAGTTGACCGCTGCCGGCAACGAAATGAGCGCGAGCTTCCTCGCGGCGAAGAAGCGCTCGGACGAAACGCTCGCCAAGCTCGAAGCCAACCCGGGCAAGTTCACCATGCTCACCGGCGACCGCCCGACCGGCCGTCTGCATCTCGGACACTACTTCGGTTCCATCCGCGAACGCGTCGCCATGCAGGAGCGCGGCGTGAACACGAACATCATCATCGCGGACTACCAGGTCATCACCGACCGCGACACCACCGAGCACATCCAGGACAACGTCCTCAACCTCGTGCTCGACTACATGGCCGCGGGCATCGACCCGAAGAAGACCATGATCTTCACGCACTCCGCCGTGCCGGCCGAGAACCAGCTCATGCTGCCGTTCCTCTCGCTCGTCACCGAGGCCGAACTGCACCGCAACCCGACCGTCAAGTCCGAGATGGAGGCGTCGGGCCACGCGCTGACCGGCCTGCTGCTGACCTACCCGGTGCATCAGGCGTGCGACATCCTGTTCTGCAAGGCGAACGTCGTGCCGATCGGCAAGGACAACCTGCCGCACGTGGAGATCACGCGCACCATCGCGCGCCGCTTCAACGAGCGCTACGCGAAGAAGCACCCGGTGTTCCCGGAGCCGGCCGCGATCCTGTCGGAGGCGCCGGAGATCCCGGGCCTTGACGGGCGCAAGATGAGCAAGTCGTACGGCAACTCGATCATGCTGGGCGCGACCGCGGAGGAGACCGCGAAGCTCATCAAGAAGAGCCCGACCGATTCCGAGCGCCGCATCACGTTCGATCCGATCGCGCGCCCGCAGGTGTCCGCGCTGCTGACCACCGCAGGTCTCGTGACCGGACGCGACCCGAAGGAGATCGCCGAAGAGATCGGCGAGGCGGGCGCCGGCGCGCTCAAGGCGTATGTGATCGAATCCGTGAACGCGTTCCTCGCGCCGCACCGCGAGCGCCGCGCCGAGCTGGCGAAGGACATGGACTACGTGCGCGACGTGCTGCACGACGGCAACAAGCGCGCGAACGCCATCGCCGAGGAGACCCTCGAGCAGGTGCGCGAGGCCATGGGCATGAAGTACTGAGCATTTCGGATCCGCCCCGATCCGACGGCTGATGTTCTGGCGTCTGTTTTTCGCCAGGATATGCGCCATATTAAACGCAAACGCCCTCTGACGATTCGGCCAGAGGGCGTTTTTCATGAGATGGCAGCGGATCCTGGTGGAAAACGGACGCCGGCGACCCATTGGGCGTCCGCTTTCTGCAAGAAACCGGGTTTACTGGGAACAAACGCCCTCCGGGAAGGCGCGTAGCGTCCGTTTTCGTCTAGAACGCAGGCCGGGGAAGGAGAGACGAGGCGGGCGAAAAGAGAGGACCGCCCCGAGGAGCTCAGCGCTCGTCCACCACCTCCGCAGTGATGAGGCCGTCCTCGTCCATCGTGCCGATCGGGTCGAGGTAGTGGTCGAACTCGTAGAGCACCTCGTCGCTCGGCGCGGCGGTGACGAGCGACACCACCACGATCGCGGCCAACGACAGCAGGAACGCGGGCAGCAGCTCGTAGATCGCGAATATGCCGCCGAGCGGCTTGACGAACTCGTGCCACACCAGCACGGCGGCCGTGCCGACGAGCATGCCCGCGATCGCACCCGGGCGGTTGGTGCGCCGCCAGTATAGAGAGCACAGCATGAGCGGTCCGAACGACGCCCCAAGGCCAGCCCACGCGTACGACACGACTTGGAAAATCGAGGAATTCTGGTCGTAAGCCACGATCACTCCGAACACGAACATGAGCACGAGCGTGGCGCGCGCCACCATCATCACCTGACGATCAGTCGCGCGACGATGCATCACGCCGCGGAACAGGTTCTCCGCCATCGCGGACGCGCCGATGATCATGTAGGACGACGACGAACTCATCGACGCGGCGAAAATGCCCGACACCACCACGCCGCACAGGAAACTCGGCAGCAGCGTTTGCGCGATCACGATGAACACGTTCTCGGCCGCCGCCTGAGTCGCGAACTCGGTCGGCATCATCGCGCGGCCCACCAGGCCGATGCACACGCCGCACGCCAGCGACAGCACGCACCACGAGGTCGCAATGATGCGCGACTTGCGGATCTCCTCCACGCTGCGGATCGACAGGAACCGCACCAGCACCTGCGGCATGCCGAAATAGCCCAAGCCCCACGCCATCATCGACACGATGGTGATGATGCCGTAGTCGCGCGGCGAGGAGAACACGGCCTGACCGTCGCGGATGATCTGCTGGCCGAGGTCGTTGAGCGTCGGCACCGCGACTTCGGTGCCCGACAGGAAGCCCGGAATGGCACGCAGGAACGCGACCGTATTGCCGATGCCGCCCGCCGATACGACCGATCCGATGAACACCACGGCCAGAGCGAAGAACATGAGCATGCCTTGGATGAAGTCGGTCACCACCACCGACAGGTAGCCGCCCACGACGGTGTACACGAACACGACCATCGCGCCGAGCACCATCATGAGGTGATAGTCGAAGCCGAACAGCGTGGCGAACAGCTTGCCGACCGTGACGAAGCAGCTGCCCACATATACGCAGAAGAACACGAGGATAATGAACGCGGCGATGGTGGAGAGGATGTTTTCGCGATCGTGATAGCGCTTGGAGAAGAAATCGGGGATGGTGATCGCGTCGCCGGCGACCACCGAATAGCGGCGCAGACGGCGGGCGACGAGCTTCCAGTTGAGGTATGTGCCGACGGCGAGGCCGATCGCAGTCCACATCGGGTCGGCCGCGCCGGTGAAGTAGGCGAGGCCGGGCAGACCCATGAGCAGCCAGCCCGACATATCGGACGCTTCAGCGGACAGGGCGGTGAGCCACGGGCCGACGCCGCGGCCGCCCGCGAAATATTCTTGCGACGACGAGTTGGAACGTTTGGAGAACACGAATCCGACGGACAGCATCGCGGCGAAATAAATGCCCATGGCGAGCAGGATCCAAAAATCGTTCAGTCCCATATGTTCTCGGTTCTCTCGGGTTTCGCGGTTGCTCGCGTCGCCGTGATCGGCGTTGGATTACATGGCGAATCGGGAGAAATGGGAATCGATCGCGTCGTCCCTGCTCCCTTTTTGCTTCGTGTATTCGACGGTCGCTGAGAGGGTGGACACGAAGCCCGTATTATCCGTTCAACGTCTCACGCTGTGAGCCGGCGGCATCGGGCCTACATGCGAATCCACACCCGTCAGGGCAGATTCTGAAGCGGTTTGACGATCAAGAGGCCAAGCCGTCTCGGCAAACCCAAGAACCAGCCTCTCAATCGTCACACCGCGCCCTCGCATGACCGAAAAAACACGATGCCCGGAGCCAACGCATTGCGCCAGCCCCGGGCATACGAATTCGCGCCGGCTCCCCAGATCAGATGTCGTAGCGCCAGGACTTGTCGGTGATGACGCGGGCCATCGCCAGACCGATCGGCAGGCAGATGATGACCATGAACGCGCGGAACGCCCAGTCGAGCGCGCTCAGCGTCTCGAAGCTGCCGAGATACCACATCGCGCGGTACATATACATGCCCGGCACCATGATGACGATCGACGGCACGGTCAGGCAGATGCGCGGGTAGCCGAGGTGCGGCGGCAGCCACCCCTTGCGCACCGACGAGCGCCACACGGTGGCCAGAATGCCGGCCAGGAACGCGCCGATGAACGCGCCCGCCTCGGCCGGCACGCCCATGTCCACGATCTCGAGACGCAACGTGTCGGTGATCATGCCGATCACCGCGGCCGTCAGGCACATGCGCTGCGGGGAATTGAACATCACGGAGAAGCCCCACACACCAAGGAACGCGAACACCGCGCGCAGCAGCATATTGACCCACGGGTTCAGCCCGAGCGGCTCGAAGCCCTGCGGGTTGAGGTGCACGATCGTGGCAACCATCCACCCGGCGAGCGTGGCCATGAGGATGATGCACAGCACGTAGGTCACGCGCTGCACGCCGGACGGGAAGTCGATCTTCGCCATGTCAAGCCCGCCCGTGATGAGCGGGAATCCGGGGATGACGAACAGCATCGCGCCGATGTACGCGGTATCGTGCTGCAGCGCAACCGGATCGAACAGGCCGATCAGACGCAGCGTGCCCGTACACGCGAGCGCCGCGACCGCCACGCACACGAACGTGACGAAGAACTGGTTGAGATGACGCTTGAACAGCACGCGGCGCAGCCAGTGACCGAGTCCGGCGCCGACGAACGCGCCGATCATGTCGTAGGGGCCGCCGCCGAGCAGGAACACGAAGGATGCGCAGGCGATCGCGGAGGCGAGGCCGGCAAAGGCGGGGGAGTAGAGCGGCTTGCGGCGTTCGATCATGTCGAGCCGCTGGTGGGCCTGCCGCACGGTGATGCCGGGGCGGCCTGAGACGCGCTCCTTGCCGACGTGGTCGAAGTGCTCGGCATACTGGCCTTTCGGCGGCTTGTGCGAGTGCTTGCGGGCGTCGGCTTCGCTGGGGAGGAATCCGCTGCGCGGGGCCGGACGATGCCGGACATGATCGCTGATCGATTGGGGGGATGCGCCGGATTGGGCCGGTGCCGGATCGCCGGCGACCGTATCCGCGTCGCCGATGTCGGGCCGCGCATCGCCGGAGATTCGGTACGCCTCGGGCTCGCTGCCGGACTGGGCAGCCTCGGCTTCCTCCTCGCGTTCGACGGCTGCCCGCGCGGCGAGCGACTGCGTCATCGCGGACTGCGACCAGTCGGTTTCGTGCACGTGCAGCTGATGCGCGCGCGGATCGCCCGGATCCGCATGCCGGCTGGCGGCTTCGAGCGCGTCAAGCACGGCGTCCTGCCCAGGCTTGGCGTCGCTTCCGTCCTCAGCTCCGGCGCCCGCGCCCTTGTCGTGCTTCTCCTCCTCGCGCAGCTGCTTGGCCAGTTCGGCCGACACCTGCGAGGCGTCCTTGGTGTCGAGGTGCTGCATGAGCCCTTTCGACACCTCGGGCCGGCTGTGGTACATGGAGTCCTCGCCAAGGTTGACGCTGAACCAGTCGGCGAAGTGTTCGAGCAGCCAGATGCGTTCGGTGTTGACGCCGGTGGAGGGCAGGTCGATGACCTCGGTGATGCGGTCCTTGCCGTCGGTGCAGGCGGCCTCGATGTCGGTGAGGTTGACGTCGGCGCGAACGTGCACGCCGAGCGGGTAGGCGATGCGGTGCATCATCTCGCGCACGCGGAACGATCCGGTGCCGGCCGACAGGTCGAGCAGGCCGACGCGCACGATGACGCTGGCCTTGGCGGCGATGCCCGCTTCGGTGATGGGTTTGTCCCAGTCACGCTCGATGTCTTCCATGTCGAGCGGGATGGAGTGCGTGTGGAAATGCTGTACTGCGGCGGCGCTGCTTTCGCCGTCCTCTCGTTCGTATTGATGCCCTTGACTCACGCTTTCAGGTTTACCGCCCGCCGTGGGCTTACGCCTGAGCGACCATATAGGAGTCCAAATTATGGACTGTCACATCTCACAAAATACCGCGCATATCGAAACCCGAACTCCGTAACGCAAGTGTCGATAACCGGGTCATACAATAGCCCCACAACCGTTGAACCAACGGCTTTGGGTTCGCAACGACCGACTAACACAACCGCGGAGGAGCCGCGGATGGTCGGCAGACCGAACAACCGGGAGTTCAGCAAAGGAGGTCTGATGACAACTAATGATCAGCAGATCACGCCCGCCGACGCCACGATCGTGACGTCCGGTCTGGGGACCAAGGGCCCCGAAGAGCGTGATCTTCCCGAGTCGCTCAAATACGACATGGATCTGTGTCTGCGCATTCTGCGCGACGTTTTGGGCGAATTCGATCCCGAACTTCTCTCCACATTCGACACGGTGCGCAATTACGCCGTGGAGGCCAGTGCCGAGCATTTCGAAGGCATGCTTGACCCGAATCCCGATCAGGACGGGCTCAAGAAGGCCGTGGAGACCATCGACAACATGTCGCTGCACGACGCGCAGCTGCTCGCCCGCGCGTTCACCACGTACTTCCACCTGGCGAACCTGAGCGAGGAGAACTACCGCGTCTCCGTGCTGCGCCAGCGCGAGAACGAGGTCTCCGGCGATCAGGCGTACGATCCGGTGAACGAGATGACCTCCGCCTACCACCAGCTCATCAACGAGATGGGACCGGCCAAGGCGAAGGACCTGCTCGAAAAGCTCGAGTTCCATCCGGTGTTCACCGCCCACCCGACCGAGGCCCGCCGCAAGGCGGTCGAAGGCAAGATCCGCCGCATCGCCGAACTGCTCGAGGAGCACCGCACACTCGGCGGCTCCGACCGCAAGGAGAACAGCCGTCGTCTGTACAACGAGATCGACGCCCTGTTCCGTACCTCGCCGATCGCGCTCAAGAAGCCGACCCCGGTCGAGGAGGCGGACACGATCCTCGACATCTTCGACAACACGCTGTTCCACACGATTCCGGCCGTCTACCGTCGTTTCGACGACTGGGTCCTCGGCGACAAGGCCGGCCTCGTCGAACCGGTGTGCCCCGCGTTCTTCCATCCGGGAAGCTGGATCGGCTCCGACCGCGACGGCAACCCGAACGTCACCGCGAAGGTCAGCCGCCAAGTCGCCCGCAAGTTCTCCGATCACGTGCTCGCCGCGCTTGAGGAGGCCACACGCACGGTCGGCCGCAACCTGACGATGGAATCCGGCACCACCCCGCCGAGCGCCGAGCTGCTCAACCTCTGGAACCACCAGAAGGAGATGAGCGAGCGCCTGACCGACAAGGCCGCGCTGATCTCCACCAAGGAGATGCACCGCGCCGTCATGCTGGTCATGGCCGATCGCCTGCACTACACGATCGAGCGCGACGCCGATCTCATGTACCATTCGGCCGACGATTTCCTCGCCGACCTCAAGGTCGTCCAGCGTTCGCTGGCCGCGGCGGGCGCGAAGCGTTCCGCGTACGGCCCGCTGCAGGATCTGATCTGGCAGACCGAGACGTTCGGCTTCCACATGGTCGAGATGGAGTTCCGCCAGCATTCCGTCGTGCACGCGCGTGCGCTCGAGGACATCCGCGAGCACGGTCTGCACGGCGAGCGCGGCCCGCTGCAGCCGATGACGCACGAGGTGCTCGACACGTTCCGCGCGCTCGGCTCGATCCAGAAGCGCAACGGCATCAAGGCCGCCCGCCGCTATATCATCTCGTTCACGAAGTCCGCGCAGAACGTGCGTGACGTGTACGAGCTGAACCGTCTCGCGTTCGCGCATCCCGAGGACGTGCCGACCATCGACGTGATCCCGCTGTTCGAGCAGCTCGAGGATCTGGAGCATTCGGTGGACGTGCTCGAGGAGATCGTCAAGATCCCCGAGGTGCAGGCTCGCCTGAAGGCCACCGGCAACAAGATGGAGGTCATGCTCGGCTACTCCGATTCCTCGAAGGACGCCGGCCCGACCACCGCGACGCTCGCGCTGCACTCCGCCGAACAGCGGATCGTCGCGTGGGCCGAGGGCCACAAGATCGACCTGACGCTGTTCCACGGCCGTGGCGGCGCCGTCGGTCGTGGCGGCGGCCCCGCGAACCGCGCGGTGCTGGCCCAGCCGAAGGGTTCCGTGAACTGCCGCTTCAAGCTGACCGAGCAAGGCGAGGTGATCTTCGCCCGCTACGGCAACCCGATTCTGGCCGTGCGCCACATCGAGTCCGTCGCCGCCGCGACGCTGCTGCAGTCCGCGCCGAGCGTCGAGAAGACGAACACCGAGATGACCGCGAAGTACGCGGACATGACGGCGAAGTTGGACGAGGCCGCGCACAACCGCTTCCTCGACCTGCTGCAGACCCCGGACTTCGCGCCGTGGTTCTCGACCGTCACGCCGCTGACCGAGGTCGGCCTGCTGCCGATCGGCTCGCGTCCGGCCAAGCGTGGTCTGGGTGCGAAGTCGCTCGACGATCTGCGTACGATCCCGTGGGTGTTCTCGTGGGCGCAGGCGCGCATCAACCTGGCCGCCTGGTACGGTCTGGGCACCGCGTGCGAGCAGTTCGGCGATCTCGATACGCTGCGTGCGGCGTACGAGGAGTGGCCGCTGTTCTCGACGTTCATCGACAACATCGAGATGTCGCTGGCCAAGACCGACGAGCGCATCGCGAAGATGTACCTCGCGCTGGGCGATGATCCGGAGCTGTCGAAGAAGGTGCTCGACGAGATGGAGCTGACCACGAAGTGGGTGCTCAAGATCGTCAACGACAAGTGGCCGCTGCAGCACCGTCACGTGCTCGGTCAGGCGATCCGTGTGCGTTCCCCGTATGTGGACGCGCTGTCTGTCACGCAGTTCCTCGCCCTGCGTTCGCTGCGCAAGAAGGTGGACAAGGAAGAGCTCAGCCAGAGCCAGCAGGCAGGTTACATCTACCTGATCCTGTGCACCGTTTCGGGCGTCGCCGCCGGCCTGCAGAACACGGGCTGACGTTTCGGCCGTTGCTGCATGACTGGCGTCGTGCAGCAACGCTGGGAAAGCCCAGTGGGCTTTCCCAGGCCGAAACGTAGGAGGTTTTTCGCGTTATAGCGAAGCGCACGCGAAAAACCTCCAGCACAGCAAGGCTCCGCGACACAGCGGAGCCTTTCCTTTTCCGCTCCCCTTCAGGGGAGCTGTCAGCAAAGCTGACTGAGGGGTAGCCCCTCAACCGCCTCAACCCACTTCAACGCATCAAAGATCCTTCGACAATCGATACTCCGTAGCAGGCCCCTTACCCACTCGTCGCAGCAACCCCTGTGCCGTCATCATCCTCAGCATGTTCGCCGCCGCCGATTGCGACAATCCGGTAAGTTCCTGCACTTGCCTACGCGTGACACAGCCGACACGTTCCGCATAATCAAGCACTATCCGTTGTCTGTCACCACCCTCGGTTGCGACAGACAACCCATCCCTACCTGACACACCGTGAGACATATCAGATACATGCTTCGGCAACATCAAACGGAACGAATGATCACTGATACCGAACTCCGGCTGCCGCCCCGCATGGCGGTAGTCGCCCATGATTCTGCGTATGCCGGTGCCGTACGCTTCGATCAGTCGCAGCCGGTAGAACACGTTCGCCAATCGCGGGTTACGCTGGAACGATATACCGTTCATCATATCCTGCCGATTGAGGCCATCCGGCAGTCCACCGAGATTGAGGAATTCCATACGATCATCGAATATGCTGACCAATCCCGGCCCGGATAGACCGTAGTCACGATGCACAATCATGTTGAGCAGCGCCTCACGCATCACCGATGGCGAATAATCGTACTGATCAACGCGACGCATGTCCCGTCCCGTATACGAGATCACACGATTATTCCGCTTCAGAAATTCAGCGATCTGACTGAACTGCAACAGCAGCGAACCGGAGAATTCCTGACGATTAAGGAATACTTCCTTATCCGGATCGGCAAATACCGCCACTTTGGTCGTTGCCTCGCACTGATCCGACAGCAACCATGCAAGATTCGTATATTGACCGTCTGCGTTGACCATGCCGAGCGTTCTGCGTGATGCGTCCGTAAATTCCACGCCGGCGTCTTGAAATGCCGTCGAAGTTGCGATAAATGTCAGATCTTGCCGTAACGACAGCGCATCTTCATATGCGTCGCCCGAACTCTGCCGGATCATGTCCAAAATCGCGGATTCCGACGCGGGGATGGATGCGGCACCCGATCGAACATACACACCGGACGGACGAATGCCCTTATCCGTTAGGTAATACGGCCTGTTTGCGCCCCGCTGGATGCGTACGGCCACCACGGTTTTCTCGTCACGCATCTCTGATTCCACGCTGACGAAGCTCATAAGATCAGGCCGAATGCCATCCGATATCGCCTGAGTCGCCTTACGCATGGACGCATCCGCATCGTTCACGCCCACGATAAGACCATCGTCTTCTATGCCTAGGTAGATGACGCCGCCACCGGTGTTGGCGAATGCCACCGCGGTCCGTTTGGCACCATCCACCCAATCACGTTTGAATTCAACTGACGAGCCTTCTGCAAGCATGGTCGTGGCACCTCTCTGCGCTATCTTATACTCAATCTTATACTTTATCTTACATCTTATATAAGATAAGAAGTCAGCTGGTCGATATACGCATTCAGAGACAACGACGACCTAAGAATCGGGAACATCACTCAGCACGATATCTTGCACCTATCTTCCTATCGAACTATTCAATGATTTTGAACAGTTCGGCTGTTCGGCTCCAACCATCCGGCAATTCCGGATAGTTTGCCCATGAGCCGGCGCACTCGAACGCCCCCTACCGCCGCGCGGTGGACTCGCGCTCGATGAGCTTGTACCCCACGTTCACGGTCTGCGGGAAATACTCCTCGTCGGGGTGCTCGATGCGGCGCATGAGCAGCGAGACGGCCGTGTTCGCCATGCCCTTGAAATCCGTGGCGACGGTCGTCAGCGATGGCACGGTGTACTGGCCAGAGGTGATGCCGTCGAAGCCGATCACCATCACGTCGTCGGGCACCTTCACGCCGGCGTCGGCCAGGCCGCGCAGCACGCCGATCGCGATGCCGTCGTTCAGGCAATACAGTCCGTCGTAGCCGGTCTCGCGCAACATCTGCGCGATCGCATGGCCGGTTTCGATGCCGCCGTCGATCGACCATGCGGACTTGATGAAGTCGCGCGTCTCGTCGAACGGCAGTCCGGCGGCCAGGATCGCGGCTTTCGCGGAGTGCATGCGCAGGTCGCGCGAGCCGGGGACGACGTTCGGGTTGCCGGGGTCGCGGTTGTCGCCGACGATGCCGATGCGCGTGCAGCCGCGCGCGACGAGATGTTCGATGGCGGCGCGCGAGCCTTCCGCACTCGGCGCGTTCACGGTGTCGATGCCGGTGCCGGTGTCGTAGTTTTCGAGCATGACGGACGGATGCTCGTGCAGGATGTCGAGCGCGCGCGGTGCGTTGATCGCGATGATGCCGTCCGAGAACGTGTACGACAGATCGTTGCTGCCGCCCAGGTAGCGTGACAGTTCGATGAGCATGTGCGAGCCGCGGCGGTTGACTTCGTCGGCGACGCACATCGACAGATGGGAGAAGTAGTCGCCTTCGAGACCGGACGTGAGGAACGTGATCGTGTCGCTGCGGCCGGAGCGCAGGGAACGGCCGGACAGGTTGGTTTTGTAGCCGAGTTTTTTGGCGGCCTCGCGCACGCGCTGGATGGTTTCGGGACGCACGTAATCCTTGCCGCGCAGCGCGGCGGATGCGGTCGTGGCCGTGACCCCTGCCAGTTTGCCGACATCCTTGAGCGTTGCCATGACGATCCCTTTCTTTCCCTGCGATTACAGCGCTTTATCGTTAAGATTCATTGTAGTCACAGCGCTTCGCAAGGACGCGCGGAGGAACGCGGCGTCAGGAACGTGCCGCCGATCGCACCGGCGGCAAAACATGGCATGGCGACGCGGGGCGATCACCACGGCCATAAGCTCGATGGACGAGCGTACAAGGAGGCAAAACGGTCATGATCAACGTGCTGTGCTTCGGCGATTCCAATACGAACGGGTCGAATCCGGCGGGCGGGCGCCATCCGCGCGACGTGCGCTGGACCGGCCGTCTGCAGCGGCTGCTCGGCGACGACTGGTATGTGATCGAGGAGGGGCTCGGCGGGCGCACCACCGTGTTCGACAATCCGATCGAACCGCATCGCAACGGGCTGGCGGCGCTGCCGGGCGCGCTCATCACGCACCGGCCGCTCGACTACGTGATCATCAGTCTCGGCACGAACGACATGAAAGCCATGTTCCACGCGGATGCGCGTGTGATCGCCGCCGGACTCGACATGCTCGTCCACGAGGTGAAGATCACCGACAACCGCGGGGCACCGGCGCCGCGCATCGTCGTCGTCTCGCCGATCCATATCAAGCCGGGCATTTCGACCAGCCCGTTCATCGGCTTCGACGAGCACGCGGTCGAACTGTCGCACCAGCTGGCGGGGGAGTACCGGCGCGTGGCCGAACGGCAGGGGTGCCTGTTCTTCGACGCCGCGCAGGTCGCCGAGCCAAGCGACCTCGACAAGCTGCACATGGACGGCGAGAACCACGCCAAATTCGCCGACGCGATGGCCGCGCTGCTGCGGGAGGATTGGGCGGCGCGTCACTGACCGCGTATCCCCCTCGTACCGCAAACTGAACAACGAACAATCAAACAACGCATGAGGCCTCGTTCCGGACGGGCGTTTTCCCGGAACGAGGCCTCATGCGTTATTCGGTTGAAGGTCACGCCGCCTTGTGCATGGCGTTGATCACGTTGTTGTGGCCCCAGCACTGCTCGTACGGGATGCCGGCGAGATCCTCGACGACCTTGCGGGTCTCCTCGGTCACGTCGGACATCAGGCCGCCGTTGCGCAGGCGGGCCGCCTCGGCCACAAGGATGTCGTGGTTCTTCTCGTTGAGGTGCATGCGGTAGGTGAGCAGGATGCCGACGAGGGCGAGCACGACCACAGTGCCGCAGTACATGTAGAGCAGCACGTTCACGACGAGCGGGGACTGCGTGGTGACGTCGGCGCCGGACTGGAAGCCGACGGCCTGCAGCAGCACGCCCACGATAATGGTCACGACGGTGTTGATGATGACCTCGAGCGTGGACTGGATGCCGGCGTACTGGCCTTCGCGGCGCTTGCCGGTGACCAGCTCGTCGACGTCCGGCACGAAGGACTGCACGTAGGTCTGCGCGTTCACGATGCCGGAGTTGCCGAGCGTGAACAGGGTGATGAGCACGGTGAAGACGAGCGTGACGGTCGCCTTCGGCAGGTTCGCGACGTTCAGCGCGAGGATGTAGATGCCGACGAACAGCGCGATGGTGACCCACGCGCCGAGACGGTAGGAGCGCATGCCGCCGAGCTTGGAGATGACCGTGGCCCAGACCACGACGCACGCCATGCCGAACAGGAAGCTGAAGCCGGTGGACAGGGAGACCTCGGCCGGGGTGAGCAGCAGCACGAAGATGATGAAGTAGCCGTTGATCGTGCCGCGGACCATGCGGAAGGTCTGCTGTGCGAGGTAGATGCCGAGGTAGTTGCGGAAGGTCTTGATGCGCAGCACGGACAGGAAGTTCCAGAACACGGAGACGAGGCGGCCGAAGAAGCCGACCTTCTCAGCGTCGCCCTTGTCGGCGGAGGAAAGGTCGGTGGTCGCGTCGTACGGGCGCTCCTTGATGCACATCGCGCCGACGACGAGCAGCACGGTGCCGAGCACGCCGTAGATCATGGCGACCTTGAAGTACGGCTGCCAGCCGGTGGAGCCCCAGACCTTAAACAGGTAGGCGTTGAACATCGAGAACGCGAAGCCGCCGACGCCGCCGCCGATCTGCTGGATGGCGACCAGGGCCGCGCGGTCCTTGGAATCATCGGTCATTTCGGACGGCAGGGAGTAGACGACGGTGTTGATGCCCGGGTAGACGCCGTAGTAGATGACGTTGACGAGCAGGTAGAACCACACCGGCATGTTCGGCACCCACAGCAGCACGTAGAAGATGAGGTTCAGCGGCGCGGCGATGAGCAGCGTGCCCTTGCGACGGCCGATCTTGCGGCCGAAGGAGGTGGAGTACATACGATCGGAGATGTAGCCCCAGACCGGCGTGATAAAGCCGCCGATGGCCTTGCCGACCGCGAGTAGCGCGGTGACGACGCCGATGGCGATGGCGAGCGGCTGGGTGTAGTAGATCATCTGCCAGGTGACGACCATGGTGCTCATGGTGAACGACAGCGGCAGCAGCGCGTAGGTGAACTTGGTCACCCACGACAGTTTGCGGCCGACCGCGGGAGTCGAGCTGGACATTTCGTGTTCTCCTGTTTCTCTATGGAAGATCGAAATCGCGCGGCAAGGTCACGGGCTGTTTGCGGTGCGGCGTGATCTTGGTTGCGGGTGGACTGCTCCGTCCGTTCCACGTTCCCCGCAGAGTCTTATCGTTGAGATTCTGCGGTTCGATTTCCCTTACTTGATGTTTGCAAAACCTACCTTACCACAAATCTCATCGATAAGATTATTTTTACGATTTCGGCGTGTCGCAAACGTTACCGATACGTCTGCAGCTGCAGAAGTCGCTTCTACACAATGAGGCTCGACGCCTTATGACGCCGAGCCTCATTCATCAAAAATCAGGGCAGTGAATACCCCGGCGACATGCTCCACGAGAAAAAGTCTATGTTGCGCACCATAAATACCCGTGGTGGTACAGCCTGTCACCGCTCTTATTATGACACAGTTCCTCCCATTTTTCACATGCGCAACCGACCGCAACCGCACATTCCAGTATTCTGAGACACATCTCTTCGACTCCGTTGGTACCGGACGAGAGGAGAACGGTGCACACCGAAAACCATCAAAAATCAATAGTGATAAGGAGGAATCCCATGGGTTCCAAAGAACGCAAGCCGAATAACGGCAATTCCGAAATGTTCCCCGTCATTGCGGCGGCATCGTCTGTCGCCTTGGCCGGTCAAATATCGCCGACGCTGGCATGGGTCACGTACGTGGCCGTTCTGGTATACGCTGCGGTAACTGATCGAAGCAACAAGCGGAAGTAGCCGTCACGGTTTCTTTACGTTCCCCAGCCTCCGCTGGGGAACGTTCCTTATCCACGTCTCACCCGCGCCGGGCGACGTTGATCACGTTGTTGTGGCCCCAGCACCGCTCGTACGGCATGCCGGTCAGGCTTTCGACCAGTGCGCGCGTCTCGTCCGTCACGTCGGCCATGGATCCGCCCTCGCGCAACCGCGCGATCTCGGCCAGCAGCAGCTCATGATTCTCCCGGTTGAGCCTCAGCCGGTACGTGAACACGATGCCGACGATGCAGATCACGATCGGCACGAACGAGAACAGGCACGCGAGCGCGAACACGGTCTGCGGCGGCTGCGACTGCGCGCCCTCCACGAATCCGGTCGCCTCCAGCACGAGTCCGATCACGATCGTCTCGGCGGAGGAGAAGATGTCGTCGATGGTCGAGTTGATGGCCGCGTACTGCCCCTCGCGCCGCTTGGACGTGATGATCTCGTCCACGTCGGGAATGAACGTGTACGTGTACTGCGTAGCGTTCACCACGCCGGTGATGCCGAAGTTCATGAACAGGCCGAGGCCGATGTACAGCACGGCGCGCGTGCCGGTCGGCAGACTCCCGGCGTTCATCGCGAGCGCGAACATCGCGAGGAACACGAAGATCACCTCGATGCCGCCGAGACGGTACGCCCGCGGGCCGCCGATGCGCGCGGTGACCCACATGAAGAATCCGACGCACGCGATGCCGAACAGCAGGTTCACGCCGGTGGCGAGCGAGACGGTCTGCGGGTCGAGCAGCAGCACGAAGATCACGAAGTACGTGTTGAGCGTGCCGCGCACGGTGCGGAACATCTCCTCGGACAGGTACAGGCCGAGATAGTTGCGGAATTCCTTGACCTTGAGCACGGACAGGAAGTTCCAGACGACCGAGACGAGCCGCTGGCCGAAGCCGAGTCTGCCGTTTGCAGCAACGTTGTCGCCGCTGCCAGCGTTCGCAGCCGGATCGACATCCGCATCGGACACGTTGGTCGATTCGTCGAACGGCCGCTCCTGGATCGACAGGAACCCGAGCAGCAGCACGGCAGTGCCGATGATGCCGTACAGCAGGGCCATGTTGAAGTACGATTCCCAGTTGTCCTTGCCCCAGATGGTGAACAGGTAGACGTTGAGCACGGACAGGAACGTGCCGCCGATCGCGCCGGCGATCTGGTTGACGCCGACGAGCTGTGCGCGCTGGGTCGGGTTCTCGGTCATTTCGCTCGGCAGGCCGTACTGCACGGTGGTGATGCCGGCGAAGAACGCCCAGTACAGCAGGTTCGCGAAGAAGTAGACCGCGATCGGCAGGTTGGGGATCCACAGCAGCAGGTAGAAGACGAAGTTCGCGGGGATCGCGAAGATCAGGATGGACCGGCGGCGGCCGAACCTGCGGCCGAGCGCGTTGCGGTACATGCGGTCGGAGATGTATCCCCAGACCGGCCCGATGACGGACGCGACGATCTTGCCGGTGGCGATGAGCACGGCGGTGACGGCCATCGGCACGTTCAGGAACGTGGTGAAGTAGAACATCTGCCACGTGACGATCATGGTCTGCATGACGTACGACAGCGAGAACGTGGAGTAGCCGAGCTTGGCCTTCCACGACAGCGGTTTGATGGTGGCCTCGGCGGCCGATTGGCGGCCGTGCGGCGCGCGCGACCCTGACGATTGCATAGACATCGTCGTCCTATCCTTCCTGCTTCCGTGCGTCCGACTGCGGCACTCCTTGTCGCGACCTCGCGACACGCCGTCGACGCACATTCGTTTGACCTGGTTCAAAACTATATCATCGTTAAGATTTTCGCGCCATCAGCGGCGTTTTGACAACCCATTAAATCAACATTTTTCAACAATCTCATCGTTGAGATGATATGCTGGTTCATGTCACAACAAAGTAGTCAACCGACTCCCGTTCCCGTCCGTCTCCATGTCATCTCGACCGAGGCGAAGCCGAGCGGAGAGATCTTTCCGATGCCAGGCCATTGAAAGATCTCTCCGCTCGCTATCGCTCGGTCGAGATGACATGAGGCGACGAAGGGGAGGGAGCCGACACCACACGCAATGCTGCACCAAAGCTCGCTCATCACAAGTCAATGGAGGTCTTACGATGACGACAGACACCAACCCGACCGACGCGTTCTCTCAGCGCGCCAATGATTTCAACCACGGATGGCGCTTCTTCCGCGGCACGCCGAACGGCGCGGAGAAGCCGGCCTACGACGACGCCGACTGGCGCCCCGTCACCCTGCCGCACGACTACGGCGTGGAAGGCAAGTTCTCGCGCAACGCCCGCGCCACCGTCGGCTACCTCAAGGTCGGCGAAGGCTGGTACCGCAAGACCTTCGTCGCCCCGACCGCACTGGAAGGCAAGCGCGTCACCCTCGACTTCGACGGCGTGATGGACCGTGCCGAGATCTGGCTCAACGGCGTCAAGATCGCCGAACACCACTACGGCTACACCGCCTTCAGCATCGACCTGACCGGCAAGCTCAAGCTCGGCGAGAAGAACGTCATCACCGTGCGCTCCAACAACGAGGAGCCGAGCTCGCGCTGGTACGCCGGCGCCGGCATCTACCGCGACGTGACGCTCACCGTCACCGAGCCGGTCCACGTCGCCCGCTTCGGCACGCAGGTCACCACGCCGACGCTCGAGGCCGACGTCAAGCAGGGCGTCGCGAACGTGCACGTCGCCACGATCGTCGCCAACGAAACTGCCGAGGACCAGCCGATCGTCCTGCTGACGGAAGTCGTGGACGCCGACGGCACCGTCGTCGCGTCCGTCTCCGACCATGTCACCGTCCCCGCAAACACGCCGGACACCACGCACGCCGCCGCCCACTACGACGACGCGGACGCCGCCAACCGCTACGAGCAGACCGTCGCCGTGCCGAACCCGCGCCTGTGGAGCACGTCCGACCCGTACCGCTACACGCTGCGCACCACCGTACTGTCCGGCGAAAGCGGCGAGGCCATCGACGAGACCGAATCGAAGATCGGCCTGCGCTGGATCACGCTCGACCCGGCGTCTGGCCTGTACCTCAACGGCGTGAACATGCGCGCGCTCGGCATGTGCATGCACCACGATCTCGGCGCGCTGGGCGCGGCCACCTACCGCCGCGCCGTCGTGCGCCAGCTCGAAATCCTCAAGGACGCGGGCGTCAACGCGATCCGCACCAGCCACAACCCGTGCTCCAAGGTGTGGGCCGAGGAGTGCAGCCGCATGGGCTTCCTGCTGCTCGAAGAGCTCACCGACATGTGGACTGCGCCGAAGAACCGCAACGACTACTCCAACTACTTCGCCCAGGACTACCCGGAGGATCTCGCCACGATGATCCTGCGCGACCGCAACGAGCCGTGCGTGTTCATGTGGGGCATGGGCAACGAGGTCGCCTGGCAGGAGGCCGAAATCCCGATCGCCGCCGACCTGACCCGTCGCTGCCACCTGCTCGACCCGACCCGCCCGAACTCCGTCAACGACGCATCCTACCTGTCCAAGGGCATCGACGGCATCGGCAACAAGATCCACGAGCAGATGGACGTGCGCGGCTACTCCTACATCAACCGCGACCAGATGGAAAAGGTGCACGAGAAGCACCCGAACGACGTGATCCTCAACTCCGAATCCGGCAACTGCACGCCGTGCCGCGGCTTCTACGTGCACCCGACGATCCTCACGGACGAATGGCAGCTGCGCGGCCGCGACTATCCTTTCGCCAAGGGCCGCCGGCCGTGGACGGAGAACACGTACGAGATCTCCGACTACAACGTCACCACGAACCGCGGCTACCCGCTCGACATCGCGTTCGACCGTCTCGTGAACCTGCCGTTCAACGTCGGCGAGTTCGCGTGGACCGGCTTCGACTACATCGGCGAGCCGGCGCCGTACATCTCGAACTTCTACTGGAACAAGCCGGAGATGCCGGAGTCCGACGGCACCGTGCTCGCGCCGTTGCGCTCCTACTACGGCATGGTCGACACGGCCGGCTTCCCGAAGAACCCGTGGTGGCTGTACAAGGCGCTGTGGACCGACCCGGAGGATGCGCCGATGGTGCATCTGCTGCCGCACTGGAACTGGGACGAGGGCGAGTCGGTGGCCGTGTGGGCCTACACGAACGCCGCGAGCGCGGAGCTGTTCGTCAACGGCCGTTCGCTCGGCAAGCGCGAGTTCGAGTCGCACGAGGCGACGTTCCACCTGAGCAACAAGTACGCCGACAAGCCGTTCGAGTACCGCTACCAGAAGAACGGCAACGAGCCGAAGCAGCTGACCCTGCAGTGGGAGGTGCCGTTCGAGCCGGGTACGGTCGAGGTCGTCGCGTACGACAAGTCCGGCAAGGTCGTCGCGCGTGATTCGATCACGACCGCGGGCGCGCCGGCTGGGATCAAACTGATTCCGGACCGTCATGTGATCGACGGCGACGGTCACGACCTGAGCTTCGTCGAGGCCGACGTGATCGATGACGCCGGCGTGATCGTGCCGCGCGCGAACAACGAGATCGTGTTTCACGTGGAACACGGGCGTCTGCTGGGCACCGACAACGGCTATCAGGCGAACACCGAGCCGCTGCAGTCGCCGGTGCACTCCGCGTACTCTGGCAAGGTGCTGGCGATCGTCGCGTCCGACGGCTCCGGCAAGCCGATCCGCGTGACCGCGACGGCCAAGGGCCTGCGTTCCGACTCCGTCGAGGTGTTCCTGACCGAGTCCGTGGCCGGGGGAGTGTCCGCACCCGAGGCGTCCCAAAGCGCCGGACTACCCCTCAGTCCGACTTCGTCGGCCAGCTCCCCTGACAAGGGGAGCCGAGGAGATAAGGTCCTCGCCGTGCGCGACGCCGCGGTGCGCGTGCGTGCCGGTGAGACGCCGGCGCTGCCGCAGACCGTGACCGCGCTGCTCGCGGACAACTCCCGCGCCGAAGTCCCGGTCGTCTGGGCCGCCGCCGACCTGCTTGACCAGACCGCCGCAGCCAAGTCCGGCGCGCAGTCCTTCGTCGTCAACGGCGAGGCAGCCGGTCTGCCGGTACACGCGACCGTCACCGTCGCGCATCCGCTCGCCGCACGTCCGGTCACGCTGGCCGCCGCGGCCGGCACCGATCCGGCGCTCCCGGCCCGCGCGATGGTCGTCTTCGACGACGGCAGCGAAACCGACGCTCCGGTCGCGTGGCCCGTCGCAACCAGCGCCTCCGGCGACACCGCAACGTTCAGCGGCACCGTCGAAGGCTACGATCTGCCGGTCACCGCAACCGTGCGCACGCTGACCGCATCCGACGACACCGCGCACGACACGACCGATCTCGCGTCGATCACCGTGGACGGCAAGCCGCTCGCCGACTTCGCCGCCGGCACGCACCGCTACACGCTGCATCGCGCGTACATCGATCCCGCGCCGGTCATCGAGGCCACCGCGGCCGACAACGCGACCGCGGTCGTCGTGCCGCCGCTGCACTATCCATACGGCTCGTACGTCGTGCGCGTCACGTCCGAGGACGGCGAGCAGCACGGCTCATACGCGCTCGATCTCGACGTGCCGCCGGCACCGGTCGCCGAAGTGACGATCGTACCGCCGACGCACACGCTGGCCGAGGACGAGACGGCTGCGCTGTCGGTCCGCGCGACCGACGAGGTCGGACGTCCGATCGAACTGGCGATGAACGACGATGCGACGGTCACGTTCGCATCCAGCGACGAGTCGGTTGCCGGCGTTGCACACGATGGCACCGTCGAGGCGCGACTGAGCGGCACGGCAAACGTTACTGCAACCGTCACGTACGGCGGCGTGATCAAGACCAGCGCCCCGGCGATCGTCACCGTCACGGCCGGCAGCGAACCGAAGACCCCGGTCAAGACGACCGTTGCCAACGTGCGCACCGTCGCCGGCACCACGCCGGAACTGCCCGCCACCGCGATCGTCTCGTTCGGCCACGGCGTCGACGCGCCGCTGCCGATCGCTTGGGAACCGGTGTCCGACGCGGTTTTCGCCACCGCCGGTACGGTCACGCTGCGCGGCAAGATCGCACGTTTCGATCGTGACGTGACGACCAGCGTGCAGGTGGTCGAGGTCGCCGCAGTGCAAACGGTGTCGCTCGCGACGATCACCGGCATCGAGCCGCTCATCCAGGAGAACGTGCCCGAGGTCACCGTCTACTGGTCCGACGGCGCGAAGGAACAGCGCCCGGTCACGTGGGATGTTCCGGAAGCGGCCACGTACCGTCATCCGGGCACGTTCTCGCTGCTCGGTACGGTCGAGGGCATCGAGGAGCAGGCCGTTGCACACGTTCGCGTGACCGACGACCACGTGCAGAACCGCGATCTGTTCTCGTACCGCAACGACGTGTACCCGCAGGTGCGCGCCTCCTACACCAACCCCGATCCGAAGGCGCAGGAGGACAGCTCGCTGCTCATGGACGGCATCGTCTCGTACACGCCGCGCGTGGGCTACAACCTGAAGAACCGCTGGTCCACCACCGGCGACCCGTCACGCACCGCATGGCTCGAGTACCGCTTCGGCTACGGCGAGGAGACGCCGTTCATCCTCGGCGCGTTCACCGTGTACTACTGCCTGGACGGCGAGAACGTGGCGCTGCCGGAGCACGTCGGCGTCGAATATCTCGACGCGAACGGCGACTGGCAGCCGGTGCGTAACCTGACCGTCACGCCGCATCCGGTCGAGCAGACCAACGACGCCGCGTGGGTGTACGCGACCGTCGGCGACAAGCCGGGTTCGTCGATGTCGTCGAAGGGCGACGAGACGACCTACTCGTTCGACATGGTGCGCACGTCACGCATTCGCATCACGTTCGAGTCGGCCGAAGACGCGGTCGTGGCGATCACCGAGGTGCGTGGCGACGCGCAGATTCCGGCGCTCAACTCCGATGCGACGATCGCGGGCCTGACCGTGGACGGCGAGGCGCTGGCCGGATTCGATCCGGCTGCCGAAACCGTGCACGTCGCGGCCGGTCATGAGTCGAGCCTCGCGGTGTTGCCCGCCGGCAACAACGCGGCCGTGACCGTCGTGCCCGGCGACGCCGAAACGCAGGTGGTCGTCACCTCCGAGGACGGCACCGCCACCCGCACCTACCACGTCGTCTTCGACAAGTAGGACACGCCCCACCCGCGTCATTCCGACCGAACGGAGATCCCCACATACATATCATTCCGACCAAACGAAGATCTCCATACCCCATGTCATTTCGACCGAGCGAAGCGAGCGGAGAAATCCTTCGACGCACCGACATCATCGCAAGATTTCTCGACTCGGCTTCGCCGCGCTCGAAATGACAGCATGAACCCACCACAAATCGAGGTGATGCCTATACGACCATACTGATGTTGTGCTGATCCGGCCGTCTCTTGTTTCCATCCTGCTTCAGACGGCCTCGCAAAGCCTCCGCCCAACCCCGCGGAGGCTTTGCCATATCCAGCCATATGTCAGTCAACCGTCATCGTCCCGTAACCCGACCGCAATTATCTCAACGATGAGATACGCTATGCTGGATGTCAGCCAAGCAGGGGAGGAGGTGACGCACGATGGATATGCTCAAGTACGTGAAGCGCGGACTGGTCATGACCGGATTCGCCAACATGAAGCACATGAACGACGACATGGCCAAGACCATGATCACGATCGCCCGCGAATACGATCAGGACAGGTAACCCAACCATCAACGAAGCTGATTATCCAGGACAATGGCGTCCGTTTTTTTCATCGCGTTTATGCACATTCCGTACACCGCACCGCCGCTCTGTTCGCGCGATCGCGACATAGACTCGCACATAGCGACGATTGCCGTTCAGCACACAACCAATGTGAACTATCTCACGCACACTTGCGGCGCAGGGCGCGTGTCGTACAACAAGAACGGCGGTATAGTGCTGATTGTCGGCGTCGACAGGGGACAGCAACGCCGATAAACGCACACCAAGGATGTTCGGTCAGGGCACGCCGGCCGCGCGAGATGATCGCGCGACGCGAGCGGCACGGACCGCCAAGCACATTCGCGGCGACGTGCGCGGCAGGCAGTCTCTTGCGGCACCGGCTGATATGACACCACTATCGCCAGCCACGAAAGGACCCAGCCCGCATGGCACGTCTCGCCACGAACCGTTGGATCAGCGCCATCCTTCCCGCACTGCTGATCCATATCCCGATCGGCACCGTCTACTGTTGGAGCGTGTTCAAGCAGCTGATCGCCGACCAGCTCAACGCCAGCCCGTCCTCGGTGGAATGGGCGTTCTCGCTCGCCATCTTCTTCCTCGGCATGTCCGCCGCGTTCGCCGGGCCGATGGTGGAGAAGAACATCAAACGGTCCGCGCTCGTGTCGATGATCTGCTTCGTGGTCGGGTTCGCCGGCACGGGCGTGAGCATCGCGCTGCACTTCCTGCCGGGCGTGTTCATCTGCTACGGCGCGATCATGGGCGTCGGATTGGGCGTCGGCTATCTGACGCCGGTCAAGAACCTCATGCTGTGGTTCGCGGACAACAAGGGGCTCGCGACCGGCATCGCGGTGGCCGGATTCGGCTTGGCCAAGGCCATCGCCAGTCCGGTGATGGAAGGGCTGATCGGCACGGTCGGATTGGTCGCCATGTTCTACGTGCTCGCCGCGATCTACGCGGTGATGATGTTCGTCGGATTCCTGCTGATCCGCCGGCCGGCCGGCTGGGTCTACGATCCGGCCGTCTCGCACGTCAGCCGCCGCGAGATTCTCAAGAAACCCGTGTTCTGGGGCATCTGGATCGCATTCTATCTCAACATCACCTGCGGTCTGGCCCTCATCAGCCAGGAGAAGGACATCCTGCACGACGTTCTGCAGTCGTTCCCGCAGTACGTGGGGCTGAACCAGAGCGAGCTGGCCGCTGCGATCGCGGGCGTCATCGGACTCGTGCTCGCGGTCGACGCCGTGTTCAACGCGGCCGGCCGCATCGGCTTCTCCACGATCTCCGACCATCTCACGCGTCGCGAAAGCGTGTATCAGATCATCTTCGTCATGTCGATCGCGGTATGCGTGCTGCAGGTGGCGCTCAACAGCATCGATAACGCCCTGCTGTGGGCGGTGCTGGCCATGCTGTTCCTTGTCAATGCGGGCTACGGCGGCGGCTTCTCCACGCTGCCGGTGCTGCTCGACCAGCATTTCGGCACGAAAACCGTGTCGACCACGCACGGCCTGACGCTGAGCGCGTGGGCGTTCGCGGGGCTGAGCGGTAACCAGCTCGCGTCGTTCGTGGTCACGCATGCGCCCGATCAGGCGCACCGGTACGCCGCACTGATTCCCGTGATCACGGCGCTGTATGTGGTGGCGCTGGCGAGCGTGACGCTGGTCAAGAAGCGGGCCGGGCGGCAGCGCTGAGTGGGTGGCCCCGGTTTCCGGGATCGGGCGCCAACATCCCGGGAACCGGCAATCGCACATTATGCAACAACCGCACAAACGCAATTGGCGGAATGGCGCGGATTACGCCTGAAAAACGCACATGGCCGGTTCCCGGGATTATTGAGAGAAAATCCCGGGAACCGGCCACATTCATATATCCAATCAGGGCCGTTCAGACTCACGCCCCGATCAGGCTCAGCATCTGCGGCACGCTCTTCTTGCCGAACTCGACCTTCTGCTCGCCGCCCTGATTGATGACGATGCACGGCACACTCATCGCGCCGTACTGGTCCTTGAGCTCGGGGAAGTGCGAGATGTCGTACGCCTCCGCCCGCACGGCCGGGTTGAGCGAGGCGATGCGCTGCGAGGCGAGCACCGTCTCCGGGCACATCGTACAGGTGAGCGACACGAGGATCATGATGTCGGTCGGGCTGGCCGCCGTCGCACGCTCGCGCAGGTCGTCGTCCAACGGCTGGCCCGGGCCGGCGGCGTTGTACAGTCCCAGCACGAACGAGTTGAACTCGTGACCGCTCGGCACGCCGTGGAACGCAAGTCCGGTGAACGTGAGTCGGCCGGCGACCTCGTCCCACACGCACAGCCGCACGGCAGGACGCGCGACCGGCAGCAGTCCGGCCGGATCGAACTCGGCGCGACCGTTGTCATCCAGCGAACCGTAGACTGGCAGTTCGGTGCCGTCCGGCAGTGCGATCGTCGCGGGCTCACCGACGACCAGTTCGGTCGGCGCGTTCTCGCCGTCAACAGCCGAGACCAAGCCGGCCGCATCGATCACGACCGAGTTCAGCTTGCCGCCGGACAGTGCGACCATCTCTCCGATGAATCCTTGCAATTCCGCGGACAGCGGGGTGTCGTCCAATTCCAGCGCGAGTGTGACCGGCCGGGTCATACGGCCGAAGACGACGTCGAGCTGCTGCTTGATCGCGGCGGAGAACAGTTCGCCGGGTTTCTTCGCGGTCTGTGCGGCGGCCGCGGCGGCATCCGCGCTGCGCTTGACCGGCGCGGGGGCGGGCGTGGTGCCAGCGTTCGCAGCGGTGTTCGCGTTTGCGGCTGCACTTGCTTCGGCCTGTTCGTACGCGGACGCGGTCGGCCGCGGCGGCACGAGTCCAGTCTTCTCGCTCATCGACTTCGCGTACCGTTCGAGTTCGACGGCCGCGATCGCACCGTCGGCGGTCGCCGTGACGACCTGACGCAGGTTCTTGACGCGCAGATCACCGGCCGCGTACACGCCCGGCACCGACGTCTCGAGATAGCCGTGCGTGACCACGTATCCGTGATCGTCAAGTTCGACGACCCCGCGCACGAGATCGGTCGCGGGCACGTATCCGGCGAACACGAACACGCCGAACGTGCCGTCATCAGCCGGTTTCCATGTCTCGCTCTCGCCGGTGGAAACGTTGCGGATCGTCGCCTCGCGCAGGCCGCCCTGACCGGCCGTCACGCCGTCGAGCACCGTGTTGTAGCGCACCTCGATCTTCGGATTGCGCTTCGTCTCCGCCGCGACGGACGCGTCGCAGGTGAAGTCCGGCTCGCGCACGAGCACGGTGACTTTGGAAGCGTACTTGGTGAGGAACACGGATTCCTCGGCCGCCGCGAATCCGCCGCCGATGACCAGGACCTCGCGGCCGGTGAAGAACTCGCCGTCGCAGGTGGCACAGTAGGCCACACCGCGTCCCGCGTATTCGGCCTCACCCTCGAAGCCAAGCTTGCGCGGGGATGCGCCGGTGGCGAGCACGATGCCGAAGGTGCGCAGGTCACCGCGCGAGGTGTGCACGGTCTTGATGTCGCCGTCGACGTCGAGCCCGGTGGCTTCCGCGGACAGGAATTCCGCGCCGAAGTCCTTGGCCTGCTGGCGCATGGTCTGCGTGAGCGCGCGGCCGGTGGTGCGGCCGACGCCCGGGTAGTTCACGACTTCGTTGGTGATGGTGATCTGTCCGCCGAAATCGTCCTTCTCAAGCACGAGCACGCGGTAGCGAGCGCGCGCGAGGTACAGGCCCGCGGTGAGGCCCGCCGGCCCGCCGCCGATCACCACCACGTCGTAGAGATTGCTGGTATCAGTCATGAAAAAAGCTCCTTACATATAACTTGGCCCCCTCGGCTGAGGGACATTGCCGTTAAGCAAACAGCAGAGTTGTTTGTAGGCAATGTGCGAACCGACAGGGAGCCAATATAAAACAGCAGACAGGCTGTCCTTACTTGCAGGACGCGGTCAACAAAAGCTGACTGGGGGTGTCATAAATACGCCTTGGCCCCCTCGGCTGAGGGGGCTGTCAGCGAAGCTGACTGGGGGAGCGTACACCCCTTACGTTCCATAGCTACAAAGACCGTAACCGTGTACGCTCCCTCAGTCACGGCCTATCGGCCGCGACAGCTCCCTCAGCCGAGGGAGCCGAGGCTCCGCCAGCATCACTCGCATCGAGTCCATGCAGGAAGAGCCGCATCAATCACACAAGATCAGAGCAGGCCGACCAGATCGAGGCTCGGCTCGATGGTGTCCTCACCCGGCTGCCACTTGGCCGGGCAGACCTGATCGCCGTGCTCGTACACGAACTGCGAGGCCTGCACGCGGCGCAGCAGCTCGTCCGCATTACGGCCGACGTTGGAGGAGATGACCTCGTACGCCACGACCTTGCCTTCGGGATTCACGATGAAGTCGCCGCGCTCGGCCATGCCGTCGGCCTCGTTGTAGGTGTCGAGGTCGCGCGCGAGCAGTGCGGTCGGATCGGCCAGCATCGGGTACTGGATCTTCGCGATCTTCTCGTTCGCGTCGTGCCACGCCTTGTGCACGAAGTGTGTGTCGGTCGAGACGGAGTAGATCTCGCAGCCGATCTTCTTGAAGTCCTCGTACTTCGCGGCGAGGTCCTCAAGCTCGGTCGGGCACACGAACGTGAAGTCGGCCGGGTAGAAGAAGAACACGGACCAGTGGCCGAGCACATCAGCCTTGGTCACCTCGTGGAATTCGTTGTTCTGGAAGGCCTGCACCTTGAAATCGGTGAGCTCGTGCTGCAGCAGGGTCATCGTCGTTCCTTTCGTGAAAAATCTCGGCTCGGGACATGCGTTTCCCGCGCACCGTCTTCTATGGTATCCCGGCCGTCCGCGCCGCGCCGAACCCTGCGCTGGCAGCGCACATGAGAATAATCACACCGCGGCTCGGCATGCGCTTGCCTTACTATGGACTCGTTTGGACCACGTCGAAGAGGAGCATCATGGCAGCAGACCAGTTCGAACAGGACCGTGACGACATCAACCCGGACGCCGGCGACGACGCGCAGCGCGAGTCGACCGCGAACTCAACGTGGAGCCGTATGCTGGCCGGCAACCGGCGGTTCGCGGAAGGCAAGCCGGAGCATCCGTGGCAGGACACGACCACGCGCGAGTCGCTGATCGACCGGCAGAATCCGGATGCGGCCGTGCTCGCATGCTCGGATTCGCGGGTGCCTCCGGAGATCGTGTTCGATGCCGGACTAGGTGACCTGTTCACCGTGCGCACAGCCGGGCAGGTGCTCGACGATGCGGTGATCGCGTCACTTGAATACGCTGTCAGCAAGCTGCACGTCAGCCTGCTGGTGATCCTCGGCCACGAGGGTTGCGGTGCGATCGACCTGGCCGCGCGCGAACTGGACAAGATGATCGCGGCGACGACGCACGATCCGGCCAGCTCGCTGGAGGCCGCTGCGGCGATCGACGATTTGGACGAGCAGATCGCGCAGGCCGAGTCGATCATGCTGCGCACGGTCGGCATGTCGGTGTGGCAGGCGCGGCAGGCCGAACTGGATGCGCACGAGGATTTCGAACGCGTGCACGTGGCACACACGATCGAGGAGCTCGTCACGCGTTCCGAGGTGATTCAGGACGCGCTCGCGCACGACAAGCTCATGATCGTCGGCGCGCGCTACCAGCTCACCACGGGCAAGGTCGAGGTGCTCAGCTTCTGATCTCGCATCAATCGCGTCATTTCGACCGAGCGAAAGCGAGCGGAGAAATCTTTCAGAATCATCGCACGGCAAGAGATTTCTCCACTCACTGCGTTCGGTCGAAATGACACATATCATTGCACCTCATCATCAGTCATCAATCATCCCCGATTGACGTGCCACACCTCTAGAGTGGAGGGCATGTCACTTGGTATGAACATCCTCCTGATCTTCGTCTTCCTGCTGCTCGGTTCCGTGTTCTCCGGCACCGAACTCGCGCTCGTTTCGCTGCGCGGCTCGCAGATCGACCAGATGGAACAGGAGGATGCCCGCGGCGCCCGCGTGGCGAAGATCGCCCGCGACCCGAACACGTTCCTGTCCACCGTGCAGATCGGCGTGACGCTGTGCGGCTTCCTGTCCGCATCGTTCGGCGAATCGTCGATCTCCCCATACATCGTGCCCGTCGTCGAGAGCTGGGGCGTGCCCGCGCACATCGCCGCGCCGCTGACCACCATCAGTCTCACGCTCATCATCTCGTACTGCTCGATCGTCATCTCGGAAATGGTCCCGAAGCGCATCGCCATGCAGCGCACCGAGCAGATCGCGCGCGCCGTCGTGCCCGCGATCGATATCTTTGCAACCGTATGCCGTCCGATCATCTGGTTGATCGGCAAGAACACGAACGGCATCGTCCGTCTGCTCGGCTTCGATCCGAACGAAACGGAAAGCGAGGTCTCCGACGACGAGTTGCGCGTGCTGGTCAATACGAACACGTCGCTGAGCAAGGACGAGCGCACGATCCTGGACGATGTGTTCGACGCGTCCGAGACGATCGTGGCCGAGGTCATGCGCCCGCGCGCGGACGTCGTGTTTTTGGACGGCTCGCAGTCGATCGCTGATGCCGCTGCATACGTTCGCGAGATGCCGTACTCGCGTTACCCGGTCACCGGCAAGGATTTCGACGACGTGATCGGTTTCGTGCACGTGCGTGACCTGCTCGACGTGCGCGATCCGAACGCGAAGACCGTGGCCGATGTGACGCGCGAGGGGATCTCGCTGCCGGGCACGTCGAAGCTGCTGCCGAGCCTGTCGCTGCTGCGCAAACGCGGCATTCATCTGGCCGTGGTGATCGACGAATACGGCGGCACCGACGGCATCGTCACGCTCGAGGACATGACCGAGGAGCTGGTGGGCGACATCCGCGACGAATACGATCTGCCGGAAGAGGCGGGCAAGACCGGGAAGAACGGGCGCAGCGCGTTCGTGAACGGCGTGGCGACGATCGACGGCGGCATGACGATCGAGGACTTCGACGACCTGACCGGCATCGAGCTGGAGGATGGCCCGTACGAGACGGTGGCCGGGTACTTCCTTGCGCACACCGGCAAGATGGGCGAGGAGGGCGACGTGCTGCATTCCGATGATGGCTACGACATGGTCGTCACCAAGGTCGACGGACGCCGCATCGAAACGCTCGAGGTGCGCAAGGCTGCCGAGGCGTGAAGCGGACAGTCCAGTGGACTGTCCGTAGCCAAGGCCTGAGCGAAACGATAGTTGAGCGAGGGCAGCACTGAGTCTCGCCAACGGCGAGTCCATAATTGCCGATACCCGATCACGCACCGGTCGCATAATCACGCGGAGCGTGACCGGGAGCGCCCCCACTCCAGCGCTCCCATCGCAAAAACCTTGATATTTCAACGTTTTGCGATACCGCCATCACAGGTACGGCGCTCCCGGTCACGCTCCCGCGACGCCAAGGGAATGGGCAGCGGGCCGGCAGTGTGAGGTAGGCCACTGCCGGCCCGCGCACGGCGTGTGATTGCGGCGCGTAGAGTGGACATACATGGTTCCCACAAGGAGCCGCTGATCGAAAGGAGCGAGCTATGACGCTTGCATTCGTTGTTCCCGGACTCGACGAGGCCACGTCCGAAAAGGCCATCGCCATCCTGCAGAACCGCCTCAGCCAGGAGCAGGAGGCCGCGCTGGTGCTCAAGCACGCGCACTGGAACGTGACCGGACCGAACTTCATCGCCGTGCACGAGATGCTCGACCCGGAGGTCGAATCCGTGCTGGCTCAGGCCGACGAGACGGCCGAGCGCATCGCCACGCTGGGCGGCACCCCGGACGGCCGTGCGGATGCGATCGTGCGCAACCGCACGTGGAAGCCGTTCGACACGGAAGGCCGCGCCGGCACCACTGCGTACCTCGAGGCGCTGATCGAATACTACGATGCGTTCATCGCGGAGGATCGCCGCGCGGTGGCAGAGCTGGACGAGCTCGACTTCGTCAGCTCCAACATCATCCAGGATCATGTGCAGCAGCTTGAGAAGTTTCACTGGTTCATGCGTTCGCACCTTGCGTAACCTTGCGTAAGTAAGCAATCCCGCACGATAACGGCCGTAACCGAGTCCCGATCCCGATGATCAGACGCGGTTGCGGCCGTTTTTGCATCTCAGGCGACCGTAACTCAGCAATATCCCGTCTGTACCATTGAGTTACGGTAGTTTCGGGATGCTGAAGCGACCGTAACTCAATAAGATACCGACTGTACTGTTGAGTTAGGGTCTTCGCGAATTACGGCCGTCGCATCACCGGGTGACGGTCGAGTTCGCGCTTGAGCTGCCGCCAGTCCGGCTGATACGTGTCCATGCGCCGCTGAAACTCGGGACCGTGGCCACGCGTGTTCCACAGATGCGTCATCTCGTGCACGAGCACGGATTCCAGAAACTTCGGATCCAAAAGCCCCAATTGCAGATTCAGGCGGATTCGCCCGGTTTTGGGCGTGCAGGACCCCCACCGCGAGGTCATGATGCGCAACGAGATATGCGAAGGCGCACGACCGATGACCGGCTCCCATTTCGCCAACAATCCCGGCAGCGCCGCCCTGATAGCCGTCTCCGCCTGTCGCACGAGATCCTCCGTCCACACCGCGCCGGCCGCACCCGCAGATTGCTGTCGCTCGCGCAGCTCGCCCAACCGAGCCTGTGTCCGCGCGATCCACTCACGTCGTCCACGCACGAAATCAACGATCTGCCGCTCGCCCATGCGCAACGGAGCGGACACCTCCACGCCACCGTCCGCAGGCCGCACCCGCAGATACATGTTCTTGATGGACTTGCGCGTCACCGTCACGTCCATTCCATCAACGGCTATGGTTCGGGGCGGACGCGGCGAAGCATGAAAACGGCGAACGGGCATATGATCCATTGTCACAGCGTCGCGGACAGCCTCTCACGCTCTGCGGGCGCACCAGCCCATAATCAGCGCAACCGGCCGATACCGATGCCGACTTTGCCGCCGTCGAGCAGGAACTGCTTCATGTTGCGCTGCAATGACGTGTTCTCCGGCAGCTCCGAGATCGGCACCGAAGACCGCTGGAACACCCATTCGCGCCAATCCTGCGCATCCGGATTCGTCGCCAGAATCTCGAACCGATGCTGGAACGCGAGAATGTGCGAGTCCTCCGGCAGGAGCCGCTCCAACGCGGGGGAGAGCAGCCACGATTCGCACATGTACGGCAGACGCGCCCAATCGGGGAAGAACCGCGCGAAGAACGACCGCGAGCGCGCGATCGACATGTCGCAATGGTCGGGGTCGAGCCGCGCGTCGGATGGGATGTGCATGTTGACGATGTGCGGGGTGCCCGCAACAGCCTGCACGTCCTTCGCATCGTAGGCCAGTTCGAATTCAAGGTCGCCGAGACGGAACAGCCGCGCGCTCAGCTGACGGTACGTCCAGAAGTCGCGGTCGAAGCCGTACAATCCGTAGCTGACACGATGTTCGTTGATGAACCGCGTGAAGCAGGCCATCGTATTGTCGAAGACGCTATCGGGGATGCCGAGGCGACAGTATTCCGGGAACGTGTATTCGCCGGCTGCGTAGAGCATCCAGTACAGCATGCGCCACCCGTTCGGATCGTCGCCGATCAGGGATTTCAGCGTGGTCCATGATGCGGTCCGTCGCTCGGGGTCGGCAAGGCCCCGGACTGCATCCATTCCTTCGGCCGGCAGCGATTCTCCGCCGGCTTCCAGCTTGCGCAGCGCATCCCGAACCTCTTCGGGCAGATCGATACGTTCCATCATCTGTTCGACGGGAACGGTCATAGTTATGCCAGTACTTCCGATGCCGTTACGCATCCCATTCATTACATCTCTCTTCCTCATGGGATTTGCGTGACCGACTTTACCAGCGGCACGGAAGATGCGCGAGGCCCCGATCGAAACGCAGACACCGCCAGGTTACGCGCGTAACAGGTCGGCGCAACGCCAGACCACGTCGGCAATGCGCCGCAGTTCCGATTCCGCACTGACCGTGCGCCACACGTCCGCATACGCCTCGAACCATCGTTCCAACCCGCGCGCGACGGTCTGCGCGTATGCGTGCATGTCCGCGCCTCCGCTCGCCTCACCGTCAAGCACGCCGGCGCGAACGGCCAGGCACCATCCGAGTTCGTTGAACAACCGCTGGCCTTCGGCCGCGATGCGCACGGCCTGCACTATCCGTCCACAAGAACCGGCCTCATCGGAAGCGCCGGCGGCAGCCGCACCGTGGTCGGACGCACCGGCCATCGCCGCACCCATCCGCGCTTCCGCAGCCCGCAGAGCCGAGTTCGCCGCGACAGTCCGGCGAATCCCGCCATCGGCCCCGTCCTGCGCCGTATCGACCAGCCATGCCAGCAAGTGCCGCCGAGCCTCGTCCACGGTCGCGCTCGCATGAATCCGCTCCGCGGCCTCGGCATCCGAACCGGTCCAGATCGAGTCGCGCACGTCGGTATTCAGCGATCCGTCGCCGTAATCAAGTTCCGCATACCGCACGATGTTCATCCAACTGAACGTCACCTGCCGCGAGGCGTCGCGTAATGCGGCGACGAACGTGCCGCCGCGGTCGCCGTACTCGACGATCGAGATGCGCCGGTCAAGCTCGACGTGTGCGGATTCGCCGGCGTCCCGTGCGACGCACCGGTCATCGTCGACGCATGCGTCGCATGACAGATCGCCGCTGTCGTACTCGTCGTCGTCCAACGTAAGTCCGGTGTTGCCGGACCCGCAACAGCCGGACCCGCAACAGCCGGACTCGCAGCAGCCACAACCGTCGCAAGTCGCCGTCCAGTCGGGATCCCACGCGCACTGCGCGCCATAGATCATGCCGGGGATCGCCATGCGCGGATCGTTGACGTGCCCGAAGTCGCCCCAATCGGTCACGAGGAAACCGGCCGCACCGTACCGCAGGCCGTATCGCGCGAGCCGCGAGATGTTGTTCCACGCCCAGTCGAGCCGCGGCAGCAGCGCGTTCCAGCACCACACGGCCGGGCACACGTACTGCGTGGCGCCCGATTGCGCCACGAGCCGTACTTTGTCGTCGTCGATGTCGGGCGCGTACAGCCAGTTGAGCAGGGTCACGTCGTGCGGCAGCCGGTCGAGGATTTCGGGATGTTCGATCGCGATGTCGCCCCAGAACAGCGGTTCGCGGCCCTGTTCGGACAGGTGCTGGCACAGTCGCGTCACGTAGTCGGCGTACATGGCCGCGACGCCGCGACGGTCGGCCTCCGGCTTGGAGAGGCCTTTGCCGAGGTCGAAGGTCTCGTCGCCGCAGATGTTGAATTTGCGGGTGCGGAACAGGCCGAGATAGTCGTCGATGAGCGTGAACGAGAACATGAGCGCGTCCGGTTCGGTGATGTTGAGCGTGTGGTGTTCCAAGCGTTCGATGAGGCTGAACGGGCGGTCGGCCTGGTCGGGGAATTCGCCGAGCCGGCGCAGTTCGTGCGTGCGCAGGGCGGTGTAGTGGTGGCCGAAGGTGGAGACGGAGGGGACAAGTTCGATGCCGCGGGCGGCGCAGTAGTCGTCGAAGGCGATGATGTCGGCGGGCTTGAGCGGGCTGGCGCCGCGCCAGGTTTCGCTCAGGCCGTCGAATGCGAACGTGTGCTCGATGTAGAGCTGAAGTTGGTTGTATTTGTAGAGGCAGAGTTTGTCTGCCCACGTTTTCAGCCAGTCGAGCGTAGGGACGCGGCCGCGCGTCGCGTCGAGATAGTAGCCGCGTACTGCATACGCTGGCTGGTCTGCGATCGTAATCACCGGTAAGGTCGGTGCGCATTGGCGGATGATCTGGCGCAGCGTCTGCACGCCGTCGCGCAGGCCTGCCGCGCTGCCGCCGACGACCGTGATGCCATCCGGTGAGATCGTAAGTCGGTATGCGGTCGGGGCGAGCGGGGATGTTGACGCGGGAGAGAATTGTTCGACTGTTGGAATGTCCGCCGGTTCGGAAGATCGATTCCGTTGATGATCATCATCGCTGCCGGTCTCGTCAAGGATCGTATCGGCGATCGTCTGTTTGGCGGCGGCATCATCGGCGATATCGTCTGCGGCAACGCTGTTGGCGATCGACAGTGTGATGAACGATTGCCAACGATCGCTGTTCGCCACGTCCCATCGCAGTCCGGTCGCCGCTTCGATGTCGTCGACGATCTGGTTGGCGAGTACGCACCCGGTATCGCCGGCGTTCTCGGTCTCAACGATCCGGTCGACGTACGGCAGCAGCACATACGCGTCCGGTTCGATCGAGATGTTCCGCGGTTGCGGGATCAGTTCGAAGTTCTTGGATTCCCCTTCGACGGAGTACTGCATGACGTTCCTTTCCGCCGTCCGACGTATCGAAGCCGCACGGGGACACCACGTCATGCCCGTTTCTCGCGTTGCGGCTTTCAGTCCCGGCGGAGGCCTTGTTCGACACCAGTCTATCGGATGATCATGGACTGTACGCAGCGGCGTCATTCTATGCGACACGCCGACGACACGTTTTGACTTGACGTTCGGATGGACTCTGGTATTCTAGTCGATTGTGCGCTTTTGAAGCGTATGGATCGGGCCCGTAGCTCAGGTGGTTAGAGCGCATCCCTGATAAGGATGAGGTCGGAGGTTCAAGTCCTCCCGGGCCCACAGGAAAAATGAAGCGGCCAGTGTGCCGCTCTTTTTTTCTAACTACCCAGATTTGGGGCATTGGCGCAGCTGGTAGCGCATCTGCTTTGCAAGCAGAGGGTCGCCGGTTCGAACCCGGCATGCTCCACAACACAACACGAAACCCCGGAATCGCAAGGTTCCGGGGTTTCGTGTTTCACGTCCAGGAACCGGCGTCTACCCGGGCTTACGGCCAGTTCCGTTCCTCAGAACGAGCCCGCCGGACTTTTTGGGTTGTACACAGAAGCATCAGTAACACCAGCGATATCCGAACACATCAGTCACATGGCATCAACAGACGCACAAATCTGCTTGACTCCCACATTTTACGTACGTAATATGTGCATACAATCCACATTCTGCGACTTAATTTGCAAAGAGGTCAAAGCATGGAACGCACTGCACTACATCAGCTCGACACGTGGAAAACCTCGCGCAACCGCAAGCCACTCATCATCCGAGGTGCCCGTCAAACCGGGAAAACCTGGCTGTCACAGGAATTCGGGAAAACCCGATACACCAGTGTGGCCCGCATCGATCTTATGAACAACGAACGCGCACGCCATTTCTTCGACGGCGATCTCGACGTCCATCGCATCGTGCGCAATATCAGTCTGGAAACCGGCGTCAGGGTCACGCAGGATACCCTCATCATTCTCGACGAAATACAGGAGTGTCCGCGAGCGCTGATCGCGCTGAAATACTTCTGCGAAGACGCACCCGAATACCACGTCATCTCCACCGGCTCCTACATGGGCATCACCCGGCACGAGGGCGACTCGTATCCTGTCGGCAAGGTGAATACGCTCACGCTGCATCCCCTGGATTTTTCCGAATATCTTCGCGCCATCGGGCAGGACATGATGGCCGACATGCTCGCTGACCGTGATGGCATACGCGATCTGGACGCCTCATTCCGGGACAAACTCACCGCATGGCTTAAGGAATACATGGTGGTGGGCGGTATGCCGGCCGCGGTCGCCGATTTCGCCGATCATCATGATTTTTCGGAGGTCCGCAGACTGCAGCGGGATATTCTCGACGATTACGATTCGGATTTCTCCAAACATGCCCCGCTGCGCATGCTGGAACGTATTCGGATGGTCTGGTCGTCCCTGCCGTCCCAGCTTGCGAAGGAAAACCGCAAGTTCATATACGGCGCCCTGCGGGACGGCGCACGAGCCAGAGATTTTGAAGAGAGCATCCAATGGCTGTGCGATTACGGTGCGGCGATCAGAGTCCCTGCCGTCTCCGCGATCCGTACACCGTTGTCCTCGTACGCCGAACAGACCGCATTCAAACTGTTCGCTGTGGATTGCGGGCTGCTTGGAGCATTGTCCGGTCTCAATCCGAAGACCATTTTGGATGGGGACGCGTTGTTCACCGAGTTCAAGGGCGCCTTTACGGAGCAGTACGTGTGTCAGCAGTTGGTCGCTCAGGACTTGAAGCCGTATTACTGGAGTGCGCCGCGAGGCCGGTCCGAAGTCGATTTCGCCGTGGATCATCCGGATACCGCACTGCCGATAGAAGTCAAGGCCGAAGAGAATCTTCACGCCAAAAGTCTGCGTACTGCAGTCGATCATTTCGCACTGCGCAAGGCGGTACGGACCAGTTTGGCCGGGTACCGAGACGAGGGATGGCTGCTCAATCTTCCGCTGTGGTCGATTAACAGTCTTCGTGGACTGGACATCACCGCAAACAACTGACCGCACCTGCGCACGCTCGCTCGTTCACATATCCGCCGCACAACTCCCACGTAACTCACAGAGTCCTCGCACGCGATGCCATGAGTCGAGTGGTTATATGTAGTCAACGGCCGGAAGGCCGCGCAACATAACTGAAAAACACCTTCTTCCTTCTTCTCCTTTCTCTCTTCCGAAAGCCCGGCCCAACCGCCGGGCTTTTTGGGTTGCGAAAGAAGGCCACGAGAAAAGCACGAAGTCGCAGCGCCGCAATGCCGCAGCGCCGCAATGCCGCGACCAAGTCGTCCGGCCAGCAGATCACAATGGACGGGCTCCACACCGGTCAACGGAACAACCAACAGCACCATCAGAAGGAACCAGCCCACATGCCATTGCACCTCGCCGAAGCAGGACGCACCATCATCCCGCGCAAGAACGACCGGTACGGGCTGCTCAGTCCGGCGCTGGTCGTGCTCACGTTCGTCGCCGGACTGGTGGACGCGCTGAGCTATCTGGCACTCGGCCACGTGTTCGTGGCGAACGTGACCGGCAACATCGTGTTCCTCGGGTTCGCGTTCGCGCACGCGCAGGGCTTCGTATGGTGGACTTCGGCGCTGACGCTGGCCGCGTTCATGATCGGCGCGCTGATCGGCGGACTCATCATCCGCCGTTTCGGCACGAACCGCGCCAAGCATCTGCTCGTCTCGACGTGCGTGCAGCTGGCGTTCGTGATCGCCGCGCTGGTCGGTATCTGGCTACTCAACCGGTTCTCGCCCGAACCGACGATCGGCGGGATCGGCAGCGGTACGGCCGCGTCCGCAACGTCATCCGCACTGTCCGCGGCAGCGAGCGCACAGGCCACGCAGCCGAGCCTGAATTTTCCGACGGCGAACCATATCGACCTGCATATCATCACGCTGATCGTGCTGCTCGCACCGGCCATGGGCATCCAGAATTCGACCGCACGCAAGCTGTCCGTTCCGGATCTGCCGACGACTGTGCTGACGATGACGCTGACCGGCATTGTGGCGGACACGTCGGCGCACGGTCACGAACAGTCGAAGCTGGGCAGACGCGCCGTGGTGATGTGCGCGCTGGCGCTCGGCGCGCTGACCGGCGCGATGCTGCAGACGCGCGGCTACGAGGACGTGATCCTGATGGTGATGATCGCATGCCTGATGCTGGTGATCGCGATGATGCTGCCGCATATTCATTCCGATGCCCGCTGGGTCGCCGGCGAGCGCTGATCGTCGTATCGTCACGCGTTGCGCTTGGCGAGTTCGTCACGGATCTCCTTGAGCAGCGCGACGGTCTGCTCCTCGGGAGTCGGTTCCGGCTCGGGCTGGGATGCTGCGGCCGCCGCGGCATCGGCCGCTTCCTTGAGCTTGGCCTTGACCAGCAGCGCTTCCGACATGTCGCGGAACTTGTTGATCGGCACGAGGATGAAGAAATACACGGCGACCGCGATGATGAAGAAGTTGAGGATTGCGCCGAGCACCGCACCGATCGATACGGTCGCGCCGTTGAACGTGACCGCCAGCAGACCGTCCATATTCGGTTTGCCGAAGATCATCGCGATGAGCGGGTTGATCAGGCTGTTGACGATCGCATTGACCACGGACGTCACCGCGCTGCCCATCACGACACCGACCGCCATGTCGATCATATTGCCACGGGAAATGAACTTTTTGAATCCGTCGATCATCGAAATGCCTCCCTGCGTCATGCCGCAATCGTTCCGATAGGAATAATCGCAAGCCTAACGCAAGGAGGCATCAACTCTGTCGCATCACGCTGCCGCGGGAGTCTGAGCAGCCGATTCGCCGCCTTCCGCCGCACGTTTCGCCGCGACTTCCTTCCATCGGGCGATGCACCGCTCGATGCGCTTGTATCCGATGATTTCCGGGCCGAGTCCGGCCTCGCGGAACATCTTCACCGGGGATTCGCCGCGCGCATACCGCTCCATGCAGTCACGCTGGAAATCCTCGGAATATTCGATCCGGTTCGTCGTCGCCGATCGCACGGCCGGCAATCCGATCAGGTACGCTACCCGATCGGCATCGAACACCACTTTCTTGCTGACCATCGTTACGCCTCATCCACCATTTCCACACTCGTCCGTCACGAGTAGCTTACGTTTGTAATTGCACGCCAAGGTTACGCGAACCTTCGCATATACGCTACAAGGTAAGCCCCCCCCCGAGATAAATTTTCACTCTAATTCTACTCAAAGAATGGTAAAAAATGGCCGAAAATCAAGGGAGAATCGCTTATTTATCGATCAAGAAATTACTTGCAGCAAATACTGCAAACGGACAACAATATGAGATGCAAGCCAAATCTTGGAAAAATCCTTGTGCAACGCCGCAGCCGAACCATACAATGAAGCCGTCTTACTGATGACTGAACCAAGGGAGATCCATGTTCACCAACGATTACATCAAGCGCGTCTATGCCCAGGTCGAGCAGCGCGACGGCGACCAGCCCGAGTTCCTGCAGGCGGTGCGCGAGGTGTTCGAAACCCTCGAACCCGTGATCGAGAAGCACCCCGAGTATGAGAAGGCGGGCGTGCTCGAGCGCATCGTCGAGCCGGAGCGCGTGGTCAAATTCCGCGTCGCGTGGACCGACGACGAGGGCAAGGTGCAGGTCAACCGCGGCTACCGTGTGCAGTTCAACTCCGCGATCGGCCCGTACAAGGGCGGCCTGCGCTTCCACCCGACCGTGAACGAGGGCGTCATCAAGTTCCTCGGCTTCGAGCAGATCCTCAAGAATTCGCTGACCACGCTGCCGATGGGCGGCGGCAAGGGCGGCTCCGACTTCGATCCGAAGGGCAAGTCCGACGCCGAGGTCATGCGCTTCTGCCAGGCGTTCATGACCGAACTGTGTCGTCACATCGGCCAGTTCACCGACGTTCCGGCCGGCGACATCAACGTGGGCGGCCGCGAGATCGGCTACCTGTTCGGACAGTACAAGCGCATCCGCGACGAATACTCCGGCGTGCTCACCGGCAAGGGCCTCGAGTTCGGCGGCTCGCTCGCCCGTACCGAGGCGACCGGTTACGGCGTGTGCTACTACACCGCCGAGGCGCTGCGCGTGCTGCGTGGCGATTCGTTCGAAGGCAAGACGGTCGTAATCTCCGGCTCCGGCAACGTGGCGATCTACGCCGCGCAGAAGGCCGAGCAGCTGGGTGCGAAGGTCGTCACCGTGTCCGACTCCAACGGCTACGTGTATGACCCGAACGGCATCGACGTGGCCGTCGTCAAGCAGATCAAGGAGGTCGAGCGCGGCCGCATCAAGGAGTACGCCGAGCGCGTGCCGTCCGCCGAGTACCACGAGGGCTGCTCGGGCGTGTGGACCGTGCCGTGCGACATCGCGCTGCCGTGCGCCACGCAGAACGAGATCAACGAGGAGTCCGCGAAGGCGCTCGTGGCCGGCGGCTGCAAGGTCGTGTGCGAGGGCGCGAACATGCCGTCCACTCCGGAGGCCATCGCCGTGTACCAGAACGCCGGTCTGCTGTACGGCCCGGCCAAGGCCGCGAACGCGGGCGGTGTGGCCGTCTCCGGCCTCGAGATGAGCCAGAACAGCTACCGTCTGAGCTGGACCTTCGAGGAGGTCGACGCTAAGCTCAAGAACATCATGGAGACCATCGTGGCCGAGTCGCTCAAGGCCGCGAAGGAGTACGGCCACGAGGGTGACCTGATGCTCGGCGCGAACGCCGCCGGCTTCGTCAAGGTCGCCAACGCGATGGTCGCCCAGGGCATCCTGTAAGCCGTCAGCCGCTCGACCGGCCG
>NZ_JAFEJR010000020.1:0-53908 GCF_018555335.1 Bifidobacterium sp. SO1 | reverse complement strand
ACGAGCCATCCGACGAGGCACGCGCTAACACGCCACGTCCGCTCCCACGCGTAGGTTTTCAAACAACACCACGCATGGTGCGAGCGTCAGCGTCGCCACTCAACCCATCAAACAACCAAACACGGTGAGGTTCGGCCCGGCGGCTATCTGGCAGGGGCGAGCGAGCCTCGTTCGACGAATTCGGGCGCGACCATCACGCGTCGCGCCGGCCGCTCGGGATGCAGGTACCGCGAAATGAGCAGGTCGACACTCACCCGTCCCAGCTCGCGGTGCACCGAACGCATCGCCGTGAGCGGACGCGAGTTTGGCGTGATGTAGCCGTCCACCGAGATCATCGACAGATCGGCCGGCATCGCCACGCCGTGCCGCTCCAGCGTCTGCGCAAGCGACATCGCCAGCCAGTCGGAATGGACGAGCATCGCCGTGGTGCCCTCGTCGATCGCCTGCTTGGCCACGGATTCGACGCCGACCGAATCGTACGGCGCGACGTTGGTGCGCACGAACGCGCTGTCCACCGTGTCCAGTCGCTTGGTCACCGACCGCCAGCAGTCCTCGATGTAGTCCGACACCGGCGTATGCGTGAGCGCGAGTCCCAGTCGGCGGTGCCCGAGCGCGACGAACCGGTCGATCACCTGCCGCACGCCGGTGCGGTAGTCGGTCATTACGATGTCCAGTCCGTCCACACCGAACGGCGGCTCGCGTTCGGCCAGCACGACCGGCACCGGAGCGTCCTTGAGCCACTGCCAGATATCCGATCCCTGCATGCGCACGCTTGGCGCGAGAATCAGCCCGATCACCGACGAATCGGACAGGAGATCCTCCACGATGGCGATCTCGTCGCCGTTGTCGTATGTGGTCGATCGCGTTTCGACGCCGAGGTCGTGAGCGGCGGCCTCCTTGTCGATGGCCTGCGACGTGACCGGCCAGTTGAAGCTTGGTTCGGGGAACATCACGCCGATCGTGCCCGACAGCGTGGGAGTCATGCCGTGCGATTGGGCGTCGGCGAACCGGGAGGCTTGCGGGGACGACAGTGGCGGGATGGCCGAGGCGGACGGTTGCAACGGCAGTGATGACAGTGACGCGACCGCCGCGGACGGTCGATTTGCGCGGGAGGCTGCGGACTGGCGGACGGGCGATGGCGGGGCCGATGCGGCGTCGCCGGAGAAGTCGGCGATCTGCGTATCGTCGCCGAGCGCGGTTGCGCCGCCCCGCACGCGACGGATCAGGCCAGCGTTGGCGAGTGTGTTGAGGTCGCGGCGCACGGTGATCGGCGTCGTGTCCAGTGTTTTGGCGAGTTCGTCGACACGCACGACGATGCCGCGCGAGAGCATGCCGAGGATGATGTCCTGCCGCTCGGCCGGCAAATACTTCTTCTCGTCGGTGCCGGTTGCGCCGGCCTCCGACGTGCCTGTGGCTGTTTCGGTGAGAACGGTCATTGCCTCTTCGCTTTCCTGCTGCCGCATCGTGCCCGTGCATTCGTCGCACGTGCTTTTCGACGCGCATGTCGCACACCTTCGTCGGCGCGTGATCATGAATTACGGCATACCATATCACGATCATGTTCGATCATGATCGTTGTTGCACTTTTTTGCATTAGACTTGATTGCACATCGAGCATATGCATGATCGCAATGAAGCAAGGAGAGTTCGTCATGGCACAAGGACGGGTGACGATCAACGACGTTGCGCTCGCGGCCGGCGTGTCCGTATCCACCGTGTCGCGCGCGTTGTCGCGTCCTGGCAGGGTGAACGCCGAGACGGCCAAGCGCATCCGGCTGATCGCCGACGAACTGGGGTATCGCAACGAGACGGTCGAACCGTTCTCGCGCGACCAGCCGAGCGGTCTGATCGCCGCGTTCGTGGCTGATCTGAGGAACCCGCTGTTCTCTGACCTCGCGCACAGCATCCAGCACGAATGTCTGCGCAACGGCTACGGGCTGATGATCGTGGACACCGAGGAGGGCAATGTATTGGAGCGCAAGCTTGCCAGCCTCACCCTGCCGCATGCGGACGGATTCGTGTTCCTTTCCTCTCGCGTTTCGGACGCGACGATCCGCAAAGTGGCGCAGACCAAGCCCGTATTGATGGTCAACCGCACGGTGCGCGGTATTCAGTCGGTGATCGCGGACTGCACCAAGGGCATTGGCGAGGCGGTCGATCTCTTGGCCGGTCTCGGCCATCGCGAGATCACGTATCTGGCCGGCCCGGAGGCGTCTTGGAGCGAAAGCACCCGATGGCAGGCGCTGTACGCCAAATGCGCGGCGGCGCGTATCCGACTACGGCGCATCGACGGGAACGCGCCGACCGGCAAGGGCGGTGCGCTCGCGGTCGACGCGTTTCTCGCGAACCCAACCACGGCCGTGTTCGCCTACAACGATCTCATGGCGATCGGCTTCGTCAACGAACTGCGCGACCGCGGCGTGAACGTGCCGGGGTCGGTGTCAGTGATCGGGTTCGACGGCATCGAACTCGGCTCGCTGATCTCGCCGGCGTTGACTTCGGTGGCGACGCCGTGGCGTGAGATGGGGCAGCAGGCGGCCAGACTGCTCATCGATCAGGTGCGGCACCGCAGCGTCGGCATCTCGCGGCCGGTTGTCTTGCCCACGCGACTGCTGGTTCGTGAGACATGCGCGCATGCGAAATGATCATGGCTCATGTGACGCCGATCGGTTGATTTGTAGCGGTACATAGGCGGTCGTCACTACGTTGTGAACGATAACGGATAATTTGATCGTGTCAATCGTCGGTGATCGCAAACATGGAAAATTTTGGCAAACGACTATCAGGAACGATCAATCAGTGAATAATCAAAACCAAGCGCAAGGTGCAGCAGTGATCACTACGAGGTGACCACAACGAACGCTCACCAAGCGGGTTTCGGCAATGATGTCGGAATGGAAGGAAAGGAAAACACCATGAGGAAAGTCTCTCCGCTCTTCAAGACGGCCGCGTTTGCAGGTGCAGCAGTGATGCTGCTCGCTGGCTGCGGTTCGAGCAACAACGCCAGCGGCGGCAAGACCGAGGCGTTGGACGAGAACGCCAAGACCACGATCACCTTCGCCGGCTGGTCGCTCGACACCACCCCGGAGTTCCAGACCCTGGCCGACGGCTTCATGAAGGATCACCCGAACATCACCGTCAAGATCAAGCAGTACTCCGCCGATGACTACGACAAGCAGCTGACCTCCGACATCTCCGGCAAGAGCCAGCCCGACGTCTTCCCGATCAAGAACCTGCAGAAGTACTACACGTACGCCGCGGAATCCGGCGGTCTCGCGGATCTCTCGGACATCGCGGCTGGCTACGACGGCGACAAGAACATCGACGTCTCCCAGTACAAGCTCGAGGATGGCAAGTACTACGCGATGCCGTACCGCCAGGACTCCTGGGTGCTCTTCTACAACAAGGACATGTTCGAGAAGGCCGGCGTGAGCACCCCTGACGGCACCTGGACGTGGGACGACTACACCAAGGCCGCCGAGGAACTCAAGAAGAAGCTGCCCGCGGCCGGCTACGACGCCAACTCCGTCTACCCGATGTACCAGCACAACTGGCAGTCCGTGGTCCAGGGTTTCGCGGTGGCACAGACCGACGGCGCCTACGACGACTTCTTCAAGGGCGACTACAGCTACCTCAAGCCCTACTATGAGCGTGCGCTCAAGTGGCAGGACGAGGGCCTGACCATCGACTGGAACACCTCGAACTCCACCAAGGTCCAGTACCAAGCGCAGTTCGGCACCCAGAAGGCTGCCATGCTGCCGATGGGCACCTGGTTCGCCGCCACGCTCGTCAGCCAGCAGAAGTCCGGCGACGCCGACCAGTTCACGTGGGGCATGGCTCCGATCCCGCAGAACCCGGACGCCTCCACCTCCGACACCCCGGTGACCTTCGCCGATCCGACCGGCCTCGCCGTCTCCTCCAACATCTCCGGCCAGGAACTGGCCGCCGCCAAGGAATTCGTCAAGTGGGCCTCCGGTGAGAAGGGCTCCGAAGCGCTCGCCAAGATCGGCACCACCCCGGCCTACTTCTCCGACTCCGTCGCCGACACCTACTTCGGCACTGACGGCATGGCCAACGACGATCTGTCCAAGAAGGCCTGGACCACCCACAAGACCAACCCGGAGAACCCGGTCGGCAAGGGTACCGACACCATCCAGGACGTGCTCAAGACCGCCAACTCCTCGATTATGACCAAGACCTCCAGCGTTGATGACGCACTGGCCAAGGCCACGCAGGACGTCAAGGATCAGGGCGTCGTCGAGTAAGGACGATCCATCTGAACCGGTCCCGCCGACCGGACACCGATGAACGGGGGTCTGGGCTGTACCTATCAGGAAACAGTCCGACCCCCGTTCATCATGCCCGCCATCACTTTCGTTTCCAACTTCACCGCACTATATACAAAGGAGTGTTGCAGCGATGACACAGGCTACCTCGGCTGCACAGTCACATGTCGCACCGCCCGACCACAGCAAGGCCAACAAGGCCATCGGCCGGCGCAATCTCATCAACGGCATCGCATTCATCGCGCCGAACTTCATCGGTTTCCTCGTTCTTATCCTCATCCCGGTCATTCAGCTGTTTTACATCGGCTTCTCCAAGTGGAGCGCCTTCGGCGACCCGGTGTTCAACGGTCTGACCAACTGGTCGCGACTGTCGCGTGATTCAAACTTCCATGCGGCGTTCATCAACACCATCGTCTACTCGATCGTCCACATCCCGCTCACCCTCGCCATCGCCTTCGCGCTGGCCGTGCTGCTCAACACCAACCTGAAGGGCCGCGCGTTCTTCCGCACCGTCGCCTTCTTCCCATATATCACCTCGATCGTCGCCGCCGCGCAGGTGTGGAACATGCTGTTCGACGCCAAGAGCGGCGTGATCAACCAGGTCATCAAGGTTTTCACCGGCGGCTGGGCCCCCGGCTGGATGGGCGATACCAAGTGGGCCATGGTCGCGGTCATCATCGTGGCCACCTGGCGTGAGGTCGGCTACTTCATGATCCTCATCCTCGCCGGCCTGCAGACCATTCCGGGCGAACTGTACGAGGCCGCGTCCATTGACGGCGCGAACGGCTGGCAGCAGTTCTGGAAGATCACCGTCCCGTGCATGCGTCCGACTCTGTTCTTCGTCATGGTGACCCTCACCATCCAGTCCTTTAAGATCCTCGACCTGACCCTCGTCATGACCGACGGCGGCCCGGGCACCGCGACCCTCATGCTCGCGCAGTACGTCTACCGCGTGGCCTTCGACCGTTCCGACTTCGGCTACTCGGGCACCGTCTCGCTCGTGCTGTTCGCACTGTGCATGGTCGTGACCCTCATCCAGTTCTGGTACAACAACAAGAAGGAGAAGTAAGATGACTGCCGCAAGCATCACCCCGGTCGCGGGAGCCAAGTCTCCTTCCGCGGACATCCCGTTCAACAAGAAGCCCGTCAGCCCACTCAAGGTCGTCGGCACCGTCATCGGCTACGTGGCCATGATCGCCGTCGCCGCGTTCACGCTGCTGCCGTTCGTCTGGATGCTCCTCGCCTCGGTCAAGCCGAACAACGAAGTGTTCATGGTGCCGTTCAAGTGGCTGCCGAGCGTATGGCACTTCGAGAACTACATCAACATTTGGACCAAGTCCGACATGCTGCTGTGGGTCGGTAACACCGTGTTCTTCGCGATCTGCGTGACCTTCCTGCAGGTGTTCACCGGTTCGTTCGCCGCCTACGGCTTCTCGCGCATCAAGTTCGCCGGCCGCAACACGCTGTTCCTCATCTACATCGCCACTATGGCCGTGCCGTGGCAGTCCTACATGATCCCGCAGTTCAAGATGCTCTCCAGCTGGGGTCTGGTCGACACCCGCTGGTCGATCATCCTGCTGCAGGCGTTCGGCGCGTTCGGCGTGTTCATGATGAAGCAGTTCTACGACACGATCCCCGAAGAGCTCTCCGAAGCCGCCCGCCTTGACGGCCTGAGCGAATTCGGCATCTACTCGCGCATCGTGCTGCCGCTGTCCGGACCGTCCATCGCCGCCCTCGGCATCATCACGTTCACCAACACGTGGAACGACTACATGGGCCCGTTGATCTACCTGCGTGCCCAGAACCTGCAGACCATCCAGCTTGGCCTGAAGACGTTCATCAGCCAGTTCAACGCCGACTACGCGATGATCATGACCGGCTCCGTGCTCTCCATCCTGCCGATCCTGGTCGTGTTCCTCATCGGCCAGAAGCAGTTCATCGAAGGCATCGCCACCTCCGGCATGAAGGGCTGATCCCTCCTTCCGATCGGCTCTTCGGCCCTCGGCCGGCCGGTTCGGCGGCGTTATCCTCCTTGCGCCGCTGGGTCGGCCGAAATCCACACACGGTCTGCATGGTGTGCCTGTAACCATGCAGACCGTTTTTCTGTTATCCGTCGCACCGCCGGCCATCCGCCGCGCAACGCAGTAAGGTTGCAATCATGAGTTCAGAAGACCGCAGCAACAACAACGCCTCGCCCGACGCGACCAACAAGTGGTTCCAGGCCGACGCGTTCATGCATATCGTCAACTCGGTGGTGGTGATGATCCTGGCTGGCATCTGCTGCCTGATCGCCGCGCTGCCGCTCGTGATCGTCATGCTGGTGGTCAACGACCTCAACTACTGGCCGCTGTACTTCGCGGCCGCGGGGCTCTCCTCGCCGGCGGTTGCGGCGCTGTACGCGATGTTCCGCGACCATCCGGCGTTGCTCGCGCGCGGTTCGCGGGTGCGCGTCAAGCGCATGCTGGAGGCCGAGGTTGCCCGCGCCGATGGAGGTCATCCCGACGGTGAGGTGGCCGCGTTCCCGCCCGACTGGATCGCCGGGCTGTACGTGCGCCAGGATGTCGCCGTCGCCATGTTCCGCCCGTACTTCCGCGCCTATGCGCGGCTCTTCCCGCGTGCGCTCGCGGCCGGGGCGAGCTGCGCGCTCGTCGGGTTCGCGCTCGTCTACAACATCGCGCTGTTCACGCAGTTCCCGTGGGGCGTGTACGTCACGCCAGCGCTGGCCGTATGCCTCGTGTTCCTGTTCGCCGCGTTCTCGATCGCGATGGTGCTGATCGTGGAATACCCGAAGGCGAGGTATCTGTCGGTGATGCGCAATGCGGTGACGCTGTGCATCCGCCGCGCGTACATCCTGTTCATCACCGCCGTGGCGCTCGTGGCCTACGGGTACGGGCTGTTCCACTGGACGCTGCTCATGATGGTGTTCGGCACCGGCGTGCTGTGGTATCTGATCTGGGGCGCGTCGCGCTGGCAGGCGCAGCGCCTGTTCACGCAGATGGCCGCCGAGTCGGGCGACCCGCGCATCGTCGAGATGTACGAAGTCGCGCCCGCTGGCTCCGGTTCGGCCGGTTCCGGCATCTCCGGCTTCTTCTCCGGCACCACCGACTGGCGGCAATGAGCTGCTGGGCGTGCCCTATGTGGTAGACGCTAGCTGTACTTAGCTGCCCCAGTCGGTGTCGCCGGCGGTCTCGGCGGCATGGATGGCGGTTTCGCGCTCGTGCAGAGATTGCATGAGCACCTGATCATAGCCGGTGAGCGCCGCGAACGGCATGAACTGGGCGGCGCGGTTGAGACGCGTCATGGGCGGGTGCTCGGCGGAGGCATGGTGCGGCAAGTCGATGATGTCGTCGTATCGGTGGGTGATGCGTAGCGTTGACCGGGGTCGGAGTTCTGATGGAGTAGCGTCGTCATGATCGGGATGCTGGGCGAATGGGGACATGTAGTGGACCGGGATGGACTTGCCACTGGCCGGTTCACCGGATTGGTTATTGGCCTGTTGGCGGTTTTCTCGCAGCGAGGCGGCGGTGCCGCTGGCGTGGCCGCCGATCTGGTTGTTGCGATCTCGGCCGGTGGCGTCCGGTTCGAGATTCATGCCCTTGATCACGGCGTTCTTGCCGAACCGATGTTTGACGGCGAGCAGTGCCTCTTGCACGTTGCGTTCGCGACGCATATCGGTGTGTCGGACGTCCTCCCGTTCGACCTCGTCGAACAGGCTCAGCTGCTCCTCATGGCGTTCGGCCGTGTGCGATGTTGCGGCGTGTATGCCGTCCGTGGATCCGGAGTCCGGGCGCAGCCGGCCGACCGTCATGTTGAGTCGCCGCACCATCAGCGTCCGATCGATGATCCGGTCGTACAGGCGCGTCATCGCGTCGATGATCGTTGTTGTCGACGACGTATACTCGTCCAATTCCAACGAGCCGTTTGCTGGTCGCGGTACCTTCTTGCCATAGCGGTTCGTCGACACCGGCGCGGAACCTTCGAACCCCTCCTTGCCTTCGTAGCCGATGTACAGGCCGACCTGATCGGTCACCAGTCCCTTGTCGACCAGTTCCAGTGACATCGCATCCGCCATTTCGCGCAGGACCAGCCGTGCCGAATCGGCAGAATACGGCCGATGCAGCACCTGTCCGTTGCTCAGGGAATTCTCCGCGGGCCGGTATGCCTTGATATCCGCGATTTCGCAAGGTTCCCAGCCCCATGCGTGGTCGATGAGCAATTCGGCGTTCACACCGAACATACGGTACAGGAGGGCCTCGTTGTAGTAATCGTTCGCACGGCCCAGCGAGCAACGCGCCACATCGCCCATCGTGAGTAGGCCGACGGATTCGAGCCGGCGCGCATACCCGCGCCCGACGCGCCAGAAATCGGTGAGCGGGCGATGATCCCACAGCAGACGGCGGTACGAGTCCTCATCGAGTTCGGCCACGCGTACACCGTCGCGATCCGCGGGCATATGCTTGGCGACGATGTCCATCGCGATCTTGGCAAGGTACATGTTCGTGCCGATGCCGGCCGTTGCGGTGATACCGGTCGCATCGATGATGTCCTGCACGATCCGACGTGCCAGTTCGTGCGCGGTGACGCGATACAGCTTGAGATACCGCGTCGCGTCGATGAACACCTCGTCGATCGAGTAGACGTGGATGTCCTCGGCGGCCGCATAGCGCAGGTAGATGCCGTAGATGTCCCCGCTGGTCTTCAGATAGTAGGACATGCGCGGAGGAGCCGCGATGTAATCGATTTTCAGCTGCGGATCGTTCGCCAACCTCGTTGCGTCGGACGATGCGCCGGTGAACCGGTGGCCGGGTGCGTGCATCCTACGCTCCTCGTTGACCCGGTTCAGCGTCTCGACGACCTCGAACAGGCGTGCGCGCCCGCCGATGCCGTACGCCTTGAGCGAGGGGGACACCGCGAGACAGATCGTCTTCTCGGTGCGGGTGACGTCCGCCACCACCAGATTGGTGGTCAACGGATCAAGATCGCGGTCGGCGCACTCGGCTGAGGCGTAGAACGACTTCAGGTCGATGGCGAGATACGTTCGAGTGGCGGTCATGCAGACTATTGTCGAACATATGTTCGACAATGTGAGCGGTGCGTGTCGTCTGTCGCCTGGATGATATGCGCCATCTGATGTGTCCATGCCGGTGCGTATCGTCCATTGGTTAGATGAAATGCACCGGCATGGGCACCGGTAAGGGGTGTTGGCAAAGGGGTGGGCGCCGTGCCGCCGTCGTTGGCGGTCGCGGAAAACACCCTCCGTGCTCAGCCGAGCGCGATCTTGTCGATGGCTGCGAGCTCCTCATCGCTGAACGAGGTGTTCTTCAGCGCGCCGATGTTGTCGAGGATCTGCTGCGGCTTGGACGCGCCGGCGAGCACGCTGGTCACCGTGTCGTCGCGCAGCAGCCAGGCGAGGCTCATCTCCGCAAGTGTCTGACCGCGCTGGTAGGCGATCTCGTTAAGCGCCACGATCTTCGCATGCACGCTCTCGACGCGGTCCTCGTGCAGGAAGCGCGGATCGTGCGCCACGCGCGAATCGGCCGGAATGCCGTTGAGATAGCGGTCGGTGAGCAGGCCCTGCTCAAGCGGGCAGAACGTGATCAGGCCCTTGCCGAGCTTCTTGGCCGTGTCCTTCAGACCGTTGCGTTCGACCGTGCGATCGAGGATGTTGTACTTGTTTTGGTTGATGATGAACGGCACGTGCAGCTCGTCGAGGATCGCGCTGGCTTTCGCAAGACGCTCGCCGTCGTAGTTCGACAGGCCGACGTACAGCGCCTTGCCGCTGGCGACGATCTGCGCGAGCGCGCCCATCGTCTCCTCGAGCGGGGTGTCGTTATCCGGGCAGTGGTGGTAGAAGATGTCCACGTAGTCGAGGCCGAGCCGTTCGAGGCTCTGGTCGAGCGAGGAGATCAGGTACTTGCGCGAGCCGCCGAAGCCGTAAGGTCCGGACCACATCTCGTAGCCGGCCTTGGTGGAGACGATCAGTTCGTCGCGGTGCTTGGCGAAGTACTGATGGATCAGCCGGCCGGCGCTCTTCTCGGCCGCACCCGGCTCGGGGCCGTAGTTGTTGGCGAGGTCGAAGTGCGTGATGCCGTGGTCGAACGCGGTGAAGACGAGCGACTTCATCTGCTCGTACGGCGTGATGTCGCCGAAGTTGTGCCAGAAGCCGAGCGAGATCGCCGGCAGTTTCAGTCCGCTGGTGCCGCAGCGGTTGTAGCGCATCGAATCGTAGCGAGTGGCTGCGGGCGTGTAGTCGAAAGTCGGTTCGAACATATCATCCTCCCATTGATGACGGCCGCGACGGTGGTGTCGTGGCTGGTGTACGGTCGTCGGCTGCCGGACGTGCGGCTCGTATCACGGTCGCATATTGTCATACGAAACGCGTGTCCGATAGCTGTTAGTACTATCATTGCGCTTCAAGTACGCTTGAACGCAAATTGTGGCACCGAGAATCGTCTGTCGGCGTGTCGCAACGTTGCGAGTAAAGTCGTACGGGATACGCAAGACGAGCCGGGGAGACGATACGATGACCGATTGCGACGACCGTGAGGAGACCTACACGATCCGGCAGATGGCCGATCGGTTCCACATGGAACCGTCGACGCTGCGCTACTACGAGGACCAAGGACTGCTGCCGAACGTCGGCCGCACCGCGACCGGCCAGCGCGTTTACCGGCGCGAGCACGTCGACCGTCTCGGCTCGATCTGCTGTTTCAAGGACGCCGGCATGACCATCGACGAACTCAAGCGGTTCTTCACCTACGAGGCCGACGAGGCCGGGCACATCGACGAGATGATGGCCCTGCTCGAGCACCGCCGCGAGGCGATCGAGGAGCAGCGGCGCGCGCTCGACGCCGCCTATGATCACGTGCTGCGCAAGCTCGACTTCTACGGCGACGTGCGCACCAGCATCCGCGAGCACGAGCCGCGGCCGGACTGGGGCATCTACGCGCGCCGTCGGTACGTGCAGTGAGCGGTGCGCTCGTCAGGAAGAGGAAACAAGGGAAATGGGACAATTCGAAATCGTGGTCGGCCAGTTGGTCGGCTTCTTCATCATGCTCATGGTCGGCTACATCTGCGTGCGATTGCGCTTGTACGGCCAGACCGCGCTCAACGGCATGTGCTCGTTGCTGCTGAGCGTGCTCATCCCGCTGCTCGTGTTCTCGAACGCGGTGGACGGCACGACCCGCACACAGCTCATCGACAACCGCGGCGACATCGTACTCACGATCATCATGTACGCGCTGCTGATCGCCGTGTTCTTTGTCGTCGCGCATGTGTTGCGGCTGCGCGGCAATCGTTCGCATATCTTCCAATGCTCGATGATCTTCGGCAACGCCGGATTCATCGGCATCCCGATCCTGCTGTCGCTGTTCGGCAAGGAGGCCGCGCTGTTCGTGGCGCTGATGTCGTTCGTGGACCAGACGATCCTGTGGACGTACGGCGTATGGCTGTGCGATCCGGTCAAGGACGGTACGCACGGCGGTGCGGACAATGATGGGGGAGAACCGGCTACGACTGACAACGTTACCGCAACGACGGCAGCCGCAACAGCCGCAGCCGTACGCTCGGCACGACCGTCATTCGGCAGACGTGTGCTCGCCCTGCTGCGACGGTTCGTCAATCCAGCGTTCGTCGGCAACATGACCGCGCTGATCCTCATCCTCATCGGCATTCAGATCCCGCAGATCGTGCTCGCCCCGCTGCAGAGGATCGGCGCGATGGCGACCCCGATGTCGCTCATCTATCTCGGCGGCCTGTTCGCGCTCACCCGCTGGTGGACGGTGCTCACACGCTACGAACTGTACGTGGGCATGCTGGTCAAGATGGTCGCGTTCCCGCTCGGCTTCTACGCGCTGCTCAACGCGATCGCCGGCTTCCTGCCCATGCCAATCACGCACGACATGATCCTCATGATCACGCTTGTCTCCGCCCTGCCGACCATGACCACGATCGCCATGTTCACCGGACGCACCAACAACATGCCCGAATACGGCGTCGGCTTCGTGCTTGTGACCACGCTGTGCTCGCTGCTCACGCTCACCTTCGTCTCCGCGATCATTCTGTAACGACTCTGCCGGCGGCGATGGGACAGCAAGACGCGAGTAGGCCTCGCCATGCATGATGTGATGCACGGCGAGGCCCACTCGCGTCTTGACTAATGATCAGGATTCGATCGAATCGGAATCGGTACCGGTGTAGCTGCTCGAATCGTTGGACGAGCTGTTGCCGGACTGGCCGTTGGAGCTACCGGAACCGGACTGACCGGAGTTGCCGGACTGGCCGGAACCATTGGAATCGCTTGAATCGTTGCCGGGCATGCTCGGCGGTTCACCCATCTGGCCGTTGCCGGACTGACCGCCGTTCGAGTTGCCGGACTGGCCGCCCATGCCGCCGCCGGGCATCTGCATCTGCTGGCTCGAACCGTTGCCGTCATTGCCGCCGCTGACCGCGTTCACGATCGCCGCGCCGCACGCGCCGCCGATCAGGCCGCACACTAGCGACACGCCGGCCACGATCGCCCAGAACCTGGTCTTCGGATTGGTCTGGTGCGGGGCCGGGACCTGACCCTGCATCGGCTGGCCGGGCTGCCCGTACGGCTGCTGGCCGTTCGGCGCGAACGGGTTGCCGCCGTTCGGCTGGCCGGGCTGCGCATACTGCTGGCCATACTGCCCGTACGGCTGCTGGCCGTAAGCCTGCCCATACTGCTGACCGTAGGCGGTGCCGTAATCCTGCCCCTGCGCGGCGTACTGCGGCGTGGCCTGCTGGGCGTCGGCCCGATCGGTCTGATCGGCCTGCGTCTCGGCGGAAGATTCGGCGGCGGTCGTGGCCTGCACGGCCGGCTGCTGGACGCGCGTTTCCTCCTGGCTCCACTGCCAGTCGGTGCGCTTCGCCGACTCGATCGGGGTCGTGGCCTCGGTGGCGGCAGTGGTGGTGTCGGTGTTCTTGATGGTGTTCTCGTTGCTCATGATGATTCCTTTGTTGTATGAAGTGCGTGATGTGATGGTTGAGGGAATAGGGAGTGTTACGCCATCGTCCAGCTGGTGCTGGTGCCGAACTGGCTGTCGAAGTCAGAGCGGTCGATCGTCTCGGTCGCGAGTTCCGTATCGGAGCCGGCGTCCACGGTCGTGGAGTACGTGCCGGTCACGGTCACGGTGATGTCGCTGTCGCCCGACACCACGGTCTTGCCGTTTGCGACGATCGTCACGGTTTTGCCGTCGGAATCGACGACCTTGCCGCCGGACGCGACGTTCAGCGCGGAGATCGTCGTATCTTTGGTGACCACCCACGTCGACGTACCGTCAACGTTCACGGTGATCGGCGCATCGCTGGTCGAACCGTTCGCCGCCGACGAGTTCTCGGTGATCGAGGCCGCACCCGTCCATATCGAACCTTCCAGCAGATACAGATCAACCGACGAGATCGTATCCGCCGTCACGTCGCCCTCCAGCGTCTGGTCGCGTCCGGTGAACGTGACCGTCGCGCCGTTCGAGCCCGCCGAACCCCAGTTGTTGGAGTCGTTGCCGGACGCGTTGATCAGTGTGGCCTTGCTCGTGTCGAAGTCGAGCGTCGTGTTGGACAGTACCACGTCGGCGGTCGTGTTCGTGAAGTAGAACATCGAGCCGGATTCGATCGCGGACTTCAACGTGGAGTCTTTCGCCTGGAACGTCGCGTGCTCGCCGGTGGAGGATTCGGCGTCGCCGGACGTGGACTGGTAGATGATCACGCCGTTGGCGATCGGATCGGAGCCTGTCTTGCCGGTGTTCGTGCTTTCCAGCGTGGAGTTGCTGATGAGAATCGTGTTGTAGCCCTCCATGCCGGCGATCTGGCTGCCGGACGCGGTGCCGGTCACGTTGTTGACCTGCACGTCGCCGGTCGAGTACAGCAGCGGCGAGCCGGAACCGGCCGTCGAGAGCTCGGAATCGGTGACGGACACGTTGCCGCCGCCGCGATCGGTCGCCACGGTCGCGCTGTGGTCACCTTGCGTGTCGGCCGTGACCTTGCCGGCCAGGATCGTGCCGGAGTAGGTTGCGTCAAGCGCTCGCGAATTGTCGGACGTGGTGCTGATTGTCGTGTCGTAGACGAGCGCGGTGCCCGAGTCGGTGGCGAACACGCCGTTCGAGCCGGAGCTGGACGCGGTGAGCTTGCTGCCGGAGATGATCGTCTTGGAATCCTCGCCGACGGTCAGCGAGATCGAGTTGGTGCCGTAGAAGTTGTTGTTGTCGGCGTTGTCGGAGTCGCCGGATTTGGTGAGCGTGGCGTTTTCGATCGTGAGCGTGCCGCCGTTCTGGGCGAGCGCCGCGTTCTGGTCGGAGTCGGTGGCGGTGGTCGTCTCTCCGGAGGAGGTGACCTCCTTGCCGTCTGCGGTGAGCGCGGCGGTGTAGGAGCCGGCGTAGTCGTAGCTCATGGTGTTCGCGCCGCCGCCCATGCCGCCGGGCGCGTTCATGGTGATGCTGTTGGCGGAGGAGCCGTTGGAGCGGCGGACGACGTATGCGGTGCCGGCTCCTGCGGCCATGCCGCCGGCGAGCGCGACGGCTGCGGCGATGGCGATGAGTTTATAGGTGGCGAGCGTCGGTCGTGCGGCAAGTGCTGCGCGGTTTGCGGCGGGGCCGTTACGACGGGCTGCTGTGCGCTTGTTCTTGTTCATGATCGCATCCTTTCGCTTGGATGACTCCAGTAAACGACGCTTTCTGTGGAGCGCTCTGGAGTGTCGCGAAAGGACGGCTGACGGCTGCGGCAACAGCTTCTGGAAGTTTTCTGGACGCTTTCTGAATGCGATTAGCGGCCGAGCGTGGCGCGGATGCGGTCGGTGACGTGGGCGACGGTCAGGCCGTAGCGGTCGTTGAGTTTGGCGAGGGGGACGCGGTCGGTGAACTCCTTGGCCGCGCCGAAGTTGAGCACGCGCATGCGCGCGGTTGCGGGGGAGTCGGCGTGGTTCGCGTACCATGCGGTGATCTTCTCTCCCCAGCCGCCTTCGAGCTGGCCGTCTTCCAGCGTGACGATGAGTCGGTGATGCTCGGTCAGTGCGGTGAGTGTGGCCTCGTCGATCGTGGAGAACTGTTGCGGGTCGATCAGCGTCGCGTTGATCGGGGAATGGTTCGCGGCGTGACCGTCGGTGTCGTCGTGACCGTCGGCCAGTGCGGCGACGATCTGCCGTCCCAGCGGATACTCGTTGCCGAGCGCGAGAATCGCGACCTTGGATCCCGCGTGATCGGTGCGGTACCGTTCCCACGGATGAGCTGTTTTGTCCATGTCATTTCGACCGAGCGCAGCGAGCGGAGAAATCTTGCGAGGGGCCGTCGCGCCGACAAGATTTCTCGACTCCGCTTCGCTTCGCTCGAAATGACGGGAGTCGTGTGTCGTTTCGCTTCGCTCGAAATGACATTGTGTTGCTTCGCTTCGCTCGAAATGACGGGAAGATAGGACGACGTGATCATTGTTCGCGCGTTCGGTGGTGAGGATCGTGTCGCCGGGGACGCGGATGACGACGGGGGAGTCGTTGGCCGGGCTCGTGGACCACGCGAGCATGTCGAGGAACGACTGGCCCGAGGTCGGCGCAAGGCAGGTGAGCCCGGGGATGTTGCCGAACATCGCGATGTCGAACGCGCCGGAATGCGTGTTGTCCGCACCGGACAGGCCGCCTCCGAAGTCGAGCAGCGTGACCGGCGTGTGGTTGAGCGAGAGTTCCTGTTGCAGCTGGTCGAACGTGCGCTGGAAGAACGTGGCCGATGTGGCCAGCACCGGGCGGCCGCCGGCGCGGGCGATGCCGGACGCGAATGCGACCGCGTGTTCCTCGGTGATGCCGGTGTCGACGTAATGCTTGCCGGCGCGGGCACGGAACGCGCGCGTGATGCCGTTCGAACCGGGGGTCGCGGGGGAGATGACCACAAGTCCGGGTTCGGCGGCGAACCGGCGTTCCAGCTGGGCCATCGCGAGCTGGCCGTAATGCTTGCGTGCGCCGAGCGGACGGCCGGCGGCGCTGTCCGGGTTGATCCAATGGTTCGCCTCGCAACGGCCTTCGGTGACCGCCAGATCCTCGGCGGCCACGACGGCGTCGCCGGAATCGCTGTCATTGTCGTCATCGCCGGATGCCAGCGCGGCCGACGAATCCGTCGTATTCGTACCGTCCGCAGTCACGGAACACGTCGTCGTGGCGGCGGCATCGACTGTATCGGTACCGTCCGCAACCGGCAATCCCAGACCTTTGCGCGTATGAATATGCACGACGACCGGATGATCGGTGTCACGCACCGCAGTGAACGCATCCACGAGCGCGGCCACGTCGTTGCCGTCCTCCACGTACCGGTAGTCCAGGCCGAACGCCTTGAAGATATTGGGTTCCGCGGTGCCGCCGGACTCGCGCAGGCGCGCGAGCGGGCCGTACATGCCGCCGTAATCCTCCGCGATCGACATCTCGTTGTCGTTGAACACGATGATGAGATTGCCGCCCTGCGCGGCAGCGTTGTTCAGTCCCTCGAACGCGATGGACGAACTGAGCGAGCCGTCACCGATCACCGCGATCACGTGCTCGTGGCCGCCGGTCATATCGCGCGTCTTCGCCAGACCGCACGCGAGCGAGATCGACGTGCCGGTGTGGCCCAGCACGAACTGGTCGTGCGCGGACTCGTCCGGATTGGTGAAGCCGGTCACCTCATCATTGCGGGTCGGGTCAAGATATGCGTCAGCGCGGCCGGTGAGCATCTTATGCACATAGCTTTGATGCGACACGTCGAACACGATCTTGTCGCGCGGCGAATCGAACACGCGGTGCAGGGCGACTGTGGCCTCCACCATGCCGAGGTTCGAGCCGATATGGCCTCCGTGATGGTGGCCGTATGCGATCAGCGTGCGGCGGATCTCCGCGCACAGGGCGGGCAGTTGCGAGGCGTCAAGGGCGTGCAGGTCGGCGGGGCCGTGAATCGTATGCAACATCCCACCACTCATAACGCAGTTGCCCCTTTCTCGCTGTTCCAAATGCACCACCCTAACGCATGGCATGCCGTACGGCCCGGCGATTCTCGCAAATACCCGCAACATCTCCGTATATTCATGTGGTGAACAAGGACGTCGGCGATTTCGCATCCTTATCCATTCGGCAAGACCGGTATAGTGGCAGAAGAATGTTTCAGCTTGTGACTACTCCTCAGTCTCGCTGTGCGAGCCAGCTCCCCTGACAAGGGGAGCCGAGGAAAGGAACCGACGACAAGGAGGGCCAATGAAGGCCGTATATGCAGCAGGCGTCAACGCCGAACACCCGCTGGACGCACTCGCGGTGGGCGAACGCCCCGAACCCGAGCCACGCCCGTTCTGGTCGACTATCTCGGTCAAGGCCGCGACCATCAACCATCACGATCTGTGGAGCCTCAAAGGCGTGGGACTGGCCGCCGAACAGACCCCGATGATCCTCGGCACCGACGCGGCCGGTATCCTCGACGACGACATCCCCGTGCGCAAGGGACTCAAGGCCGGTAGCGAAGTCGTGCTGTACACGGTCGTCGGCACCGACAACGCGGGCGTCATGCCCGGCGAACGCCGCACGATCCTCTCCGAGCGCTATCAGGGCACGATGGCCGAGAAGACGCAGGTGCCGAGCGCCAACGTGTTCGCCAAGCCCGACAACCTGAGCCTCGAGGAGGCCGCCGCGCTCGGCACGAGCTGGCTGACCGCCTACTCGCTCGTGTTCACATCCGCGAACGTCAAACCCGGCGACACGATCCTCGTGCAGGGCGCGGGCGGCGGCGTGTCCACTGCGGCCATCCAGCTCGCGCATGCGGCCGGACTCGAGGTGTTCGTCACCTCGCGCGACGCCGGCAAACGCGAGCGTGCGCTCGGCCTCGGCGCGGACGCGGCATTCGAGCCGGGCGCGAGACTGCCGCGCAAGGTCGACGCGGTCATCGAATCGGTCGGCGCGGCCACGTGGAGCCATTCGGTCAAATCGGTGCGTCCCGGCGGCACGATCGCGATCTGCGGTGCGACGACCGGCGACCAGCCCGGCGCCGAACTCACCCGCATCTTCTTCCAGGACATCCGCGTGCAAGGCACCACGATGGGATCGCGCGACGACTTCGCGCGGCTGCTGCGGTTCGTGGAACACGCCGATTTGCATCCGGCGATCGACTCGACGTATGCGCTCGTCGACGCGCCGGCCGCATTCGCCAAGGTGGCGGGCGGCGACGTGTTCGGCAAGGTCGTGCTGCGCGTGTGATCCGACGCGCGTCAACGGATACGGTTCGGCACGTGGGACGGTGACGGACGATCCTCGCCACGCGTCGCGCGTGTCGCGTCGGTTAGCGTTGCCTAAGCGGGCGCCCCGTAGCGTGAGGGTCATGATCACAGAACCCCTCACCATCGCGGCGCCCGCGCTCGCCATCACGTCCTGCCCCGTCGATACCGGCGGTTTCATCGGTGCGATCACCAACTGGCTCGTCGGCCTCATGACCGTCATGGGCGGTCTGGGCACTGGCGTGGCCGTCTTCCTCGAGAATCTGTTCCCGCCCATCCCCAGCGAGGTCATCCTGCCGCTCGCCGGCTTCACCGCGGCCCAAGGCCATATGACGCTCGTCGAGGCGATCGGCGGCGCCACCGCCGGCTCGGTGGTCGGCGCGTGGGCGCTGTACGGCATCGTCTACGCGATCGGCGCGGAACGCATGCGCCGCCTGTTCGCGCTACTGCCGCTCACCGACGCGTCCGACATCGACAAGGCGAACGCATGGTTCGCCCGCTACGGTTCCGCGTCGGTGCTCATCGGCCGCGTCATCCCGATCGTGCGCAGCCTCATCTCCATCCCCGCCGGCATCGCGCGCACGAACCTGCTGCGGTTCACGCTGCTCACCGCCTTCGGCTCGCTCGTATGGAACACGATCCTCGTGATGGCCGGCTACCTGCTCGGTTCGAGCTGGTGCAACATCCTCGGCTTCCTCGACCGGTTCCAGGTCGCGGTCGCCGCGATCATCGTCGTGCTGGCCGTGTGGTACGTGATCGTCAAGATCCGCTCGCGCGCCGCCGCAAGCCGCCGCGCCTGACCGCCGCGCCGCCGGCCGGTCATCCCGACCATTGTCACCACCACGACTCAAGCCTCCCCATCGTCCCCGTCTCCTCCTCTTCCTTCCTTACCTGATCCGATCCGAACCGAACCGAACCGACCATGCGGCCGGGCCCGGCGTGTCGCCCGCTTTACTTCAAGTGCTTGAACTTCCTAGCGTTGAAGGCGTTCGTGAAACCAACGTTCGACCATCAACTAAGGAGATTGATATGAGCGCGATGATGAAAGCGGCGATCTTCGTCGAACCCGGCCGCATGGCCGTCGAAGAGGTGCCGAAAGCGGCGCTGGAGGCCGACACCGACGCCGTGGTGCGCGTGGTGCGCGCCTGCGTGTGCGGTTCCGACCTGTGGTATTTCCGCGGACTGTCCGACCATCCGCGCCACGCGCAGATCGGCCATGAGTCGATCGGCGTGGTCGAACAGACCGGCTCCGCAGTTGAATCCGTCAAGCCGGGCGACTTCGTGGTGCTGCCGTTCCCGTACAGCTGCGGCATCTGCCCGGTGTGCAAGGCCGGTTTCGAGTCCGTGTGCCCGCACGGCGGCTATTTCGGCGCGAGCCAGGCCGAATATGTGCGCGTGCCCGAGGCCGACGGCACGGTCGTCAAGGTGCCTGGTTCGCCGGACGACTACGACGACGCGACGCTCGCCTCGCTGCTGACCATCGCCGACGTGATGTCGACCGGATACCATGCCGCCGTTTCCGCCGAAGTCAAGCCGGGCGACACCGCCGTGGTGATGGGCGACGGCGCGGTCGGCCTGTGCGGCGTGCTGTCTGCCCACATGCTCGGAGCGAAGCGTATCATCGCGATGAGCCGGCACGAGGACCGTGCGGCCGTCGCCCGCGAGTTCGGCGCGACCGACATCGTCGCCGAACGCGATCAGGCCGCGGTCGATAAGGTGCTGGAGATGACCGGCGGCTACGGCGCCGACGCGGTGCTCGAATGCGTCGGATCGAAGCAGTCGTTCGACACGGCGATCGGCCTGATCCGCCGCGGCGGCGTGATCGGCCGCGTCGGACTGCCCCACAACGTGGAAATCAGCGCGCAGGGCACGTTCTACGGCAACATCGGCATCAAGGGTGGCCCGGCCCCGGTGCGTCACTATGATCTGGCGTCCGGTCTGCTCGACGCGGTGCTCAAGCACGAGATCAACCCCGGTCGCGTGTTCACCGGCGAATACGATCTCGACCACATCCAAGATGCCTACGAGGCGATGGACCAGCGCAAGGTCATCAAGTCGCTGATCCGCTTCTGACACACGCGTGCCACGGACGTCGCCGCCCATCAACGGACGGACGCTGGCACATACGGGAAGACCCCGGCCGATATCGAATCGGTCGGGGTCTTCTGCAAGCGATCTGAATCCGAAGATCAGATGTGGAAGTACAGCTCGTACTCCAGCGGGGTCGGGGCCAGACGGGCCTGGTCGATCTCGCCGCGCTTGATGTCGATCCACGTCTCGATCAGGTCGTCGGTGAACACGTCGCCGGCGGTCAGGAAGTCGTGATCGGCCTCAAGGGCGTCCATGGCCTCGGCCAAGGAGCTCGGGACCTGCTTGATGCCCGCGTGCTCTTCCGGCGGCAGCTCGTAGAGGTCCTTGTCGACCGGCTCCGGCGGCTCGATGTGGTTGAGGATGCCGTCCAGGCCAGCCATGAGCTGGGCGGAGAAGGCCAGGAACGGGTTGCAGGACGGATCCGGAGCGCGGAACTCGATGCGCTTGGCAGCCGGGGAGGTGCCGGCCAGCGGGATACGGATGGCGGCGGAACGGTTGCGGGCCGAGTACACCAGGTTGACCGGGGCCTCGAAGCCCGGAACCAGACGGTGGTAGGAGTTCAGCGACGGGTTGGTGAAGGCCAGCACGGAGGAGGAGTGCTTGATCAGGCCGCCGATGTACCAGCGGGCGATGTCCGACAGGCCACCGTAGTTCTTCTCATCGTAGAACAGCGGCTTGCCGTCCTTCCACAGGGACTGGTGGCAGTGCATGCCGGTGCCGTTGTCGCCCGCGAGCGGCTTCGGCATGAAGGTCGCGGCCTTACCGGCGAGAGCGGCGGTCTCGTGCACGACGTACTTGTACTTCATCAGGTCGTCGCCTGCGTGCTGCAGGGAGTTGAAGCGGTAGTTGATCTCCTGCTGGCCGGCGCCGGCGACCTCGTGGTGGGAACGCTCGAGGATCAGGCCGACCTTCTGCAGGTTGGCGACCATGTCGTCGCGCAGATCCTGGGTGTGGTCAATCGGCGGAACCGGGAAGTAGCCGCGCTTGACGCGGTTCTTGAACGCGATGTTCGGGGTGCCGTCCTCTTCGGTGTCAAGACCGGTGTTCCACGGGGCCTCGATGGAGTCGACCTCGTAGAAGGAACGCTGCATGGAGTTCTCGTAGCGCACCTTGTCGAAGATGAAGAACTCGGCCTCCGGAGCGAAGGACGCGGTGTCGGCGATGCCGGTGGACTTCAGGTAGGCCTCGGCCTTGCCGGCGACCTGACGCGGGTCACGCGAGTACGGTTCGTCGGTCAGCGGGTCGACGATAGAGAAGGCCACGTCGAGGGTCTTGTGCTTGCGGAACGGATCGACGAAGGCGGTCGTGACGTCCGGCACGAGCTTCATGTCGGACTCGTTGATGGCCTGGAAGCCTTCGACGGAGGAACCATCGAACGGCATGCCGTCGGTGAACGCGTCCTTGAGGAACTCGCTCGCCGGCACGGTGAAGTGCTGCTGCACGCCGATCAGATCAGTGAAACGGACGGAGACATACTCGATGCCTTCCTTGTTGATAAGGGCCTCGGCGTCTTCCTTGGACTTGAGTTCGGTCACGGGACCGCTCCTTTCGTGAAGTTACTTACAGGCTTACAGTCTAGGAATGTGCGTTTCGCCCGCTCGTCGTTTCGGTTACGAGAATGTTTCGAGACGGCGAATCAGGGACGTTCGGTCGGCCTGTGCCGCGGAATGACGCGATTGCCGTGTTACGGCATGTTACGTAAGCGACCGTTTGCGTGTTCGATTAATGAGATCAGGAATGAAAAAAGGGTTGCGATCGCAATGATCGCAACCCCTGAAAAGTCGGCCTCAAGCTCAGCGGCCGCGCATGGCGCGACGGCTCGCGCGCTGCGGACGCGTCGGGTCGATGCCCTTCGGGATACCGTAGCCGGCGCGGGTCTGCAGGGTGTCGAGACGCTTGTTGAGCGTGTCCAGCTCGCTCTTGGTAAGGATGAAGCGCGTGGTCGGCTTGATCTTGTACCACATCGTGTCCCACCAGCCGGTCGGCTTGGACTTGGGCTGGTACGCCTTCTGCTTGACGACGGTCTTGCGCAGATCCTTGAGACGGGTCTGGTTCGCGCCGGTGCCCACGTAGATGCGGTAGACCGGGATCTGCGAGCCGGCGGTGACGCCCTTGATGCTGGCCTCCTGGCGGTTCATCGCGTTCTTGACGCGGTTGTAGTCGCCTTCGCCGAGCAGGTAGATGCCGTTGTATCCGGTGCCACGCCAGATCATGTCCTTGGTCTTCGGATCGACCCACACCGGCTGCTCCGGGAAGTTGAAACCGGCCTTGTTGATGTTCTTGAGCACGGCGACCGCAGCGCCCGGACGGCCCTCGATCTTCGCATAGCCGACCTTGTCGGCGCGGTTGGTGAGCAGCATGGTGCCCAGCAGCATGGAAAGCATCACGGCGGTGATCATGAGCAGAATCCACGAGATCACCGACCAGTGGAACACGATGCCCAGGATGATGAACAGCACGACCGGCGCGGCGAGCGTCACGCTGATCATCCACGGCAGCGACTTGTCTTCGGCGGCCGTGTACTGGTAGATCTGCTTGATCTGGTTGACGGTCGTGGCCATGCGCGCGAACATGCCGTTCTTCTTCGGCTTCGCTTCCTTCTCAGCCATGTAATTCCTCACCTTTCAAAGGTTGACACACTATCTCACCACTCTACCAGCACCGTTACCCCGACATCGCCGTGCCGTCGGGGTAACGGTGCCGTGCCGTCAGCGCGTGTGCAGCGGCCGTCCGTCGGCCTTGAGCAGCGCCTCGCCGAGCGTTTCGGAGAATGTGGGATGCGGGTGGACGAGACGGGCCGCCTCGCTCAGCGGCACCCGGTTGCCGACGATCTGCTCGGCCTCCGCGATCAGGTCGGAAGCCAGCGGCGAGACGATGTGCACGCCGAGCACGACCGGCGTATCCGGATCAGCCTCGTATGCACCCGACACGATCGACAATGAGCCGGCCGAACCGGACATGAGCATTCGCGCGTTGCCGAGCATCGGATACACGGTCTCCGTCACGGATTCCAGGTCGTCGCGCGCCTGCGCCTGATCGAGCGTCAGCCCTACGCTCGCCGCCTCGGGCGAGGAGAACACAACCTGCGGCACGCTCGTATCGTCCACCGGCTTCGGGTCGAGCCCCGCGATCGACTCGGCCACGACGATGCCCTGCTCGAACGCGCGATGCGCCATCGCGGGGCCTTCGGTGATGTCGCCGAGCGCCCACACGCCGGGCAGATTCGTGCGACCGAAGTCGTCGGTGACGACCATGCCGGCATTATCCAGCGTAAGTCCGCTGCGCGTTATCCAGTCGGCGTCGGTGATCGGGTCACGGCCGATCGCGGCCAGCGCGATCTCGCCCCACACCGTCAGCTGTTCGGACTGATCGGCACCAGCCTGCCGCGTGTAGTGCACGGTCGCGCCAAGGTTCGCGCCGGTGTCGACCTGCGTGACGGCCGTGTGCGTGACGATCTTCACGCCATGCCGCTTCAGTTCGCGCGTGAGCGTCACCGACGCACGCCGGTCCCAGCCTGAGAGCACGCGGTCCTTGCGGATGAGCAACGTTACGTCGCAGCCTGCCGTCGCCCACATCGACGCGAACTCGAGCGCGACCGCACCTGACCCGATGACGACCGCGCTGGCCGGGAACTCGTCGAGTTCGAGCGCCTGCGTGGAGTCGATGAGCGCTCCGCGGAAGTCGATGCCCGGCAGCGGACGCGGACGCGAACCGGTCGCGACGACGACGTCGGATGCTTCGATCATGACGGTCGGCTCAAGCGGTTGCGGGACGCCGGCCTTGACGAACCGTTCGACCGGGGAGCTGTCGCGGCCAGTGACGGTGAGCGTGTGCCGGGCGGGGGAGGAGGATTGCGTTGCATCGGCTGGTGTCGTGCCGGCCGGCGCGGCATCATCCAGTCCGGTGACTTCGCCGTGGAAGACCGTCACGCCGCGGTGCGCGAGCAGTCCGGCCAGGCCCTTGGTCATCGTGTCGACGATGTGCAGACGATAGTCGTGCAGCCTGCCGAAGTCGATGCCATCGACCGACGCGTTCACGCCGAGCTCGGCCGCGCGATGCACGGTATCGATCGTGTGCGTGGCGGTGATAAGAGCCTTCGACGGAATGCAGCCACGGTTGAGGCACGTGCCGCCGAGCGTCGCGTCGCGTTCGACCAGCGCGACCGAGCGCCCCAGCTGCGCGGCGCGCAGCGCGGTCGAATAGCCGCCCGGACCCGCCCCGACGATCGCGATGTCAAATTGTTCCACACGCTGTTCCACGTTGTGCCTCCTTGCCGATTTCTTGGCCCCCTCGGCTGAGGGGGCTGTCAGCGAAGCTAACTGGGGGAGCGTCGAAGCCCTGGTACGTTCCGAAGCTTTTGGCTACCCCTCAGTCAGTCGAAGACTGACAGCCCCCCCCTTAACAAGGGGAGCCGAGAGTTGATAAGAAAAATGGCTCCCGTAAAGGGAGCCATGACGATCACTCGGGGAAATGCCCGCGCTTGGGATAGCGCGGCTTCGGCAGCCGCCAACGGCGCACCTGAATCGCGCGGCTCCACGCGTACGAGCCGGAACGCATGCCGCGGGCGACGGAACGCTCGCCGAACTTCTCGACCAGCTTCACCTTGAGCTTGCGCCACATCAGCCACACATCGATGATCACGGCGAACAGGTACACGTACATGAGGATCATGAGCGGCAACGACAGCTGCGGCGCCACGGTCGTCACCAGAATCGACGCGAACATGATCACCACGGCCACCGGGATGAAGAACTCGCCCAGGTTGAAACGGGCGTCCACGTAATCGCGGATGTAGACACGCCACGGCAGACGCTCGGCCTTCGGCATATGGGCCACGTCGCCCTTCTGCATCGCCTCGTACTCGGCGTCCTCACGGGCGCGAAGACGGGCCTTGGCCTCCTTCGCGCTGGCCTTGCGGTCGGCCGGCACCAGCGGGCGGATGTTCTGCGCCTGGGCCTGCTTCATCTTCGGAGTCGGACGGCCCTTCTTCTCCTGCGGGGACTTCGCGGGTTCGGCCTTGGCCTGCGCGTCCGCGGGCTTGTCGGCCTCTTCCTTCTTCTTGAACGGATTCCATGTCATGTCAGCCCACAGTACGGCCACGCCTCGACGCCGCCGGCCCGCCGACGAGACCGCTACAATGGCTTGAGACATACCGTTTGCACGCACTATATAAAGGAGCATCATGGCATCAGTCACCGCCGATGAGATCCGTTCGCGCGTCGAAGCCGACTTCGGCCGCATCGTCGATCTGCTCGGACGCAAGATCGCGCTCAAATCCGTCTCCGCACAGGGCATCACTGGCGAGCATATGAAGCGTTCCGCCGAATTCGTGGCCGAGGAGCTGCGCGAGGTCGGCGTCGACGCGAAGGTCGTCCAGTCGCACAATCCGGACGGCACGCCCGGCGCATGGGAGGTCATCGGCTCGCATATCGTCGACCCGGCGGCCCCGACCGTGCTCCTGTACGCGCACCACGACGTGCAGCCCGTGCCGGACGCGTCCGCGTGGGACACCGACCCGTTCGTCGCCACCACCGTCGGCGACCGCCTGTACGGCCGCGGCTCGGCGGACGACGGCGGCGGCATCGCCATCCACTCCGGCGCGCTCAAGGCCCTGGGCGACGATCTCAAGGTGAACATCAAGGTGTTCATCGAAGGCGAGGAGGAGATGGGCTCCGCCAGCTTCATCCCGTTCATCGAAGAGCACAAGAGCGACTTCGAGTCCGACGTGATCGTCGTCGCCGACTCGGGCAACTGGTCCGCGGAAATCCCGTCCCTGACCACGTCCCTGCGCGGCAACACCGGCGTGGACGTGACCGTGCGTTCCCTGACCCACCCGGTCCACTCCGGCCAGTACGGCGGCCCGATCCTCGACGCGAACACGCTCGCCGCGATGCTCATCGCCTCCATGTACGACGCCAACGGCGACCTCGCCATCCCCGGCGTGCTCGCGCAGGAGCCGGTCGGCGGCCTGCAGCAGGACGTGGACGAGGCCGGCGTGCGCGCCGACGCGGGCGTGGTCGACGGCTACCGTCTCGCCGGCACCGGATCGCTCGCCTCGCGACTGTGGACCAAGCCGAGCATCACCGTGATCGGCTTCGACGCTCACCCGGTCGAAGGCTCGTTCAACGTGATCGCCCCCGAAACCACGTTCCGCCTGTCCCTGCGCACCGCGCCGGGCCAGCGCCCGGAAGAGGCGCAGGCCGCGCTCGCGGACTTCCTACGCGCGCACGCCCCGTTCGGCGCCGAGGTCGAGGTCAAGCCCACCGACAACGGCATGGGCTGGGCGATGGATCCGAACGCGGAGGCCACCAAGGACGCGCTCGAGGCCATGCGCGAGGCGTTCGGCGTGGAGCCGATCAACCAGGGCCAGGGCGGCTCCATCCCGTTCATCCCCGAACTGCAGCGCATCTTCCCGTCCGCGCAGGTGCTCGTCACCGGCCCGGAGGACCCGAAGGCCAACGCGCACAGCCCGAACGAGTCCATCAGCCTCTACGGTTTGAAGCACAACGTCATCACCGAGGCACTCCTGCTCGCCAAACTCGGCAAGTAGACGGTGCCCGGCTGGTTGTGGGGCAAGTCGTGCAACGAAGCAGTGACTTGCCCCGCAACCGGCCGTTGTGGCAGGACCGAAGCTTGGTCCGGTTGCCGATCGGCGAAGCTACTCATATTGTGTAGATGGCTTCTTATATTAATGTTGTTTGTATTGTATTCTTAATTTTAGGTAAAGCCCACAAGGCATGTCGAAGCAATGTTGCAAGCGCGGTACCAATTGACAGCAATATAGTTGCACGCTATACAGATATTTGAGAGTAAAGGTTTGCTATGAAATTCCGCATAAGCAAAACTTCGGACGTTATCTTCAGACTTTCATGTATTAGATTCCGATAAGCCAGTATTAATATAAAATCTGGATGAGCTTTATAAATTCTATATATTTAGGGTTCCGACAGTCTTTGCTGATACTGGCTTATTGGAATCATTGTTAAAGATAAACCATTTGTAATATTCCACGTGCGGATGAATAAATACTTTATTGTAAATGATGGGGAAGCAGATGAGCAGAATCATATCTCTTTTTGGGATTGGAATGCTGACATTTTGGATGATAACGGGGTTGTCGGCATGTTCTGAACCGGCAGATATGGACGGCGAAAGGCAGACTGTGAATATGGAGAACCCGCAGCCTTCTGCATCACCGCAGGATGGAAACAAAGGGGAGCAGATGACGGATGGCATGAAACTGGCGTCCTCTGCGGAATCATTCGTATCCAGTCAGCTTGAGGGAGGACTGGCGAACGATCCTCCGATGGCCGATTCACAGCGGGCCGTGCTGGAGCGGGCGTTGGATAACGGGGGGAAGATTACGGTCGCCGATTATGAGCGAGTGTGGTCGGACTTCTCGCAATGCATCGTGGATCGGGGATGGACCAAACCGATACTGATCCATTATCCGAATGGGATGGTCAGTGTCGCATCCGTGGATATCAGCGGGTTGAGCAAGGCGCAGGACAAGCGTCTGCAGCGGGATACAGGGGAGTGCTCCGCGTTGTATTCCGGGTGGGTGAACACCACGTATGGCGTGCAGGTCGGCAACTCTTCATTGTGGATGGACATCGATCAGGCAATCGTGGACTGTTTGCACCGGGAGAATCTGGTGCCAAAGGAGTATTCACTGGAAACATACCAGAAGGATCGTTCCGCAAGCGAAGGAGAGTCATCGGTCGATTTCTCTGATATGCATGTGCGGGGGTGCATGGTCGCCAATGGTTCGGTATCCGGCGGTATGGACGATCCGGTGTGGGATCCGATGGGATAGTCAGGCGGGAATTTGCGCGAAGGTGACCCATTCGCCGCCGTTCCGTTCGCAATCGAGAACGCCGCCGATGCGTTCGATGGACTGGCGGTATTGGACGATGCCGTGACCGTCGGTGAGATCGTCCTGCGATGCGACGGTGTTGCACTCGGTGATTTCGATACCTCGGACGTTCCAGACTACGGAAAGCTCGTACGATTCGTTTGGATTGCCGTGGCGGATGATATTGGCGTAGATTTCGCGAATGAGCCCGATCGCGATAGTGCGTCGGCCGTCAGGAAGTGCTGCGGCGTCATCATCCACGTTGAAGGTGCATCGTCCGTTGAATCCGGCATCATGCAGACGCTGCTCATTGTCGTCTATCAATCGGCGTATCGATACGGCCACGTCGGACCGTGGCTGTTCGTTGGCGTCGTCATTCGTGCTCGCCAACTGTTCGATCACACGGTGTACATCCGTCAGTGCTTCCATCGCATATCGTTCGACGGCTTCCCATTGCTCGCGTTCCTGTGATCCGATTCGTATTTGCCGCTGAGCCGTGCGCGCGATGAGCGACAGATCGCCGGTGACGGAATCATGTATCTCCTGAGCGGCATGATTATTGGCTTCCATGATCTGTTCGCGATGCCTGAATCGCTCAGTCTGCAGCCGGTGTTGGAACGCCTCTTCTCGCCAATGCAGCGCTCTCCCGGCAAATGCGGCGAAGAAGAACATCAGACCGAAGAAGAACATGCTTTCCCGGCCTACATCGCGAGGAGTCGGCAGCTGCATCATGACGTATTGCGCGAGACATGCGCACACGACCGTCGCGCAAATGATACCAGCGGAACTGTGATAGGCGATAAGACCGATGGCGAGCAGCGAGGCCCACATCGTGGTGGGGCCGCTTCCGGACAGCATCGTCACTAGAATATCGACGACGAAGATGCAGCAGCTTGCCGGAATGGGGAACGGAATCGTCAGGGCGATGGCGCTGCCGGCAACAAGGGCGAGTATCGTGTCGAGCATGCCGTGTGGTGGATACTGCGACCATTCCCAGACGAACAGCAGCAACACGAAGAGGGAAAGCAGCGCGCGTACCCGATAGATCCGGTATCGGGAAAGCGAGGCGATGATCATGTTCATATCATTTCCTGATGGTCAGCAATCATTGCGGTTCATCCATAAGGCCACAGCCTGCCGGGAGCTTCGGGCGCCGAGTTTGGTCATGATGTTCTGCATATGTTTTCGTACCGTGGCTTCGGATATGCCGAGCGTTGTGGCGACCTCTGCGTCAAGCAGTCCCTCGTTCGCAACGAGGTCGATGATCTCCGCTTCCCTGATGGTCAAAGCAGGTTGCGTGGACTGCTCATGAGTGATGCGAATATGGGCCATTTTGGGGGATTCAAATCCGTTTTGCACTTGTCCGGACAGTAATGCGGCTGCGGCATTGAGTATATCATTTTCGTTGTTTTTGCTGACTATGCCCTGCCCTCCCGCGCGCTGAACCTTATATGTGTATCTCGGCAAGGAGAAACTGGTGATGGCGAGAATCGCGGTATTGCCGGAGACTCTGCGAATTCGTCTGATCACTTCCGGTCCCTGCAGCCCTTCCAAGGACATGTCGAGCATGAGCAGATTCGGCATGGTCTCGGTTTGTGAGCATAATTGTACGGTTTCACTGCCGTTCGCAGTGGTCCATATCACCGAAGATCGAGCAAGTTGTTCCTTGATCAACGTTCGCAGGGAGGCCAACGATCGCGGATCGTTGTCAACGATGGCTACTCGTCGGTAATACACAGGTGGTTGGCTGTCTGCCAGCCAGAGTGACGACGCTTGCGGCTGCCGAATCATGCCACGCCGACGTTGTCAGGATCTTTTGCCGCACCACCACCACAGATATGGCGGACAGACGACGAAGAGGCTGGCGGAATATGCGGTTTCGAGCGTGCTGGGGCTGCTGTTGGTTGGTGCCGTCGTACCGAAGGACAATGCAATCGTTAGCAGAGCAATGAGAAACTTTGACACGATATCCTCCTAGATAGGTTTGTGACATTATATGGCGGAGGTTGTTCCCGAGCAAAAGGCCAGTACTGCATTTGTGTATGAACCACGGCGATGCCCTCTATTATCTCTACACAAAAGCAGTAGACGATGGGTTGCGTATCGCACATATCTTGTCAAACAATATATGGGTCGAAACAATCTCGAAGGAAGAGGTTTCTCATGAATATCCGTAAAAAATCTTTGCTGCGAGGAGCTTCCATAGGTATACGTTGAGGTCTACGGCGGTAAGACGTATGTGAATGATCTCGCGGATTACTCGTTGCTATGAGGAATGGTGATTATGAGGAATGACCTTGGCTCATGTACAGGACGAGTGATCGTCCTGTACATGATGTGTATGATACTGCTTTTTTCCGGTTGCGGGGAAGGCGCGACTGTTGCCGATGACGATGGCAATGCCGCGCCTTCCGGAAAGTTGGCATCGTCGCTTTCCTCATATATCGAAGGATTTGCAGATATGCCCGATCTTTCTGATTTCCAGCGGGACATACTGCGCCGTGCATTGAAGTCAGGAAGCGTGTCGACTTCTGACTATGAGCAGGCATGGTCCGGATACAAGACCTGCATGGTCGGCAAAGGATACACCGGATTAAAGCTCATCAAGTATTCCAACGGTATGTTTGCCGAGGCCGCGCGTTCGGCGGGAACCGAGGCTCAGGAAAAGAAATACGAGCAGGATTCCGGTGAGTGCTTTGATGAGTACATCTCCTACGTGGACGACGTGTACGGGGTCCAACAGGGTAACCCGAATCTTTACGAAAACATAGAGGACGGGTTTGTGGATTGTCTGCATCGCAATGGTCTGGTTCCTAGAACCTATTCGCGCGAAGATTATGATGATGAACATAAGCGCGACGACGGACAAAACGATCCATATTCATTTGACCGAAGCAATCCCGACGTGCAATCGTGCGAAGTCGCCAACAACATGTTGTCGTATCGTCCCGGGGACGACAAAGAGCAATTGTGGTGAGGGTGAATCCATGCCATTGCGGGATATGGTTCTTACGGAAAACGGCGGCTGCCTTCGGGCGTCGCGGGCGAGTCGTGCAATCGTTGTCATAGGGGTGTTCCGGTCTGACGGAAGGGAAGAAGATGTCTCATGATGACAAGGACGGCAAGGGTGCCGCGACGAACCGGGACATTCGGCGGCGCGGCGGATGTCTGTCTGTGACGTGGGTGTTGCTGGCGGTGGTTGTGTCGGTGTCGTTGGCGGTGGGGGCGTGTGCGTTGTGGTTGCCTGATCGTGCTCCGGGGTTGTTGGGTGCCGCTGGGGAGGTGACGAGCGTGCCGGTGGGCGTGCAGGAGTATGCGGGTTCGCAGCAGGTGACGTTGGTTCCGACGGTGTCGTCGGCGCGTGATCTGGTCGGCAACGTGTCGGGCACGGTGACCGCGGACTGGTCCGCGGGCGGTTTGGAGTCGGGTAAGGCCGCGTATAGGGTGAACGATCGTGTGGTGGTCGCGTTGGGCACGGCCACTCCCTTGTATCGTGATCTGGTCGTCGGGGACAGGGGCGATGACGTGCTCGCGTTGAATAACGAGCTGAACCGGTTGGGGTATGGCGGCGTGCCCGGTTCGGATGAGTATCTGTGGGACACGTCCGAGGGCGTGCGCCGGTTGATGAACGATCGGGGCGACACGTCGGACGGGGGTCTGCGGATCGCGGACGTGTTGTGGATTCCGGCCGTGTCGGTGCGGGTCGGCTCGTGGGACGCGGTCGTGGGCGTCGGTGTGACGGCGGGCATGGCGGTCGGCCAGGTGCCCGGCATGTTGACCAGGTTGACGGTCAAGAACGGGCGGGCGGCGGATATGGATCGTACGGTCAGCGTGCTCGGCCAGACCGGTACGCTGCCGGCCGGGTCCGTCGAGATCACGGATGCGGCGTTCCTGGACAGGGTCGCGGCGAGCGATGACTACCGGCTGATGGACGAGGCGACGCTGGCGGCCGGGTTGGGCGCGTCGCTCGCGTTGGCCGAGCCGGTGACGGTGCTGCGCGTGCCGGCCGGCGCGGTGTTCGGCGTGGACGGTACACAGGGTTGCGTCGCGGTGCCGAGGGACGGTTCCCCGGATGATGCGGGCGCGTTTGACGTGGTGAGGGTGTCGATCGTGGGTTCCGAACTGGGCGCGAGCCTGGTGCGGACCGGGGATGGCGGGCCTGACGTGTCGTCGATCGCCCGCGTGGCGATCGGCAGCCGCATCGCGGCTGAAAGCTGCCGGTGATGCGCGGCGTGGCGGCCGGTGGCGCGGGAGGCGCCGCGGACGACGTCGTGGTCCCGCGGATCGTGCCGGGGACTGCGCGGGGTGAGGGCAGGCGCGTGACGGCGCATGGGCTGGCGCACCGGTTCCCGGGCACGGACGTGTTGTTCGAACGGTTGGATTTCACGGTGGAACCGGGGCAGACGGTCGCGGTGTGCGGGCCTTCGGGCTGTGGCAAATCGACGTTGCTGTCGATCCTGGCGGGCTGGGAGAAGCCGTATCGGGGCACGGTGGAGCGCGTGGGCGTGGAGCGTGTCGGCTGGGTGTTCCAGAACCCGTACGGGGTCGCGCGGCGTACCGCGTTGGATCATGTCGTGTTCCCCTTGTTGGCCAAGGGGATGCGTCGGCGTGACGCGGAGCCCGAGGCGTTGGCCGCGATGGGATTGTTCGATCTGGAGTACGCGGCCGGCCGCAGGTTCTCGGATCTGTCGGGCGGGGAGGCGCAGCGGCTGATGCTGGCGCGCGCGGTGTGCTCCAGACCGGATCTGCTGCTGGTGGACGAGCCGACCGCGCAATTGGACACGCGCACCGCGCGTTCGGTCAGCCATGTGCTGGGCAATCTGGCCGGTCAGGGCATGATCGTGCTGGTCGCCACGCATGATCCGGACACGCGCGACGCGTGCGGCCGCGTGATCGACCTGGCCGACTACGCGCCGCGCCCCGGCGAGGATACGGACATGCCGGCCGGTGGTGATGCGGGTGAGCGGGGTGGTGTGTCATGAGGATTGGTTCGATCGTCTCGGAATGCGTGCGCGACATCGAGTCGGGCACCACGCATGCGGTCGCGATGATGCTCGCCGTGCTCTGTTCCGGACTGCTGCTGGGCGGATACGAGGCGGTGGGCGTCGTCGGCCTGGAGACGCAGGCGGTCACGCGCATCAACGCGCTGGCCGACACGCGCATGATCATCGCGTCCGGCGATCTGATCGACGGGACCGTGTGCGACCGGTTGCCGGACGCGGCGAACGGCCCGGACGCGTCCGGCGCGTTGCGTGCCGGCGACCAGGTCACGCCCTTGTCCACGCCGGGCAAGGACATCGCGTCGTACGAGGTCACGCCCGGACTGCTGCGCATTCTCGCCGCCGGCGACCGTCAGGCGAACGCGTCATCCACGCCGGTATCGGACACGGTCGATGCGTCCGGCATCTGGGTGTCCACCGATCTCGCCGACGATTTCGGCCTGACGGTCGGTTCCCGGCTCGCCACCGACCACGGCGGCGCCACGGTGGCGGGCGTGTTCGCATGGCCCAACGACGGGCGCGATACGCGTCTCGCATACGCGCTCGTCGTGCCGGTGTCCGCGTCAGCCGCGCCGTTCGGCGAATGCTGGGCCAGGCAATGGCCCGCCAGTGGTCAGACCGACAACCTGCTGTATTCGACCGTGATCGTCTCCGGCGAGTCGACGGGTGGCCAGGCCGGCGTCATGGCGGTCAACAAGGGATTCGACTCGCACTACGACGCGCACGACTCGTACACGAGCCGCATGACCCGGTGGATGCCCTGCGCGGGACTCGCGGCCGGACTGCTGATCGGCGTCGTGGGCGTGCGAAGACGCCGGCTCGAATACGCGGGCGCGCTGCACTGCGGCCAATCCAAAGGCGCGCAACTGCTCGGCATCGGCTTGGAGACGCTCACGTGGAGCGGGCTCGGGACCATATCGGCGTGCAGCCTCATCGCCGCCTACTGCTGGCGCATGGCGGCCGGCGACCCCGTTGCAATCCTTTTGTCTGCGATACGCGCGCCGCTCGCGCTGTTCGCCGCCAGCATGCTCGCGGCCGTCCTCGCCGGACTATTCGTCCGCGAATCCCAACTCTTCCGCTACTTCAAGACCCGCTGACCTTGACTTCGGGGTGGGTTATGCTCGTGGGGTTGACACGGGAGCTGCGAACCGTTGCGGGTATTGGCCGCGACGGCATGGCTGAGATGGGATTCGTCCCGACCGATTGAACGTGACCGGGTAATGCCGGCGTACGGATGTCGCCTTCCCGTGCCTGATATTCGTTGGCGTTCGGCCATCTGGCCGGCGTCCCAGAGGAAAGGCGCGATCCAATGGTCGAGCATTCGATGACCAGTTCTTCCCCTGCTGATCCCGCGGCCGACGGTGCGTCTGACATCACGGCCGATACCATGCCTGCCATCGCATCGACTCCGCAAACCGGTATCGCGCCGGCCGCGGTCAGCGCTCACGACTGGGGATGGCGGCACACCACGCGGCGCGACTTCGCATTGCGGCACGTCGACTTCGACATCCGGCCCGGCGAACGCGTGCTGCTGCTCGGCGCGTCCGGCGCAGGCAAATCCACGTTGATGGCTGCGCTCGCCGGCGTGCTCGGCGGTGCCGACGACGGCGAAGAGGAAGGCACGCTCACCGTCGACGGACTTGACGCGCGGGCCGCACGAGGCCGTGCCGGACTGGTATTGCAGGATCCCGATTCGCAGATCATCCTCGAACGGGTGGGCGACGACGCCGCATTCGGCTGCGAAAGCCTCGGCGTGCCGCGCGACGAGATCTGGAAGCGCGTGCACGAATCATTGGACATCGTCGGGCTTGGCGACCTTGCGCTCGACCGGTCCACGCAACACATGTCGGGCGGTCAGCGTCAGCGGCTCGCGCTTGCCGGCGTGCTCGCCATGCATCCGGGACTGCTGCTGCTCGACGAGCCGACCGCGAACCTCGACCCGGCCGGCGTGCGCGAGGTGCACGACGCGGTTCGGCATGTGCTCGAAACCACGCATGAGACGATGATCGTCGTCGAACATCACATCGACGTATGGCTCGACCTGATCGACCGGGTGATCGTGCTCGGCAAGCCCGACCCGGACGATCTGACCGGCGGCGTGATCGCCGACGGCACGCCCGATGGGGTGTTCTCCACGGTCGGCGACGTGCTCGCGGCCGGCGGCGCGTGGGTGCCCGGTCGTCGCATCCCAACTGAGTACCGCGATCCGAACGGGCGGATGCGGCCGCTCAACCCGGCATCCCATATTGACCCCGAACATGCCGGCGAACCGGTGCTGCGCGCCGACGATTTGTCGTTCGGCCGCGGCAAGGCGCTCGGCGAACACGTGAACCTCGAGTTTTACGGCGGCGAAGTGTATGCGCTCATGGGGCCGAACGGCGCGGGCAAGTCCACGCTTGCGCTCACCTTGGCGGGACTGCTGCCACCGATCGCCGGGCATGTGCGTGTGGGCACCGACATGGTGCCGGACGGGCGCGGCGACGACCCGCACGAATGGAAGAGCCGCGAACTGCTCGGCCGGGTCGGCATGGTGTTCCAGGAACCGGAACACCAGTTCGCCACGGCGAGCGTGCGCGCCGAAGTGGCGCTCGGCCCCACATCGATGGGTAAGACGGACGAGGAGGCGAACCGCATCGCCGACGACATGCTCGCTCGGCTCGGCCTGACCCGTTTCGCGCCGGCCAACCCGTACACGCTCTCGGGCGGCGAAAAACGACGGCTTTCGGTCGCCTCCATGCTGGCCGCCGCGCCGCGCGTGCTCATCATGGACGAACCCACGTTCGGCCAGGATTTCGCCACATGGACCGAAATGATGCGGCTCATCGCCATCGCACGAGACGAAGGCTCCGCCGTCATCATGGTCACGCACGACGAACCGCTCGTCGAGGCGCTCGGTGCCCGCCGCATCATGTTCACGCAGGACGGTCTGCGCGCTGGCGTCTCGAGCGAGCATGGCTCCCGTCCTGTCATTTCGAGCGAGCATGGTCCTCACCCTGTCATTTCGAGCGAGCATGGTCCTCACCCTGTCATTTCGAGCGAGCGGAGCGAGTCGAGAAATCTTCTTTCGCGTGATGGCGTCCGGAAAGATTTCTCCGCTCCGCTTCGCTCCGGCCGGAATGACATGAGTGAGGCCGGCTCCGGTCGAAATGACACTGGTGAGGCGAATTCTCATGATGGAGACATCGTCGCGACCGTGCACGTCACTCCGACGACCGAACGCGTGGAGGCGGCCAAACCGGCGTCGCCGTCATGGTTCGTCGCCAGACTCAACCCGGTCACCCGGTTCGCGATGGGCCTGATCATGTGCATCCCCATGTTCTTCAGCCTCGACGTGGTAAGCGCGTCCATCGCGCTCGGCCTCGAATTCATCCTGCTGTGGATCGGCGGCGTGAACCCGCTCGCCGTCTGCCGCAAGACCTGGCCGATCTGGGTCGGCGCTGCCGGCGCGTTCATCTCCATCGTCCTGTACGGTCAGGCATCCGGCGCGAGCTACCTCCAGCTTGGCGTCATCCATGTCACGCAAGGCTCCCTGTACCTCGGCTGCGCGATGTTCCTGCGCGTGCTCGCCATCGCCATGCCATCGGTCATCCTCATTCTCGGCCTCGACCCGACCGATCTGGCCGACGGACTCGTCCAGCTCGTGCATCTGCCGTCCCGGTTCGTGTACGGCGGTCTGGCCGGCATGCGCATGTTCACCCTCCTGCAGGACGACTGGCGCGCGCTCGGCCTGTCGCGCCGTTCGCGCGGTCTCGGCGATGAAGGCGCGGTCAAGCGTGCGATGGCGCAGGCGTTCGGCCTCCTGGTGCTCTCGATTCGCCGTGCCACCAAGCTCGCCACCGCGATGGAGGCCCGCGGTTTCGGCTCCGACCGGCCGCGCTCGCAGGCTCGTGTTTCCCGTTTGCATGGTATTGACGCGGTCGGCTATGTGATCGCCGTGGTCGTGCCGGTGTTCGCGCTGGCGGTCGCCATCAAGACCGGCTTCTGGAACCAGCCGCTGCTTTCGTAATCGGTTCGCATCGTCAGCCTGCCGTCGCCGTCATGACGAAAGCTCCCCGCGGGAACGTATTCTCGCGGGGAGCTTTTCATCATGCATCACGAAACCCGGTCAGCGATGGCGGCGCAGCGGGGCCAGTTCGAAGACCTCGTCGGAGGCGGCGGCCACCTCGGGGCTGTGCGTCACGATGATCACGCAGCGGTCCTCGTCGTGGGCCAGCGACCGGAAGATCGACATGATATCGTCCTGCGTGGCCATGTCGAGGTTGCCGGTCGGCTCGTCCGCCACCACGACCTTCGGATCGTAGCTTAGCGCCCGGGCGATCGCCACGCGCTGCTGCTCGCCGCCCGACAGGTGCAGGATGCGCTCGTTCGCGTATTCGGCCGGAAGATGCACCTGTTCGAGCAGCTGCACCGCGATGTCCTTCTTCGGCTTGTCGAACGTCTTGCCCGAAGCGTCCATCGACAGGATGATGTTCTCCGCCACCGTCAGCTGCGGCAGCAGGTTGAAGCTCTGGAAGATCACGCCGATGTCGTGGCTGCGGTAGTCGTAGCGATCCTGCTTGGCGAGGTCCTTGCCGTTGTAGACGACCTTGCCGCCGGTGGGGGGGGAGGTCAGTCCGGAGATGAGCGAGAGCATCGTGGTCTTGCCTGCGCCGGACGGGCCGGTGATCGAATACACCTCGCCGGTGCGGAAGGTGTGGCTGATGTTGTTCAGCACCTTCTTGCCGCCCTTGGTGTACGAGTAGCTGACGTTGTCGAGTTCGAGAATAGGGGTTGGTTCAGTCATGATGAAAGTCCTTGTGCGATGAAGTGTGATGGATGGCTCCCCTCGGCGGGAGGGGAGCCATGGGCCGGTGATTACGAGCGGTCCGCGAGGATTTGCAGCGGCTCGTAGCGCATGACGAACACGACGGCGACGAGCGCGGCGACCAAAGTCAGACCGAGTCCGATGAGCAGGAGCTGGCCGACGATCTTGAGGTTCACGGTCGCGTTCACGCTGGAGACGTAGTTCACGGCCTGGCCCATCATGCCGCGCGGCCCGTTGCCACTCGGCTGGCTCGGCGCGCTGTTCGAGTTCGACTCGGAGGACGACGAGCTGTCAGACGACGAGCTGTTGCTGGACGAATCGGAGTCGGACGAATCAGAAGAGCTGGATGACGAGCCGCCCGGCGCACCCGGCCCCTGCATGTCGCGGCCGAACTGCGCGTTCTGGCTGGACGCCTGAGACTCCTGCTGTTCGACCTGCGCGGCCAGCAGCTGGTTCGACACCGGCACCGAGGCGATCGCACCGCCCGCCGCGCCAAGCGCCAGGCCGATCATCGTGACCACGAGCAGCTCGAACGTGAACTGCGCGGCCACCTTGACCTTCTTCACGCCGATCGCCGTCAACACGCCGACCTCGTACTTGCGTTCGCGCACGTTGAACAGGGTGAGCACCACGAGCACCACCGCGCCCACGCCAAGCACGATCCACAGCAGGGTCAGCGCGAACTGCGCGAGGTTATCGAGCGGCACGAGGCTGGACTCGTACTGTTCCACGTCGGCGGAGGAGACGGTGTAGTCGTCGCTCAGGCCGGCCTTCGTGGCGTCGGAGACGAACTGCTCATAATCGTCCTTGCTGGAGAACACATACGTGTAGTTGAGCTGCGCGGCCGCGGTCTCGGTCGTGTTGCCGTTCGAATCGGTGGAGGAGGTGGTCGAGTCGGAGTCGAGGCCGAGCGACTTCAGCGTGGAGACGGACGTGTAGATCGCGTTCGCCGGGTCGGATGCGGTCGAGCCCATCGGCCCGCCCATCTGGTTGGACGATTCGGTGCTGTTCTCGTAGATGCCGACGATGGTGAACGTGTAGGTGGTGTCCTCGTCGCTCGTGTTCTCGAGCGTGAACGTGTCGCCGACCTTGAGGTTGTTGAAGTCGGCTAGTTCCTTGGAGATGATCACGTCGCCGTCCGAATCGGAGTCGTAGCCGAACACCTCGCCGTCGCTCATGGTGAACGTGCCGTTCTCGGCGTTGGCCACGGCCTCGTCGGAGGAGAATCCGACGAGTGAGAAGTCGCCGGAGGTCATGGTCATGCCGCCCATGCCGCCGCCCATATCGCCGCCGGGCTGGCCCTGCTGGCCGTCGCCGGACTGTTTGTTGCCGCCGTTGGAGTCGCTGTCAGAATTGGAAGAGTCGGACGAGTCGGAAGAGCTGGACGACGATGACGACGAGGACGAGCTGGATGACGAAGACGACGAGGAATCCTCGACCGGCTGCACGTCGTCGGTTTCAGCCAATCCCGCGGTCTCGGTGTAATACGTCGACTTCACCGCGCTGGACGCCTTCGCGTACTTCTCGTAGTCGGACAGCGAAAGCTGCTTGTCGCTCATCGCTTCGCGCATCGCGTCGAAGTCCGGCTTGGAGTCGGACGAATTGGACGAGTCGGAACTGTCCGACGAGGATGACGAATCGGATGACGAGCTGGACGACTCGCGCATCTCGCTGATCGCCTTGCTGCGGTCGAAGCTGATCTGCGCGGTGATGGTGGTGTTCTCGAGGCCGGTCTCGCGCGCGGTCACCGCGGCTTGACGGATGGCCAGACCGATGGTGGCCGCCGCCGCGATGATCGCGACGATGATGGCGATGAGAATGTTGCGCCCCTTGTTGCGTATGACGTTTCGCCATGCGTTTTTCACTACGAACATGATGATCCTTTGCGCGGGTGCCGTGCGGGCGTCCGTCTGGACGGGCGCGTCCGGCGCGGTTCCGTTTAGTTGATGGTCTTGTGCTTTCCTTGCGGATCGAACTTGGGCGATCCGATACCGTTATGAAACCGCGTCATCGTGGCAGCGGGCTGGATCGTGACTGGATCGAACCTGCCCGGTCGGTACGATGTTCGTGAACGTTTCCTGAGCGTTGTCTGAGACAGCCTGTGGCATACGCGGGCCGTTGCGTGGCGCGGAATGCGGATCGTGCGCCGATCCGCGAGCGAACGGGCCGACTTGTTGCACGCCCCCTATTATGATGAACCACGAGTGTAGTCGGTCACGGCAGCGAGTAAGGACAACAACAGTGGCAAACGACGTGGTGAATCCGGCGGGGGACGACGAGAACGCCGGCGTGAAGACGGATGGGAACGGTGTGGTGAACCCGGCCGTTGATGGTACGAACGGCCCGGACAAGGCGGATCTGTCGTTCGACGTGTCGAAAGAGCCCGAAGAGCCCGAAACAGTGGTGGATTTCAGCTTTCCGTCGATCGAGACAGGATCGGTGGCGGTGCCCAGCGTGCTGTCCGACGATGCGCCGACATCGTTACTGCCGAACGACGACGTGTCGACCGACATCCCGACGATTTCGATTCCCCCGATCGGCGGCCAGTGGACGGTGGACGATGATATGAAGCCCGTACTGGAGCCGATCGGCGTGGACGATGCCGCTGGATCCGATGATGCGGCGAATAGTGCGCGGAATGCGTCGGATGCCGCAAACGCGGCGGACGACGGCGAGACCCGCGTGATGCCGGCTGCGACGGCCGACAATGGGATGAAGACCGGCAGAACGGCCGGTGCCGGTCAGGAGACGGCCCTCGATGAGGCGCCGACGATGGTGATCGGCGATCCGTCGACCATCGCGGCCGGTGCCGTCGACGACGGTCAGACCAAAGTGATGCCGCCGACCCCGCCGGTGCCGAATCCGCCCATGACCCAGGCGTTGCCGCTGAATCCGGCGCTGCCGGGCGACGACACCGTACCGGGCGCGCCGGCCGACATCATCGGCAGCAGCAACGTGGTCGACGCCGGCGCCGAGGACTTTTCCGGCATCTCGCAGACAGGGCCGATCATGCCTCCGCAGGGCGCCGCGACGGGCGCAGGCGCATCCTCCGGCGCCTCGGAACATGCGGGGAACGTCGAGGGGGCGGCCGCCGCAGCCGCGTCCGGCCGATTCAATCCGAAGATGATCGCGATCTGCGGTGTCGCGCTCGTCGCGGTCATCGCGCTGGCCATCGGCGGCGCGCATGTATGGAACGTCCGCCAATCCGACCAGACGCAGGCGTCCAAACTGGCCGCATGCCAGAGCGCGTACCAGAAGTACCAGGACGCGGCCGACGCGTTACAGTCTGCACTCAACGACACCGTCGTCACGCAGAAGGTCACTGCCAGCCAAGTCGTTGACAAGACGACCGTCGAGACGCTGAAGACCGTCGTCAGCAACGCGAAGAACCTCTCGGCTGTCAGCGAATGCGGCACCGATGCCAGCGTGGACGACCTGACCAAGCAGACCGCCGCCGTCAACGATGCGACCGACAAGGCGAAAGAGCTGGCGACGTCGTTGACCAAGGCCGCCGACGCGGTGACGGAGAGCCAGACGAAGAAGACCGATGAGGAACGCGACGCGGCCAAGAAGAAGCTGGACGCCGCCGTGACCGACGCGCAGACGCTGCTTGACAACACGCTCGGTGCCGTGGCGGATGAAACAACGCGTGAAACGCTGCAGACGGCGATCACATCGGCGAGCGACCTGCTCAAGAAGGACAAACCGACGGTCAAAGAGCTTGAGACGGCACTTAAGGCGCTACAGACGGCCAGCGACGACGTGAATGCCTCCGCGCAGACACAGGCGGACCAGCAGGCGGCTGCACAGGCGCAACAGCAAGCCCAGCAGCAGGCGCAACAGCAGCAACAGTCCCAGCAGTCCCAGACGCAGCAGAACGCCAACACCGGCAACGCCGGCGGCACCACGAACTCTGGCAGCGCCGGCAATTCGAACAATTCGAGCAATTCAAGCAACGGCGGCAGCGCGAACAACAACGCCAACAGTAACGCCAACAACAACGCCAATACCGGTAGCGGCGACTCCGGATCCGAGAGCAATGGCGGCGCCACCAACTCGGGCAATGCCGGCAACACGGGCAGCAACGGCAACGCCGGTTCCGGCACGACCACGACTCCCGGCACCGATTCGGGAGCCACCGGTGGCACCGGCGAAAACGGCGGCACCGGCACGGAAGGTGGTACCGAGAACGGCACCGGCGGCTCCGGTTCGGGCACCGGAACCACCGAGGGAACGGCGAACGGCACGGCTGGTCAGGAATCCGGTACGGCATCCGGTGACGCGAACGCCGGTACCGCAACGCAGTCGGACGCCACCGCAGGCGAGTGATCGACCACGGGTACACCGCCAAACACTCCGACTCGAACGAATGTTCGAGTCTTGGGGTATGGTGGACTGCATGAGCGACAACGATCTGTTTGAGGCGAGTGCCGGCGGCGACGAGGCGATGACGCGCCCGCTGGCGGTGCGCATGCGGCCGAACACCATCGACGAGGTGGTGGGGCAGTCGCAGGTGCTCGGCGAGGGCAGTCCGTTGCGTCGTCTGGCCAATCCCGCTTCGCGCGGGTCTCTGACCGCTCCCAGTTCGATCATCCTGTTCGGGCCTCCCGGCGTGGGCAAGACCACGTTGGCGTACATCGTGGCCAAGCAGTCCGGCCGTGCGTTCGAGGAGTTGTCGGCCGTTACCTCCGGCGTCAAGGACGTGCGAGATGTGCTTGCCCGCGCCCGGCACCGTCTGGTCGCCGAAGGCAAGGAGACGGTGCTGTTCATCGACGAGGTGCACCGCTTTTCCAAATCCCAGCAGGATGCGCTGCTGCCCAGCGTTGAGAACCGGGATGTCACATTCATCGCCGCCACCACCGAGAATCCGAGCTTCTCGGTGATCAAGCCGCTGCTCAGCCGGTCGGTCGTCGTCAAGCTCGAATCGCTCGAGCCGGATGATCTGAAACTGCTCATCACCCGTGCCGTCGAAGACGAGCGCGGGCTCAAGGGCGAGGTGAAGATCACCGACGAGGCGGTCGACGAGATCGTTCGCCTTGCCGGCGGGGACGCGCGCAAGACGTTGACGATCCTCGAGGCGGCGGCGGGCGCTGCCACCGGAGACCAGGAGCGCAAGAAGGGCGCGCGCCGGCCGATCATCACGCCCGACATCGTCAGCAAGGTGATGGATGTGGCGACCGTGCGTTACGACAAGGACGGCGACGACCATTACGACGTGATCTCCGCGTTCATCAAATCGATGCGCGGCTCCGACCCGGATGCGGCCATCCACTATCTTGCGCGCATGCTGCGGGCGGGGGAGGATCCGCGCTTCATCGCCCGGCGCATCATGATCGCCGCTGCCGAGGAGGTCGGCATGGCCGCGCCGCAGATCCTGCAAGTCACGGTCGCCGCCGCGCAGGCCGTCGCGATGATCGGCATGCCCGAAGCGCGCATCATCCTCGCCGAGGCGACCATCGCCGTGGCCACCGCTCCGAAATCCAACGCCAGCTACAACGCGATCAACGCCGCGCTCGCTGATGTGGATGCCGGGCTGATCGGCCAGGTGCCGCTGTATTTGAGGAACGCGCCCACCAAGCTCATGAAGGAGTGGGGCAACCACGAAGGCTACAAGTACGCGCACGACTGGCCCGGCGCGGTCGCCCCGCAGGAATACCTGCCCGAGGAGCTGCGCGGGCGGGAATACTATCATCCCAACGACCGTGGCTATGAGCATGAGGTGAAGCCGAGACTGGAGAAGATCCGCAAAATCCTTCACGAAGGGGAGTGACGCTCCCCGAAACGAGATGCACGGCCGTATCGTCCGGTCGGCGTGATTGTCCAGCATGATCGACTAAGGTGTGCGGTGGTTAGGGGCGGAAACGGATGGCCGAACACCGGTTGCGATCCGTCGAGACAAGACGCCCGAACGGTTGGCAAACCACATTCCGCAGATATCATGACCGCATGTGGTCGCCGCCATGCGACTGCCGTCATGAGCGTTGAGAGACAGGAAACGGGAGTACGTATGGAATCGCCTACGACGCATCAGACAGGCAATACCGAAACGGAACGCACCGACATCACACATACCACGAATACCGGCGCCGCGCGTGCACACGCGTCCAATGCGCTCAAGAGCAGCTCCGCGGCCGTCACGCAACCCGGCGAACGCATCCCGCTGAGCCTGATCGGCTCGATCGTCGCGGTCGGTTCGCTCGCCTTCGTCGGTATCCTCACCGAAACCGTCATGACCGTGCTGTTCCCGCAGCTCATGGTCGAATTCAACGTCGACACCGCCACCGTGCAGTGGATCACCACGATCTACCTGCTTGTTGTGGCCGCCACCATGCCGTTGTCGTCGTACCTTAACCGCCGGTTCAAGCTGCGTACGCTGTTCATCGCGGCCGTCGTGTTGGCCGTCACCGGCTCGCTCATCATGATCGTCGGCCATGCGTTCCCGCTCATCCTGCTCGCGCGCGTCATCCAGGGCGTCGGTTCGGGTGTGGCCACGCCGCTCATGATGAACATCATCCTCCAGCAGGCGCCGCGTTCCAAGGTCGGCCAGCTCATGGGCGTGGGCTCCTTGGTCATTACCGTCGCGCCGGCCATCGGCCCGACCGTCGGCGGTGCGATCTCCAGCGTGCTGCCGTGGCGCGCGATCTTCGTCATCGTCATTCCGATCGTGCTGCTGCTGTCCCTGCCGGTCGGTCTCAAGTGCATCCGTCAGACCCGCCCGACCGAGGCCGCCCAGCTCAACCCGCTGCAGTTCGCCGCGATCGTGCTTGCCTTGTGCGGGCTGATCTTCTCGCTCAACCAGGCTGGCGTGGCGGTCGGCGAGGCCGTGTCCGGCGGATCCGGCGCGGTTCGCTCCGCGATCCTGGCCGCGGTCAGTCTGGTCGTCGGCGTCGGCTCGCTGTTGTTCTTCGGCTGGTCGTCGAAACGTTCGTTCTCGCCGCTGATCAGACTCGGGTGGCTGCGCGATCCGGTCGTGCTGCTGCACCTGTTGCCGTATCTGCTCATGCCGATCAACGGCATCGGTTTCGGATACGTGATCACGAACGTGGCGCAGATGTCGCTCGGCACGTCCGCGTTCGTGGCCGGCGCGCTCGTGCTGCCGGGCGCGCTGATCGGCGCGTTCTTCGCTCCCGTGGGCGGTATGCTCTACGATCGGTTCGGCGCGCCCCGACCGGTGCTCGCCGCGATCGGCACGGCCACGCTTGGGCCGGTGCTGTTGCTTGTCTTCTCTATGCATTTGACGCCCGGGTTGCTGGCCGGATTCTACTTCATTTTCGGCCTGTGTTATGCGCTCGGCTATTCGAACATCATGACCAGCGCACTGAGCGGCATCGATCATGAGTTCACGCCGGACGGCAACGCCGTGTTCCAGACCTCGCTGCAGTTCGGCGGCGCGGTCGGCACCGCATTGTTCTCCACGATCCTCGGCGTGGCACAGGCCGGCGCCGGCGAGGAAGGATCGGCCGCGTTCCGCCATGCCACGGCGGTCGGCGGCGCATGCGTGTTCGCCACGATGATCGTGATCTGCGTGATCTCGATCATTTCGCTGGTCGCCGCATTCCGCATCCGCGCCGCGCGCCAGCGCTGAGACCGGCGATGCCGACCATAGATCTGGCATATCTGACCATATGACGAAGGCCGGCCGAACCACGGGAAACCATGATCCGGCCGGCCTTCGTCATCTCCGGCAGCGTGCCGATTGTCGGCCGTCGTCATGCTGCTAGAGATCGATACGGTCTTCGCTACTTGATCACAACCGTCTGGCTGAGCGTATGGGATTCGCCCGGCTCAAGCGTGATCGCGTGGTCGCGGTTCGCCGCGGCCTCCACGCACACGAAGTCGCGCCATTCGCCCTGCGCCAGATCGGAGATCGCATTGCCGGCCTCCTCGCCCGGGTTCCACACCACGGTCGCCTCGGAACCGGTCTTCGAAACCATGATCGTACGGTGCAGCGCCTCGTCGTGGATGAGCAGCGTGTTCTGCGAATCGTAGATGCGATCGACCATGCTGCCGTCGAACGTGAGCGGGCTCGTCGTCTGTTCGCGTTCCTTGAAACCGTCGGCCGCGTCGTAATAATGCGTGTCGACCAGTCCGGAGATCTGCGTGCAGCACACGTCGCCGACGTGGAAGTACGAGTGCAGCGCCGCCTCGTACGTGAACGGCGTGTCGCCCGTGTTCTCCACGGTCAGCGCCATTGTCAGCTCCTTGCCGACCGACACGTCGTATTCGGCGTGGAACTGCGGGTTCTCGCCGTCCGTGATCTGCGCGAGCTCGTCGGCGGGAATGTCGGCGGAATCCAGCGTGTACAGCACGTGGCGATCCGTCATCGTGTCGGTGTCGGCATGCCAGAAGCTCACGCGGGCGAAGCCGTGCTTCGGCGCACGGTCGGTCATGTGCCCATGCTCGTAGCCCTTGCCGAACCACGGGAAGATCACCGGAACGCCGCCGCGGATCGCGGTGCCCTCGTTCAGGTAGATCGCCTTCGGCTGCCAGACGACCGCGGATTCGCCGGCGGGAGTCCAGCTGACCACGTGCGCGCCGTAATCGCTGACAGTTGCAGAACTATCTTCATTGACTATGCTGCGAATAACAAATGTGTTGTCCATTCGCCCAAGTATAGGCGGGCGGTCATGCTGTTCGCAGGCAACGCGCCGGTGAACGGACAACAAAAACCGCAGGTGATCCGGCGGGGAGTCACCTGCGGTCATAGATGGGCGGATCGCGACCGATGCGGCTGTATCGGTCGCGATATCGGTTGGTTGGCAATAGTCGGCGGCCGGTCGCGATCCTGGATGCTGATTCCGGTGGCCGGCGTCGTGCCGCGATGTCAGCGATCGATACGGAAGCCCTGCGCGGCGACCGGCTTGGCCATCGCGTGACCGGACATGTCAGCCGTCGCGTTCTTCGCGATCTGATCGCTGAACGCGTCCACCGGACGGTCGGCGTGACGCAGGTCGTAATACTCGTGCACCGCCTTGTCGAATTCGGCGAGCGGTTCGAGTGTCGCCTCGTTGTCGGACGGGTACGTGTTCTCGAAGAACTGCATCGAACGCGGCATGCGCGGCTTCAAGGCCGGCTCCTGATCCGGCTTGCCGATCGCCAGACCCAGCACCGGATACGTGTATTCGGGCAGATTCAGCGAATCGATCAGGCCGTTCACGTCGTTGAGCAGCGAGCCGAGGATCACGCAGCCCAGACCGAGCGAGAACGCGGCCGTCTCCATCGCGTGCAGCGCGAGCACGGCGTCGTTCTGCGCCTGCGCGAACCGATAGCTGGTCTTGAGCGTGAACTCGTCGGAGTCCGTGTCGATGCCCTTCGCCTTGGCGATGGCGGCGTTGCGGTGTTCGTCCAGCACGAACACGTACAGCAGGGGAGCGGTTGCGATGTACGGCTGGCGGCCATATTCGGCCATCTTCTGCTTGAGTGCCGGATCGATGATGCGGATCGCGGACCAGTCGTTGAGGAACTGGCTGGACGCGGCGTGCTGCGCGACGGTTTCGAGCGTGGCGATGGTCTGCTCGTCGAGCGGTTCCGGCTTGAACGCGCGGATCGAGCGACGGTTGAGGAGGGTATCGATGGTGTCGTTGTGAATCAGATTATCGGTCATGACTGTATTGTTGCGCGGGCGGCGGGCGACACGCCATAAGTATGCTGTGAGGTGACTTCTGGTCGAACGTTTTCGCATCGTTGCGAGACGGATTAGACTGGTGGATGCGATGAGCTTGGCGGAATGCTGCGTCTCGGCTGTTCGGAGATTGCGGAACTGGGCGGGGCAGGCGACTGCCGCAGAAGTTCGATCGCATACCGGTGTTGCGGATGATCGCATGAATGGGGGATGCAAGATGGCAGAGACGACTGATGGTGATGGAAAGAAGATCGACGACGCTACGGCCATGCGTGGCGATTGGCTGCTGCCCGACCCGTTCAAGGGGCCGGACGGGGAGCGGATTCGCACGGGGGAGCAGTGGCCGGCACAGCGCGAATACTTGGTTGGTCTGGCGTTGCGTGGATTGTACGGCACGATGCCGCCCGCGCCGGCGGCCGGTCAGGTTGCGGCCGAGTTCGTGAAGCGTGCCTTGGTGCTGGACGGCAAGGCCGTGTTCGAACTGGTGCGGTTGACGATTGCCGATACGCCGGGTGGGGTGCCGATCTCGTTCAACGTGCACGTGTGCCGGCCGGCGGATGACGGGAAGCCGGTCGGTGCGCTGGTGCTGCCGAATTACGCTGCTCCCGACCATTGCTGTGGGTTGTGCGTTGAGGAAAGTATGCTGCGCGAGGCCGTGCGCCGCGGGTATGCGGTCGCCGGATTCGAGATCGACGAGGCCGCGCCCGACGACGCGGAACGATTCTTCGCAAGTCCGTGCATCCGCGCATACCCGGGGTATACGTGGCATGCGTTCGCCGTATGGGCGTGGCTGCAAAGCCGCGTGATCGACTGGTTGCTGACCCGCGATTGCATCGATGCGAATCGGATCGTCGCCACCGGACACTCACGGTTCGGCAAGACCGCGCTGTGCTGCGGCCTGACTGACACGCGCGTGGCAGTGACCGCGCCGGCCGGCTCCGGCTGCGGCGGCATGGGATCGATGCGGCTGCAAGGCAACCGGTTCGGCGAAGGATATGGTCATTTCGAACGCATCGGCCGCATGGCGAACTGGTTCCCGCACTGGGTCGTGCCCGAAGCTGCCGCATACGGCACGCCGGACGGCGAGCGGCCGTACCGGGAGAACGAGATGCCGTTCGATGCGAACACGCTCGCCGCATGCACCGCGCCGCGCGGGCTGATCGTGGTCGAAGGATTGGACGACGGCGCGGCCAACCAGTTCGGCACGCAGGTCTCGTGGCTGGCGGCCAGCGAAGTGTACCGATTCCTCGGCGTGCCTGAACGCTGCGGCATCCATTACCGCGAAGGTGGCCACGCCTACACGCCCGAAGACTGGTCCGTCGTGCTCGACTTCTGCGACACGGTGCTCGGCGGCAAACAGATCCACGTCACCTACAAAACCCGCTCCGACGGCGACGCCCCCGTCGGCTACGCCTGGACCGCGCCGGTGGCGTAGTGGTTTGGCGGGGCGGATCGCGGAGGGCTTCAGCGACTCGCACCATTGGGAATACGCGTGTTAGCTATAGCAGGGAACGGTATCGCCCGAAATGAATCCGGCGGAGCCTCGGCTCCCTCGACTGGGACATTGCCGTGAAGCAAACGCCGGCGGCGTTTGTAGGCAATGTGCGATCCGACAAGTGAGTCAGTACGACGATCCAGTACATGTGATGCTGGCGGAGCCTCGGCTCCCTCGGCTGAGGGAGCTGTCAGCTCGTAGGGCTGACTGAGGGAGCGTCGCGGCACGTCAGTGCCGCCAACACAAGCAGCATCGCGCGACGCGCGATTCCACCCCAATCAGTACAACAACCCCGGAATCGCAACCAGAGCGACAATGTAGATCACGGTGATCGCGGCGAACGCGAGGTCGGCCGTGCGAACGCGCAGTTCGTGCCAATGGGTGCGGCGGATGCCCTCCTCGTAGCAGCGCGCGTCGAGCGCGAGGCTGAGATTGTCGGCGTGACGGATCGCGCCGGCGAACATCGGCACGCACAGCGCGGTCATGGCCTTGAGCCGGGCGGTGGGCGAGCCGGTTTCGATACTGCCGCCGCGGGCGGCCTGCGCGTCGGCAATCGCCTTCGCCTCAGAGCCGAGCGTTGGCAGGAACCGCAGCGCCAGGCTCATCACCAGCGCGATCTCCTGCGTGTGCAGTCCGATTTTCGACAATGGCGAGAGCAGCGAGCCGAATCCGTCGGTCAGTTCGGTCGGCGTGGTCGTCTCCAGCATGACCGCGCCGAGGATGATCACCAGTGCGAACCGCAGAGCGTACAGGATGGCGATGGTCACGCCGTCGTCGGTGATCGGAATCGGGCCGAGCTGGGCGAGCGTGGTGCCGGTGCGTACGAAGAAGATATTGAGCGCGCCCATGACGACGAACATCGCCAGGAACATGTGTACGGAGGCAAGCAATCGCAGTGGATTGATGCGTGACGCCGCGACGATGCCCGCGACCAGCACCGCGCCGAGCGCGAGCTGCGCCGGCGTGTTGATGGCGAACGCGGTGAACATCATCGCGAGGAACGACACCATTTTCACGCGCGGATCGAGGCGCGTGACGAAGGACGACGTATGTGCTAGGCGGGGTGACGTGGAGGATGACGTGATTGAACGGTGACTGGTTGTGCTCGTGTTCAGCGTGATGATGCGATCGGCGACGGCGTGGGCCTCGTCGAGCGAATGGGTGATGATGAGCACGGTCACGCCCTGTGACTTGAGCGTGCGGATCAGCTCATGAATACGCGCGTTTGCATCGGCATCAAGACTCGCGGTCGGCTCGTCCATCACCAGCACGCGTGGCCGGCAGGCGATCACGCCGGCGATCGCCGCAAGCCGCTGCTGGCCGCCCGACAGGCTGAACGGCGAACGATCGGCCAGATCCTCGATGTGCAGTAAACGCATCGCATCTGCAACCCGATCGGAGACTTCGACCTCGCTCAGACCTTGATTGCGCGGCCCGTATGCCACATCCTCGGCGACCGTGTCTGCAAACAATTGCCGTTCGGGATGCTGCATCACGAATCCGACCTCACGACGCAACGCCTCGCGTTGCTTGCGGCCGAGCGTGCGAGGCGGGCGCTTGCCGTGATCTTCAGCCACAGGGATGCCTGCGACGGCGATCGACCCGGACTGCGGCTTCTCGAGCGCGCAGATCAGGCGTGCCAGCGTGGATTTGCCGGCACCGTTCTCGCCCATGATCGCTACGACCTCGCCGGCTTTCACCGTCAGCGACAGGTCATCAAGCGCGGGAGTATCGGCTCCCGGATATTGGTAGGTCACATGCCTGACAACGATGGCGTTCCCTGCTGACTCTGCAATACCGTCATTTCGAGCGGAGCGCAGTGAAGTCGAGAAATCTTTTGAAGCCGCGGGCGATGAAAGATTTCTCCGCTCGCTTCGCTCGGTCGAAATGACAGGAGAGTGGTGTTCGGGCGGGATGACAGGGTTGGGTCGCTCAGCCGACATGACAGGGTCGGGTTGCGCGATTGACACGACAAGGGAGACCGGCGATGGCTCATCGGCAACAATCCGACCCTGCTCCAGCCGCACCACGCGGGTCGCGCGCGTCATCTCGTCATCGTGATGCGTCACATGCACGATCGTCGTGCCCTGTGCATGCAGCTCGTCTAGAATCCGCATCACTTCGGCCCGCGCGGCCGGGTCGAGCATCGCGGTCGGCTCGTCCAGCACCAGCATGGACGGGTGCATCGCCAACATGCCGGCGATCGCCACGCGCTGCTGCTGTCCGCCGCTCATCCTTGTCGGATCGTCAAACCGATGCGCGGCCATATCGACCGCATCCAACGATTCGTTGATACGCGAACCGATCGTCGAACGGTCCAATCCCAGGTTTTCCGGGCCGAACGCCACATCGTCTTCGCTCACCGTGGTGACGAGCTGGTCCTCCGGATTCTGGAACACCGCGCCGATGCCGCGCCGGGCCGCCCGGTATTCCGCGGGATTCGCGCCGAACTCGTCGGCGGTACCCAACGAGAACACGTGATGGCCGAGCAGCGTGATATCGCCGGCGTCGGGCGCGGCGAGTCCTGCGATCAGACGGGCCAACGTGGATTTGCCGGAGCCGTTCACGCCGGTCAGGCACACGTATTCACCGGGGGCGATGACGAGGTTCACACCGTCCAACGCCCAGCTTGCGCCGCCGTCATAGCTGAAACGGATACCGGTGAGGATTGCTGCGGGTTCGATCATGACTCCTCGAAATAATGTCGGCCGACGATGGGTCGGTATTGGGGGCGAGTGATGGGGTTGACGATGGGGATAGATGATGGGGGCGTGGAGTCGGGTACGGAAGTGGAACGTGGAACAATCCGACCCCATAATTCCGAAAGAATCTCAAAGGTGGGCTAATACGGACTCAAGAAAGCGGGAAATCTCAAAGGTGGGTATTTACGTACCACTAACCCGGTCATACGGGTTGTAAATGGCGCTGAAATACCCACCTTTGAGATTCAGTGAGATTTTGAGTCCAGATTTACCCACTTTCGGCCATCCATGAGCCGTTCAGACCATTGCGGAGACCAAAAGTGGGTGGAATCGGACCGTTTATCGGTTCTTTCGTGGACTACTTGTCGAGCAGCGTGGTGATCGGCTTGTAGATCAGGAACGTGACCACGCCGTGGATCGCGAACTTGAGCAGGTTGAACGGCAGCAGGGCCGGCACGATGAGCGCCGCGACCTGTGCGACGGTCATGTGCGCGTAGATCGGGGTGACGATGAGGTTGCCGACGATCGCGACGGCCAGCGCGCACACCGCGCCGACGATCAGGCCGATGATCGCGCCGTTACGCGTGCGGTTCTTGCGGTAGATGATCGCGGCCGGCACCGAGAGGAACAGCGCGACGAGCACGGCCATCAGCGTGCCCCACGGATCCATGAACAGGTGTGGCACGAAGCCGAGCACGCTCACGATCGCGGCGGCGGCCGGGCCGAACGCGAAGCCGGCGATCAGCGCCACGATGCCGGACGGGTCGTACTTGAGCCACTGGATTCCCGGAATGATCGGGAACTCCACGAAACTGGTGGCCATAGCCAGCGCGACGAACAGCGCGTACATGGCGATGCGACGGGTGGACCAGCGGCCGGAGTCGGCCACGCCGGTCGAGTGCGCGGTGTCCGGGCGCGACGAAGCGCTGCCGGCGGCGGTAGAAGTGGCGTTGGTGGTATGCGAAGAGACACTCATATCGAGCTCCGTTTCTTCCATCCGGACTGTAACCGTTGGCCCCGGATTCTCACCGGATCAGCCGCTTGCGCGGGTCGCGGGCTTGCGCTTGGACGGCCGTTATGGTGTCGGCCGCGCGTTTACCGCCAGTAAGGATTTTCACCTTCCCTGAAACTTACGTGCCTATGTATACGCCCACCCCCGGATTTGCGCCGGCAGCGTAGTCATTCGTTTTCGAGCAGCCCGATCGTATAAACGGGTGCGTACAGGATTTTCCCTTCCCGAGATATGCTGCACGGTCCGTCGGAGTCTCTCGCGTAGAGGCTAATTACATTTTCAAACCGAAAACCGATGATTTTGCTACGTTTTCCAACCAATTTGGAGAACCATGTTGGGGTTGGCTTGTCTGGCGGCGTGGATGAGGAGGGAATTGCGAGTGCGGCGGTTGGATTTTGCGCTGGCGGTGTTCGCTATGCGGGATGTGGGTCGGTGGGTGATCGGGGAATCGGGGGGACGGCGTGTCGCCTAGATCACATTTTGAATACGTGTGCAGGTGAATTGTTGACATTTATATATCAGTTGTCTCGAACGGTTTTGACTTATCAAGATAAGTAGCCAATGGCAAGCGCTTGCCAAATGTTGCATCGGTGAAATGAATACGTTTGCGCAACAGGGGTTTGATCTACGTAGCAGCTAGATTTTTGGACTGATTTTGTCTGGTTTTCGTGTCTCGGGGGGGGTAATCATGGCATGGCGGGTTCCAGTGATCGTTGCAACGCCTGATGATCCGAGAGGAGAGATCAGGTGGGCAAGTGGGTGTTCGACGGTGTCAAGTACGCGACCCGGAGCCTGATGTGCGAGGCGCGCCGCGAGCGGTA
>NZ_JAFEJR010000002.1:0-378378 GCF_018555335.1 Bifidobacterium sp. SO1 | reverse complement strand
CCATCCGCATGGCCTACGGCTTCCACCACGTCACCAACCTCATCAGCCTCGTCATGCTCAGATGCGGCGGACTCAACATCCAACTACCAACACCAACAACCTAACCCACGAAAACAGCAGAAGCCTCAGAAAACACTCTGCAAAGCACCAGGTCACGCGCAGGCAGCCTCCTGCGCAAGGAAGCTGTCGAGGTACCGTTCCGGCCCGTGGGATGCGAGCCACGCCTCGACCTCGTCGGGCGTGCGGGCGAAGTCGCTGATGAGCTTGGTCGTCCCGTCCGTATCGACCATGAGGTCGTCTTCGATGCGCACGCCGATGCCGCGGTAGCGTTCGGGCACGAGTTCGCCGGCGACGTCGAAATAGAGGCCGGGTTCGAGCGTGAACACCATGCCGGGCTTGAGCGGCGCGTCCGGATAGTATTCGTTGCGCGACCGGTAGGCGTCGTGCACGTCGATGCCCATGTGGTGCCCGGTGCCGTGATAGAGCCAGCGGTAATGCTGATGACCGTCGGGCCGCAACGCCTCTTCGACGCTAACCGGCAGGATGCCGAGCCGGTGCAACGAGCGTGCGACCGAGGCGAGCGCCGCGTCGAGCATGTCGTGGTAGACGGCTCCGGGCTTGTTGGCCTCGCGTATATACGACGATGCCCGGCCCGCCGCGGTAGGACGACGAGGCCGAGCATCGGTCACATTATGCGTTCACGGTCATTCGTGCGCAATCAGCCCTTGGTGATTTCGTAGAACACCGGGACGCCTTTCCAGTTCGGTTCCACGTTCTTGACGCCCTTCGCGTACACGCCGTTGGCGTTGGAGTTGTACAGCGGGATGGCGGGCAGATCCGTCAGCAGGATCTCCTCGGCCTGCTGGTAGAGCTTGTTCGCCGCGTCGAGGCTGGACGCCTTGGCGGCCTCGTTGAGCAGCTTGTCGAACGCGGGGTTCTTGTAGTCGCCGTCGTTCGATCCCTTGCCGTCCGCTGCGGACGACGAGAAGATCGGCTTCAAGTAGTTCTCGATCGACGGGTAGTCGGCCTGCCAACCGGTGCGGAACGCGCTCTTCATGGTGCGGTCGGTGATCGCGGCGCGGAACTCTTGGAAGGTCGCCACGGGGTTCGTGGCCGCGTCGATGCCGAGGTTGTTCTTGAGCTGGTTGACGACTGCGTCGTAGATCGGCTTGGTGCCGCCGTCGGTGTTGTAGGCGATGGTGAACGTGCCGGAGAACTTGGAGATCTTGTCGGCCTTGGCCCACAGCTCCTTGGCCTTGGTCGGGTTGTAGGTCAGGTTCTCGTTGCCCTTGAGGCTGTCGGAGTAGCCGGCGGTCATCGGCGAGGAGAATTCCTTGGACGGGGTGGCGGTGCCGGAAAGCACCTTGCTGGTGATCTGCTCACGGTCGATGGCCATCGAAATGGCCTGGCGGCGCAGCACGCCCTCCTCGCCGCTGAAGTGTTCGAGCGACTGCGGGATGGTGAACGTGGCGGTGCCGGAACCGGCCTTGGAGTAGGAGTTGAGCTTGGAGTTCTTCTGGAAGGTCTTCAGCGCGGTGGCCGGCACGTTCGAGGAGACGTCGAGGTTGCCGGACTGGATGTCGGCGTACGAGGAGTCGTTCGACGTGTAGACCTTGAAGTCGAGGCCGTCGTTCTTGGCCTTGAAGTTGCCCGGATAGTCGTCGTTCTTCTCGACGACGATGTCGGCGTTGTGCTTCCACGACTTGAACTTGTACGGGCCGTTGCCGACCGGGGACTCGCCGAACGCCTTCGGGTCCTTGAAGAAGGATTCCGGCAGCGGATAGTAGCCCGAGTAGCCGAGGATGACCGGGAACACGGCGTTCGGCTCGTTGAGTTCGACGCTGAAGTGCGTGTCGTCGGTCACGTGCAAGCCGCTCAGCTGCTCGTCGCCCTTGAGCCCGTCCTTCTGCAGATCGTCGTAGCCCTTGATGACCGAGAAGAAGCTGGAGTTGAGCTGGCCGTTCTTCGCGTTCGCCGTGTAGCTCCACGCCTTGGTGAACGATTCGGACGTCACCGGAGTGCCGTCGGTGAACTTCCAGCCGGACTTCAACGTGACGTCGAACTTCGTGTTGTCCGAGTTCGGCTCGATCTTGTCGGCCACCTCGTTGACGGAGGTGCCGTCCGGCTTGAAGCCGACGAGGCCGGAGAACAGCATGTCGATCACGTTGCCGCCGGTCGTCTCGTTCGTATTGCCGGGGACCAGCGGGTTCTGCGGCTCGCCGTTGGCGATCGTGATGACCATGCCTCCGGAATCCTTGGACGCCGTGCCGCCGTTGCCGGTGCTCGAACCGCAGCCGGAGAGCAGCAATCCCGCGGACAGTGCCGCCGCGGTCGCCGCGATGATCTGCTTCTTGTTGATGTGCATGGGTTTCCTCCCTCATGATGCCCGACGCCGCGTCCCGTGGAACCGGAACCCTTACCGTCTTGGGTATGGTCGAGTAAAGACCGCATGTGTTGCAGTCCGTTTACGCATCATCGCCGAACGGGTAACGGGCAGTTCACGACGGTGTTACGGACCTGTCAGGCGTGGCCTATCGTTGCGACCGGTACAGGTCTACGTTCCGGTCTGTCGCGTTTTCCAAATCGAGAACGATCGGATAATGGATACCGTATCCGGCCGCGTATTCCCGGCGGCCGGCGTCACGCACCGTCGGAAGGCACCATCATGGCAGACACCAACGCAACCGATCAACGGATCGCGGACAAGGATGCGCAGTTGCTGTATATCGGCAATACCGGCACCGTCGAGTTCGACCTCGATCTGCCGGCGAGCGGCGCGAACGGTTCCACGATCACTTGGTCGAGCGACGACGAACGCTGGATCAGACCGGACGGCACGGTGCACCAGCCGGAATACGGCCGCGGCTATCGCGACGTGACGCTGACCGCGACATTGACGCACGGCATGGCGAGCGCGACGCGCACGTTCACGGTGCGCGTGCTCGAACAGCACAATACCGTCGCCATACGCAGCGTGTTCCCGGTCTCGCTGACCGTACGCTCCGGCGAGCCGTATGCGTTGCCGACGTATACGGCGGTGCGCACCGAGGACGGCATGACGATTTCGCAGCGCATCGCATGGCATGACGGCGTGGAACATACGGCCCCGCGCCTACCGCACGACGGCGGGCACCGGCACGACGTGCGCTGGCATGGCGTGGTCGACGGCACGGACGTAGCCGTGACTGCCATCGTGCATGTGGTCGATCAGGATCCGCAGCCGCGTGAGGATACGGCCGACCGGCGCACGCCGATTCCGCTTGGCCATGTACGTCTGACGGGCGACGGCGTGCTCGCGCGCAATCAGCGGCATCGTCTTGCCTATCTGCGCGGGGTCGACGACGACCGGCTGTTGGTGGAGTTCCGCCGTGCGGCCGGGCTTGATACGCGGGGCGCGCAGCCGATGACCGGTTGGGATGCGCCGGATTCGCTGTTGCGCGGTCATACTACCGGGCATACGCTGTCGGCCTATGCGCTGGCGTATGCGGCCAGCAGGGATATGGCGATCAAGGCCAAGCTGGAGTATGTGGTGGCGTCGTTGGCCGAGGTGCAGCGGGCGTTCGCCGCGCGGCCGGGAGCGGAACCGGGGTTCCTGTCAGCGTATGACGAGACGCAGTTCGACCGTTTGGAGGAGCTGGCGCCGTATCCGACGATCTGGGCGCCGTATTACACGCTGCACAAGATCCTCGCCGGTCTGCTCGACGCGTACCGGTATGCGGGCAGCCGTCAGGCGCTCGATGTGGCCCGCGGCATCGGCGACTGGACATACGAGCGGCTGCACCGGCTGGATCACGAGCGGCTGCAGCGCATGTGGAGTCTGTACATCGCCGGCGAGTTCGGAGGCATGAACGACGCGCTGGCCGACCTGTATAAGCACACCGGCGACGAACGGCATCTTGCCGCCGCCTGCCTGTTCGACAACGACCGGCTGATGGAGCCGCTGCGTCAGCATGTGGATGCGTTGGGCGGCATGCACGCGAACCAGCATATCCCGCAGGTCATCGGCGCGGCGAAGCTGTTCGAGGCGACCGGGCTGCCGTATTATCTCGATCGGGCGAGGTTCTTCGCGGATGCGGTGCTCGGCCATCATCTTTATGCGATGGGCGGCACCGGCCAGGGCGAGATGTTCCATCAGCCGGACGAGATCGGTTCGCTGTTGGCGGACGATACGGCGGAAAGCTGTGCGTCGTACAATCTGGTCAAGCTGGCGGTCGAATTGGAACGGTACTGCTCCGAGCCGCGATACGCCGATTATGTCGAGCACTCGGGAATCAACCATATCGCCGCGACATGCGATCATCGCCGGGCCCATGCCGATGACGGCGGCAGCATCTATTTCATGCCGACGCAGCCGGGCGGGCGCAAGGAGTTCGATCCGGACGAGAACAGCTGCTGCCACGGCACCGGTTTGGAATCGCATTTCTACGCCGCGCACGGCGCGTATTTCACAGACAAGGACGCGTTGTATGTGCGCCGGTATCTCAACGGCACGTTGGATGACGATGCGGCGCGGCTGACCGTGACGGCGGACGATGCCTCGCCCGAACGTGTGACGATTCGGATCGACCGGCTCGATCGTGCGACGCTGTGCCTGCGCGTGCCGGACTGGAGTGCGGGCGGCCAGATCGATCTGCGGGTGGACGGCCGTAAAGTACCGTTCGGCGTGATCGAACTGTCGCGCTCCGAGATCGGCGAACTGTCGTTCACGGCCAGTGCGATCGGTTTGGATTCGTGGGATGGCGCGAGACTCGACGTGATGTTTGCGCCGCATGTGCGGCTGTTGCCGACGCCCGACCGGCCCGAAGTCGCGGCCGTGGCATGGGGGCCGTATGTGTTGGCCGCGTTGGACAAGCGAGCGGACATGCTCGACGTGCCGATCGATGACGCCGATCCCGATGCCGCGTTCGAACGGTCGGGCAGCAAGCTCGCATTCACGCACCGGCTCACGGGTCTGAAGTTCGTGCCGTTGTTCATGATCGAGGATGAGCCGTATCACCTGTATGTGCGTACGCGATAATCATGCGGCCGATGACCGCATGCCGCGGGAATCGACGCGCGGGAAAATACGGTCGAAAACGACGATGGGGGTGCACCGGCAGCCACCGGTGCACCCCCATCGGAATCGAAACGGGTCAGACGCCCGTCACTTCTTGGTCAGTTCGTAGAACGTGGGCACGCCCTTCCACGTCGGTTCGGCGTTCTTCACGCCCTTGGCGTAGACGGCGCTGGAGTTCTGGTTGTACAGCGGGATCGAAGGCAGGTCGTTGAGCAGGATCTCCTCGCTCTGCTGGTACAGCTTGTTGGCGGCGTCCACGCTGGAGGCGCTGGCGGCCTTGTCGAGTAGCGCGTCGAATTCGGGGTTCTTGTAGTCGCCGTCGTTCGAGCCGTGGCCGTCGGCCGCGTTCGAGGCGTACAGCGGGGCGAGGTAGTTTTCGATCGACGGGTAGTCGGCCTGCCAGCCGGCACGGAACGCGCCCTTGATCGAACGGCTCGTGACGGCCTCGTGGAACTCGCTGCTGGTCGGCATCGGGTTCGTGGCCGCATCGATGCCGAGCACGTTCTTGATCTGGTTGATCACCGCGTCATAGGTGGCCTTGTAGTCGCCGTCGGAGTTGTAGGCGATGGTGAACGTGCCGGTGAACTTGGAGATCTTGTCGGCCTTCGCCCACAGTTCCTTCGCCTTGGTCGGGTTGTATTCGAGGGTGCCCTTGTTCTTCAGGCTGTCGGAGTAGCCGGAGACGGGCGGCGCGGTGAAGTCGGATGCGGGGGTCGCGGTGCCGGCCATGATCTTGTCGCACAGCGTCTTGCGGTTGATGGCCATCGAGATGGCCTGACGGCGCAACTTGCCTTCCTCGTCGTTCTTGAAATGCTCGAGCGTGTCGGGAATGGTGAACGTGGCGATGCCCGAGCCGGGTTCGCTGTACGATCCGAGCTTCGGATCCTTCTGGAACGTCTTGACGGCGGAGCTCGGGATGGTAGCGGACACGTCGAGGTTGCCGGACTGCACATCGGAGTAGGACGCGTTGTTGGACGTGTAGATCTTGAAGGTCAGGCCGTCGTTCTTCGGGGTGAGGTTGCCCTTGTAGTCGGGGTTCTTGACCATTTCGATGCTGGAGTTGTGCTCCCACTTCTTGACGATGTACGGGCCGTCGCTGATCGGCTTCTCGCCGAACGCCTTCGGATCCTTGTAGAACGCCTCGGGCAGCGGGTTGTAGCCGGAGTAGCCGAGGATGACCGGGAACACCGAGTACGGCTTGTTGAGTTCGACGGTGAAGTGCGTGTCGTCGATGATGTGCAGGCCGGACAACTGTTCGTCGCCCTTGAGCTTGGACGTGTCCTGCAGGTCGTCGTATCCCTTGATCATCGAGAAGAAGCTCGCGCACAGCTGGCCGTTCTTCGCGTTCGCGGTGTAGCTCCACGCCTTGGTGAAGCTTTCCGACGTCACCGGGGTGCCGTCCGAGAACTTCCAGCCGGATTTGAGCGTGATGTCGAACTTGGTGCTGTCGGAGTTCGGCGTGATCTTGTCGGCGACCTCGTTGACCGCGGTGCCGTCCGCCTTGAACACGACCAGTCCGGAGAACGCCATGTCGATGACGTTGCCGCCCGCGGCCTCGTACGTGTCGCCGGGGATGAGCCCCTTCTGCGGCTCGCCCGACGCGATGGTGATGATGTTGTCCGACGACGCCGTGTCCGAACCGCCGTTGCCCGCGGAGGTGCTGCCGCATCCCGCCAGAAGCAGACCCGCGGACAGCGCCGCGGCCACGGCCGTGAAGGCGCGCGATGATCTGATGGCCATATCGTTTCCTCTCTCATGGCTGGGACGACGGTCAGGGCCGCCGCCGGCGCTTCTTATGACGAAGCGCATGCCGATTAACGGTAATCGGCATGCGCTTCGTTTCATCGTTTCCGTTTCACGATTCGATCGCGTCGACGGCGTTGATGACGGCGCCGCGGAAGCCGTCCTTCTCGAGTTGGGCGACGCCGCGGATCGTGGTGCCGCCGGGCGAGCAGACCGCGTCCTTCATCGCGCCAGGATGCGTTTCGGTCGCCATGTACAAGGCTCCCACGCCTTCGACCATCTTCGCGGCCAGACGGTAGGCGGTGGCGCGCTGCAGCCCGTATTTGACGCCGGCGTCGGCCAGCGCCTCAAGGTACATGTCGGTGAAGGCGGGCGCGCAGCCGGCGATGCACATGGCGATGTTCATATGCGCGGTGTCGACGCGTTCGATGAGGCTGATCGGCTCGAACAGCTCCTCGAACGTCTCGGTTTGCGCGTCGGTGAGCGTGTTGTCGGCTTCGGTGACGAGCACGCCCTTGCCGACGGCCATCGGCGTGTTCGGGATCGTGCACTGGATGTGCATGTTCGCGGCCTTGTCGCCGAACAGGCCGCGGTATTTGGCGAGGTTCCAGCCGGCGGCGATCGACACGACGATCTTGCCGGGCTTGGCCAGTTCGTCGGCGATCGGGCCAACGACCGATTCGATCTGGTACGGTTTGATCGCGATGATCACCACGTCGGCCGCGACGGCGACTTCGGTCGCGCTGTGCAGCGGACGTGCGCCGATCTCGGCCGTGGTGCGTTCGAGCTTGTCCCAATGCGCGGCACAGGCGACGATATGGCCGCCCGTGACGACGCCGGCGTCGACCAGTCCCTGCGCGATGGCCTGGGCCATGTTGCCGTAGCCGATGAATCCGATGGTGAGATCCATGCTCATGTGTGTCCTTTCGTTCGCTTCGCTGGCGTAACCGTGCGCTCAGAACAGCTCTTCGAGGTCGCCGCGGTTCAACGCTTCCGCGTAGAGGTGCTTGAATACGCGGTCGCCGTGGTTGCCGTCGTGTTCGAACTCGTTGGTGGTCCAGTAGTGTGAGTTGCCGACGCGGCTCAGCGTGTCGAGCTGCATGAGCGAGTCGACGTACATGTCGTCGAAGTACACGGCGGCCTGCAACGGCACTTCGTTGCGCTTGAGCTGATCGGCATCGTAGATCACGCCGAACCGCGTGTCTTCCATGAGCAGATCCATTGCCGGCTTGAACGGGCGCAGCGCGCGCTCCTGCTCGAACATCCACGGGAACATCGCCTCGCCGGTGAAGTTGAGCGGGCGCACACCGGGCCCGAATTCGGGCTTCGTATCGCGCACGCGCTGCGCGGCCCAGCGGATCGGCTCGTCCATCTCGCCGTTCGCGTAGATGAACTCCTGCAGCGGCCAGTACAGCGGGCGTGACGACGTGGCGATCTCCACCTTGGACAGGAACTCGTCCGACAGCGGCGAATCGGCGCTTGCGGAGCCGTCGCCGTCGAGGAACGCGGAGTCGAGGATCCAGTGCACGCGTTCGAAGCTCGGCTTCATGCCGAAGTCGGAGCCGAGGCACTGCAGACGCTCCACGGTGAACGGGTCGCCGTTCGGCAGACTCACGCCGCCGGCGGCCAGCCGGTCGGCCACGGCGGCGACGCGTTCGATGTCGTGCGGGTAGCGCTCGTAGAACTGCGCGGTCTTGCGGGCCATGCGCGGGAACGTGTGCTCGTAGACTTCGGCCGCGTCGGCCGGCACATGCGGGATGCCGCCGCAGGTGAAGCTGGCTGCCACGCCCTGCGGGTAGAGCGACAGGTAGGTGAGTGTGAGGAAGCCGCCGTAGCTTTGGCCGAGTGTCACCCACTTTGCGCCGCCGAATTCGGTGCGGCGCAGGTGTTCGAAGTCGCGCACGATCGAATCGGCGAGGAACAGTTTGAGATAGTCGGCCTGTGCACGGGCGCCGGCCGGGGCGAGACGGGCCATGATCTGCGTGTCGACTCGGTTGGAGCGGCCGGTGCCGCGCTGGTCGGGCAGGATGACGCGGAAGTGCTTGATCGCCTCGGCGATCCAGCCGTCGGAGGTCGGGTCGAGCGGGCGCGGGCTTTCGCCGCCGGGGCCGCCCTGCAGGTAGACGAGCAGCGGCAGGTCGTCGTGCACGTGTTCGGGTGCGGTGACCACGCGGTAGAACAGGCTGATCGTCTCCCCGTCGAAGCCCTTGCCCGGCTCATGTCCGGCCCAGTCGAGCGGCACCTTGATCGAACGGTCTTCCACATGCAGTCCGGGCACGTAGTATTCAGCAAGCAGCGTCATGCGCTCCCCTTTCCTTGAAGGATACGGCTGTTCTCCATATCAGCCGTACACGGGGACAAAACCGGCTCATCCCCGCGCATGATGGACGCGCGGCCCGGTGCCGCGATAGGCTGGTCGATTATGGGTATCGGGCAACGTGTATGGGCATCATGGGATCGACTGGCGCGCAACCGTCGCGTCCGCATGCTGGTCATGGATTCGATCATCGCGGTGTTGGCGGCTTTGGGGTTCGGACTGCTGTTCGGCGTGACCGCCAGCAACATGCCCGGCGTGTTGTTCTCGTACGAGACCGGACCGATGACCGTCTGGTCGGTCGTGCTGGCGCTTCCGCTCGCGATACGCCGCACGCGCCCGCAGACCGCCGCGCTCACGTTCGCGAGCCTGTCCGCGCTGCAGCTGATCGTCGGTCCGGCGATGGTGCCGTCGGATTTTCTGGCGCTGGCCATGCTGTATTCGGTGATCGTCTATGGCGATCCGCGCAATACGAAGGCGTTCATCGTGCTGGCGTCGGCGATCGGCGTGCTGGCCGGCGCGGTCATCGCATGGGCGGCGCTCGTCGGACCGTATTTCGCGCCGTATGTGAGACCCACGGACATCAGCAGCGTCGACCTGAACGGAATGCCGGAATGTTGGCTCGTCTATGCGGACGGCCGGTTCACCGGACAGTGCGCACAGAACCTGATGCAGCAGACGGCGATCTATGCCGTCGCGATTCTATCGTGCATCGTCGCGACCGCCATCGCCGCGTTCTGGCAGCGGGCGCGGCTCATCACGATCCGCATGATGCAGGAACGCAACGAGGCGCTTGAGGCCGGCGAGGCCGAGGAGCGACGCATCGCGGCACTGGCGGAGCGCGCGCGTATCGCCCGCGACATGCACGACGTGGTGTCGCACACGTTGTCGATCATCATCGTGCAGTCGGACGGCGGACGGTACGCGGGCGCGCATGACCCGGCCGTGGCCCGGCACACGATGGAGACGATACGGCACGAGTCCGAACGCGCACTGCATGATATGAAACGTCTGTTCGGCGTGTTCGGCGGATCGGAGCACGCCGATTATACGGACATCGACGCGCTCGTCGATCAGGCGCGGGCGGCCGTCGCATCGGCCGCATCTTCGGGCACGGCTCCGTCAACGTCCGCATCTTCGGCCGCGTCCTCCTCCATGCCGTCCGCATCATCCGCCGGCAGTACGCTCACGCGGCATATCGACGGTGCCGCAAGGCCGGATCTGCTGTCCGCAACGGCCAGCGTCGCCGTCTATCATCTCGTGCAGGAATCATTGACGAACGTGCGCAAGTACGCGGGACCGAACGTGCACGTCGTCATCAGCGAACGTTGGTCCGATCATGCGCTGGACATCACTGTCGCCGATGACGGCCGCGGCGCATCGGCCGCGCTGGACGGACATCAGCCGGGCTACGGGCTGCTCGGCATGCGCGAACGCGTCGAAGCGGCCGGCGGCACGGTGACTGCCGGCCCGCAGGTCGGCGGAGGATTCGCCGTGCACGCCGTGATCCCGCTGAGCTCTCCCGCCGCGACAAAGGCATGTGCTTCTGCCGATTCATCCGAACATCCCGTCGACACTGTCGCATCGGCCGAACCGTCCTCTTCTCCTGCTGGCGTATCGGCAGAACGGCCCTTCCGCACGGTCATGCCGACCGAACCGACCGCCCCTGACGTCATGCCGTCAACCGCACCGCCCTCCTCCACCGGCATGCCGACCGGGCGCAGCGAGCGGAGACATCCCTCCATCCCCGCGCTCCTCCAGATCCCCACATGGCGTCAGCTGCGCGACCGGATGCGCTCCAAGCCGATCGCGCAGGCCGTGCTGGCGAACGGCGAACCGTTCAACTGGGTGGAACGGCTGTCGCAATGGACCGAACGGCATTATCTGGCGACCGACATCATCGGCACGCTGCTGCTCATCGCGATCCTGAGCAGCAATGCGGCGTCGATATTCGACGGTTATCTGGACGGCACCGCCGGCGAACTGGCGACCGGCCGGTTCATCGTCGTGACGACGATGCTGCCGCTGTGCTTGCGCCGTCGGTTCCCCGAAGGCGCGGCACTCGCGGTTGTGATCGTATCCGTGTTCCAGCTGATGGTCTTCGAGCCGGTATTGTTCTCGAACCTGTTCGCGTTGTGCGCGCTGTATTCGGCGGTGCTGTACGGGCGGCCGACCGCCTGGCGTTGGACCGGCGTGGCCTCGGTCGGCGTCGCGATCCTGTTCGGGTTCAAGGTTCTGGTGAGTGATTACGGGTATGCGAGCGTATTGCATTGGATGCTGCGTTCCTCGGATTACGGGACGATCGGCGGCTCTGCGCTCAGGATGCTGGTCGAGGCGACGATGTGGGCCGGCATGGTCGGCGCGATGTGCGTGGGCACGATCCTGCTGGCACGATGGCAGCGTTCGAGCGGCGCGAACGTGCTGGTGCTGCAGGCGCGCGAGGAGGCGCTGCAGGCCGAACAGGCCAAGCAGAAGGTGTTGGCGGCGAATATGGAACGCGACCGGATCAGCGCGAACATTCAGGCCGAGGTGAGCGAGACGCTGACGTTGGTGATCGACCGTACCGTGGCCGACATCCGTATGCTGGATGAGGCCGAGGCACATGGTGAGGAACCGTCCGCCGAGTCGATCGCGGCGGCGTTCGCGGCGATCGGGCAGCAGGGACGCACCGCGCTCAAGCATATGCGTCAACTGCTCAGCGTATTGCGCGAAACCGGGTTCAGCGACGAGGCGCACGAACACGAACAGCCCGAGATGCGGCTGCGCCCGGCCGCCTCGCTCGACGAACAACTAGCCGGGGCATCTCGGGCATAAGGCCCTTTCTGCGTGGTGGTTTTCGCTCGCCGACAACTCTATCGGCGAGCGAAAACCACCCGCATCTTCTTTACGGATCAGGGAAGAATCAGGGTGTCGTCCACTGTCGTCTTACCAGGAAACGAATACAGTGGTGAATCATGAGTGAGAACAGGATTCGAGTGGTGATCGCCGACGACCAGGAACTGGTGCGCGCCGGGTTCGCGATGGTGATCGGCTCCCAGCCCGACATGCAGGTGACCGGTCAGGCCGGCGACGGTTCGCAGGCCGTGACGTTGGCGGAATCGACGCACCCGGATGTGGTGCTGATGGACATCCGCATGCCAGGCATGGACGGCATCGAGGCGACGCGGCGCATCAGCTCGCTGCAGTCGGCGGACGGAGCGCGGCCGACGCGCGTGATCATTCTGACCACGTTCGATCTGGACGAGTATGTGATGGCCGCGATCAACGCGGGTGCGTCGGGGTTCCTGCTCAAGGACACCGAACCCGAGACGCTGTTGAGTTCGATCCGCACGGTGTTCAACGGGAACGCGATCATCGCGCCGTCGGCTACGAAGCGGCTGATCGAGAAGATGATGCAGGACGGGTATGCGAAGGGCGACGCGCCGGCCGATGCGCCGTCTGCGGCCGCAACCGCCGCGTCTGCGCAGTCCGGGCAGCCGGCGTACACCGATCCGGAGTTGGAGCTGCTCACCGACCGCGAACGTGAAGTCCTCGTCGAGATCGCGCACGGGCTGAGCAACCAGGAGATCGCGAGCAAGCTGTTCATCAGCCTGCCTACCGTGAAAACGCATGTGGCGCATATTCTCGCCAAGATCAACGCCCGTGACCGGGTGCAGGCCGTCGTCTTCGCCTACGACAACGGGATCGTATGAGTTCCCATATCTTAAGCTCCCTCAGTTGAGGGAGCTGCCCAATGTGAACGCATGGGCGTGAGCCTGTATTTCTCGGCTCCCTCGGCTGAGGGAGCCGGCAGCGAAGCTGACTGAGGGAGCGTACACGCTACGACATACTGAATCTATGTATGTCTAGGGGTGTACGCTCCCTCAGTCTCGCTGATGCTCGGCAGCTTCCTCAGCCGAGGGACATTGCCGTCAAGCAAACAGCAGAGCTGTTTGTAGGCAATGTGCGAGCCGACAGGCGAACCAGCAAAACAGCCAGCCGTTAGGCTGTCCATAATTGCAGGACGCCTGGGCTCCGCCAGCTTTTGAATGTATCTAGGCTTCGGCGAGAGCCTCGACGGGCGCGATTGGCCACAAAGCGAGCGAAGCTCGCGGCCAATACGCGTGAAGCCGGAAAAAGGGAACAGTCCAGTGGACTGTTCCCCCGGCTTCCCGGACGCAAGTCCGGCAAACCTCCGTTGCAACAAGATCAGGCTTCGGCGAGAGCTTCTACCGGCGGCGTGCTCACGGCGCGATGTGCGGGGGCGATGCTGGCGATGAGCGCGGCGGCCGCCGCGACGGCGAGCATGATGCCGTTGCCGGCCCAGTCGAACGGGAAGACCACGTCGCCGTACAGGCTGAACACCATGTAGGATCCGAGCCAGCCGAACGCGGTGCCGAGCAGCACGCCGGCCACGCCGGAAACGAGCGAGAGCAGCAACGCCTCGACCGCGAGGGAACGGCGCAGCTGGCCGCGCGTCATGCCGATGGCGCGCAGGGTCGCGGATTCACGCGTACGTTCGATCACGGACAGCGACAGCGTGTTCGCCACGCCAACGAGCGCAATGAGCACGGCGACCGCGATCAGGCCGACGAGCAGCGCCATCAGACCGTTGATCATCGTCTCCCACAGCGATCGTTCGGCGATCGGACCGGTCACCTGCACGCCGGTGCCGGCGGTGAACGTCTGCTGCACGTCGGTGAGCACGTCGTTCAGGGAGACGCCGGCGGCGTCCGCGTCGATCTTCATGAGCATCATGTGGCCGGTGGCCGTCAGGTCGCCGTTCGTGAAGTGCGTGGCGCTGACGAACGCGACCGCATTGTAGTTTTCGGACACGCGACGGTAGTCGACGTACGTCGGTTTGAGCGTGACCGTCTTGCCGGGCGACGTCTCGCTACCGGTCGCCGCCGTGCCGTCGCCGGAGTCGCCCGTCATGTCCGCGAACGTCGCCGTGCCGCCATCGAACGTCAGTTTCTTGCCGGTGAACACGTCGTATTTCGGCATGAGCACCGTGTCGTCGCCGATCGTGACATTCTTGAGATCGGCCTTCATCACCGAACGCAGCGCGTCCGCATCATCCACACCGACGAGCAGCACGGACAGGTCGTTGCCGTCCTTGTCGGTCACGTACTTCATGACGGTCGGCGCGTAGACGGATGCAGTAACGCCTTTGACCTTGGCCGCGTCGGCGGCCTGCGTGTCGGTCATATCGGCACCGTCGGCGATCATGTCGACGCTGAACCGTTTGTCGAGCGCCTCCCCCATCGTCTGCTTGGCGCTGGTCGCGCCGGTCGCGATGGTCGCCACGAGCGTGACGCCGATCAGCAGTGCGGCGCCGGTCGCGGCCACGCGGCGTGGGTTCTTCTGGATGTTCGCGTGTGCGATCTTGGCGGACGGTCCGGCGAGCGCGACGAGCGCGCCTACGCCGCGCATGAGCACGGGCAGCCAGAACACGGCGGACAGGACGAGTCCCAGGAAGATGAACGCGCAGCCGGCGATGGCCGTAAGCAGCACGGTGGAATACGCGTCGGTGATCATGGACGAATGACCTGCGATCGACTGGCTCATCTGCCATGCGGCGAACACGGCCATCACGAGGCCCGCCAGCACAAGCAGCACGGAGATGACACCGCGCACGACGCCGGCTCGACGCGTGTCGGTCAGTTCGATCGGCCGCAATGCCTCGAGCGGTGTGACGGCTGTGGCGGAGCGTGCGGAGCCGAGCGAGGCGAGCACGGTCATGGCAATACCGAATGCGACCGGCACGGCGAACGCCTGCCAGCTGACCACGAACCGCGCGTCCATGCCGGTCGAGGCCATGAGCCCGGACGCGGTGAGGCCACCGATCAGCGCGCAGCCGAGCGCCACGCCGAGCACGGACGCGACCAGACCGAGCACGCCGGCCTCGAACAGGACGGAGCCGTACAGCTGGCCCTTCTTCGCGCCGATCGTGCGCAGCAGGGCGAGCGTGCGGCGGCGCTGGGCGACGAGTACCTGGAACGTGTTGGCGATGACGAGCGCGGCGACGAACATGGCGAGCACGCCGAAGCTCAGCAGGAACGTGGTGGTGATGTCGGTGCCGCCATCCACGCTGAGCGCCTTGATGGCCTCGCGGTTGGCGGCCTCGCGCGAAAGCATGCGGTAGTGCTTCGGCATGAGCTTGGCGAGTCGATCGGCCGTGGCCTGCGCCTTGGCGGGGTCGGTGGCGCTGCCGTCGGTGCCGTTACCGCCGCCGGCGAGGTCGAGGAACAGTTGGCTGGTGCGCACCTGCGAGAAGTCGTCGACGGCCTGCAACGCGGCCATGATGTCGTTCGAGATCACGGACGCGCCGCCGTACGAGCCGTATACGCCGTTCGGATCGTCGGTTAGGCCGACGACGCGTACGCTGACGTTGCCGGACTTGACAGTGGCAGTCGCAGTCGCGTCAGCGATCGACGCTTCCTCCTGCAGGCTGCGCGAGCTGACGGTCACCGTGTCGCCGATCTTCACATCGAGTTGTTTGGCGACGGACTGCGGCAGGGCGATCTCGCCGTTGTCGGCCGGCAGGTCGCCGTCCGCGAGGCCGACGGGCAGCAGACGTACGTCCTTAGCGGTGTCGAGCGCAATGCCGCTGACGTTCTTGTCGCCGTTGACGACGGTGACGTCGGTCATCGTGTCGGCGCGCACGCCGTCGACGCCGTCGGTCGCGGCCACCTGGTCGAGATGGAAGTCGTTGACGGTGGCGGAGTATGCGGCGTCCTTCTCCTCTTTCGTCGCGGATTCCAACGCGTCGTAGTCGATGGTGACGATATAGTTCGCGCCGCCGTAGCTGCCGGTCTGCTGGCGGCCAAGCGCGTCGGTCATGGTGTTGGAGAACAGGAACGTGGCGCAGATGAACGCGGTGCCGATGAGGATCGCGATGCCCGCGGGGATAAGCATCCGTGCGCTTTTCTTCATGAGTTTGAGCGTGATGGAGAACATGATGGGATTCCTTTTATCGAATGGCTTCGCGGGTGGCGCGTTCGCGTTCGGCCATGAGCAGTTCGTTCATCTGTTCGGCGTTCGGATTCGGCACGTCGGCGACGATACGGCCGTCGGCGAACACGATCGCGCGGTCGGCATAGGAGGCGGCCACTGCGTCGTGCGTGACCATGATGATCGTCTGGCCGAGTTCCTTGACCGAACGCTTGAGGAAGCTCAGTACTTCGGCGCTGGAGACGGAGTCGAGGTTGCCGGTCGGCTCGTCGGCGAACACGAGCGACGGTTTGGTGATAAGCGCGCGGGCGATGGCGACGCGCTGCTGCTGGCCGCCGGACAGTTCGTTCGGGCGATGGTTGAGTCGTTCGCTCAGCCCGAGCGTCTCGACGAGCTGGCGGAACCAGCAACGGTCGGGTTTCTCCCCCGCGAGTGTCAACGGCATGAGGATGTTCTGTTCGGCGCTGAACATGGGCAGCAGGTTGAAGCTCTGGAAGATGAAGCCGATTTTATGTCTCCGCAGCAGGGTGAGCTGGTTGTCGTTCATCTTCGTGATGTCCGCGCCGTCGAAGACGATGCGGCCGGAGGTGGCCGAGTCGAGTCCGGCGAGCGTGTGCATCAGCGTGGACTTGCCGGAGCCGGACGGACCCATGATGGCCGTGAATCGGCCTTGTTCGAAACGCACGTTGACGCCGCGCAGCGCGTGCACGGCGGTGTCGCCCTGCCCGTAGTCCTTGACCAGGTCGATCGCCTCGATGGCGGTCGGGTTGGCGGCCGTGGTGACCATACCTTCCATGATTCCTCGTTTCCTCGTGACGGATATCGGATGATGGTTCCATCATCGTGGCAAACGCCCGCCGCCGACATCGTGCGGCGGAAGGAAACATGCCCCTCCGGCATCATCCCCAAGGATGAACCAACGCAATCCGCCGCATTGTTACGTCCATATATCATCCGTAACATCGTCGCGATCATTCGCTCCGCTATACTCGTGCACTCGTGACAGAACAGCATTCCGAATCATTGTTCGCCCGCATCGAGTCGCGTCTGCGCGACGGATTCGACCGCGACGGCGAGGAGCAAACCCACGACACCGTTGCCGCGGCCCGTCCGCGCACCGACCGTCATCATCAGCGCAACGTCGCCGATCTCATGGTGCAATGCCTCGTGCAGGAGGGCGTCGAAGTGATCTTCGGCATCCCCGGCGAGGAGAATATCCCGTTCATCGAGGCGCTGGAACGCGACGGGCACATCCGCTTCGTCGTCACGCGCCACGAGCAGGGTGCGGGCTTCATGGCGCTCACCTACGCGCATCTGACCGGCAAGCCCGGCGTGTGCCTCGCCACGCTCGGCCCGGGCGCGCTGAACCTCACGCTGCCGGTGGCGTGTGCGAACGCGAGCAACACGCCGCTGGTCGCCTTGTGTGCGCAGGGCAACATCAACCGCATCCACAAGGAGTCGCATCAGATCATCGACCTCGTGTCGGTGTTCCGTCCGATCACCCGTTGGACGAACATGATCCTGAGCCCCCAAGCGGTCACCGAAACCGTGCGCAAGGGCTTCGCGCTCGCCCAGCGCAAGCGTCCGGCCGCCACGTGCATCATCCTGCCCGAGGACATTGCCGAACAGGCCGCGCCGACCGACGCCCAGCCGCTCAGCCGCGCCTTGCAGGTGCACACCGTGCCGACGCCCGCCGACATCGAATCCGCGGCCGACATCATCGCCAAGGCGAAGCATCCGATCATCCTCGCAGGCAACGGCGTGAGCCGCGCGAACGCCGACTACCAGCTGCGCGTCCTGTCCGAACAGCTCAACGTGCCGGTGGCCACCACGTTCGAAGGCAAGGGCGTGTTCTCCGACCGGCATCGCAACGCGCTCGGCGTGGTCGGGTTCATGCGCCACGACTACGAGAACTTCGCGTTCGACGACGCGGATCTCATCATCGCGATCGGCTTTTCGATCCAGCAGTTCGACCCGGTCAAAATCAACCCGAAGAACGATAAGAAGATCATCCACATCAACACGTTCGTGGAGGATACGGACGCGCATTACACGACGACGCTGAACATCATGGCCGACATCGACGCCACGCTCACGCAGCTGATCGACGCGTTGCGCGAGCGCGACGTCACCTTCGCGAACGCCGAGTCGGACATCCGCGGTCTGCTCATGCATGAGTTCGAATCCTGCAAGGATGACGAATCGTTCCCGATGAAGCCACAACGCGTCGTCTATGACACGCGCAAGGCGCTGAACGACAGCGACGTGGCGCTCGTGGACACGGGCGCGTTGAAGATGTGGATGGCGCGACTGTATCCGACGTACCTGCCGAACACGTGCATCATCGACAACAGCCTGTCGACAATGGGCTGGACGCTGCCGGGCGCGGTCGGCGCGTCGCTGGCACGGCGCGGCCGCCCGGTGCTCGCGGTGATGGGCGACGGCAGCTTCATGATGAACATGCAGGAGATCGAGACGGCGGTACGGCTTGGCTGCCATATCGTGATCCTCGTGTGGGTGGACAAGGCGTACGGCTTGATCAAGTGGAAGATGGATCTGCACAACGGCCATCATGACGACGTGGATTTCGGCAATCCCGATTTCGTGAAGCTGGCTGAAAGCTTCGGCGCGCATGGCCATCTTGTCTCGTCCGCCGATGATTTGAAGCCCTCGATCGAGGCGGCGATGATGGCCGACGGCGGCGTGCACGTGATCGCATGCCCGGTCGACTACAGCGAGAACATCAAACTGACCGACAAGCTGGGCGAGCTGGAGCTGCCGGGCTGAGTCCCCTTCTTGCAGCCAAGCGGACCGTGATGGGCAGGCATCCGCGCAACGTCGGGTGCCTGCCCATTACGTCTTTTTGCATCCCCTTTTGCCCGTTCGCGGCCGCCGTCGCTTCAGCCGATCGTGATCATCGCCGTGACCGCGGCCGCTGTGCCGGCGATGGTCGCGGCGAGCAGCAGCCAGTCGGCCGGCCGCATGCGCAGGTTCACCCGGTAGGTGCGGGTGACGCCGGGCATGCCGAGACCGCGTGATTCCATCGCCCAGCCGACGCCTTGGCTCATGCGGTAGGCACGGATGAGCACGGCCACGATGATCGGCAGATACGACTTGAAGCGGGCGACCAGCGCGGCGATCGGGTTGCTCCCTCCCCTGCCGACGGCGCCTCCGTTCAGGTCGAGGCCGCGTGCACGTTGCGCGGCCGAAACGGATTGGAAGATCTGGAAGAACACCGGAATGTAGCGCAGCGAGGTGGCGAGCGTGAGCCCGGCGCGGTACGGCATGCCGAGGGCGACGAGGCCTCGAATGAGGCGCGGCTGGCTGGTGGTGAACAGGGTGAGGAAGCATGCGAAGCCGAGCGCGGGAATGCGCAGTCCCATGACGGCCGCCATGACGAGGTTCTCGCGCGTGAACCGCAGGATGCCCCACCGCCAGATCTCATGCGTGCCGCTGGGGTCGAAGACCGGCCAGAGCGCGACGATGAGCACGATGAGCAGGGCGAGGGTGCGCCACACCCATGCGATGCGTTCGGCCGGCACATGGTCGACGGCGAGCATCACATGTTCGAGTACGAGCATCGCGAGCATGAACGCCCAGTTGCGCCAGATGAGGCACATGACGAGCAGTGCGAGGGACAATGCGAATTTGACGCGGGGGTCGGCGCGGTGCAGCCAGCCGTTGCCGGGCACGTACAGGTCAGCGTCCATCGTCGTTCCTTTCCAGTCGGCCGTATGCGGCGAGCCGGCCGTCGTCCATGCGCATGACGTGTGTGCAGTATCGCGCGACGGCGGACATGTCGTGGCTGATCATGATGACGGTCGTGCCGTTCCTGTTCAGCGCGGCAACCGTGTCGAGGAACCGCGCGGACAGGTTGCGGTCGAGTCCTGCGGTCGGCTCGTCGAGCACGAGGATCGGCGTGCCCATCGCCAACACCGAGGCGAGGGCCACGGCCCGCCGGTCGCCATAGCCGAGCGTGGCAGGCGAGACATCGGCGAACCGGTCGAGGCCGAACAGCCGCATCGCCTTGTCGACCGCGGCATCGACCTGTTGAGGTGTTCCGCCGAGCGCCTTCGGACCGAAACCGATTTCCTCGCGGGTCGTGGCACAGAAGATCTGATGGTCGGGGTTCTGGAAGACGAAGCCGACGTGCGCGGCCATCTGGCCGACGCTATGCTCGCGGGTGTCGAGTCCGTCGACGATCACCTGTCCGCTGGCGGGTGTCAGGAGCGCGTTGAGGTGCCGCGCGAGCGTGGTTTTGCCGGAGCCGTTATGGCCGATCAGGCCAACGAATGCGCCGCGCGGAATCGTGCAGGTCACGTCATCCAATGCCGGCGGACGGCTCGCGGCGTCGGGGCGACCGCCGGATGCGTACCGGTAGGTGACATGGTCCAGCACGATGATCGGATCGTCTTCCGGCCCGGTCGGCACGGTCGCATCGTCCGCGATGATGCGCAGTCCCGGCTCAGGGCCGCCGGGCAATGCGACGCCCAGCCGTTCGAACAGTTCCGGCTGCTTGGAGAATAGGCCGACGTCGCCCTGTTCGATGAGGCGTCCGTGGTCGAGTACGAGGATGCGGTCGGCGCGCCCGGGGAAATGCGAGGTGTCCTGTTCGGCCATGACGACGGTCAGGTTGCGGCGTGAGCGGATCGTGTCGAGCGCGGCGAACACTTCGCGACGGCCGTCCGGGTCGAGTGCGGCGGTTGGCTCGTCGAGGATCAGAATGTCGGGTTCGGCGGCGAGCGCGGCCGCGATCGCGACGCGTTGCATCTGTCCTCCGGACAGGCTGGTGGGGATGCGGGTACGGTAGTCCTCCATGCCGACCAGCCGTAGCACGTCGTCGATGCGTTCGTCCATGAGCGCGGGATCCATGCCACGGTTTTCGAGTGGGAATGCGATCTCATCCTCGACGGAAGCACAGAACAGCTGGGATTCGGGGTCCTGCTGCACGTAGCCGACGCGGGTGGACAGTTCGGCGACGGTGGTCTCGCGCACGTTCATGCCGGCGACGGTGACGCTGCCGGTCATCTGCCCGTCCGCAAGGTTCGGGATGATGCCGGCCAAGGCCATGCACAACGTTGATTTGCCGGCGCCGGTCGGACCGACGATGCCGACGAATTCGCCGGCATGGATGGCCACGGTAATGGATTCGAGACCCGTTATGGGGTGTCCGCCGTCGACGATCGGCGCGTATCGCCAGCCGAGATCACGCGTCTCGATCAGGGTGTCCAAGCTCATTCGATCTATCCTATCGCGTGTCATGGCGGACGGTCGCGGGCACCGGCATCAACGCCGTCTCATGACCGCGTATCATGTCCGGCACAACGAAATCGGCTCCCCTCCGTGAACGGAAGGGAGCCGATGCGTCTCTTGCGGGAGCGGCGGGGATCAGGCCGCGGCCTTGACGCCGAGGTTGCCCAGGCGCACCAGCGGCGGGTACGCCTTGCGCACGGCGGAGAACAGGGCGAGGCCGACGATCAGGCCGACGCCCATCTGGAAGCTGTTGCCGAGCACCTCGCCGAGGGCCGGACCCCAGCCGGAGAGGATGCCGCCGGCGATGAAGTAGCCGAACACCTTCCACACGCCGGCGAGCACGGAGACGCCGATCACGTTGAGCGGCTTGAACTCCTTGAGCAGCAGGCCGACGATCAGGGCCTGCACGCCGTCGATGACGAACGTGAAGATCGCCCACTGCGGGTAGCCGTTGATCAGGTCGGACAGGGCTGGGCCGAGGCCGCCGATGATGCCGCCGATCCACGGGCCGAACGCGTAGGCCGAGAAGAAGATCATGGTGTCGGACAGGTTCAGGTAGCCGCGCGTGGGCGTGGGGATCTGGACGAACATGGTCACGACGGTGGTGACGGCCGTCATGACGGCGATGAGCGGGATGGTGGCGGCGTTGAACGTCTGCTTCGTACGTGCAGTCATACTGTGGTTCCTCTCTTCACACAATTAAGCCATGCCCCGTCTTCCGGCGAGGTCATGGCTTAGGATACTCGGTTCGTTTCCGGTCGTACGTTACGTGTCCGCAACCGAGCGGATCGTGCCGGGCGCGAACCGTCCGGCCGGATTGTCCGGTTTACTTGGCGAGGCCGGAGGCGCGGACCGCCTCGAAGCCGCCCTTCAAGTCGTCGAGGATGTCCTCGATGTTCTCGGTGCCGATAGACAGGCGGATGGTGCCCGGGTGGATGCCCTGGTCCTCGAGTTCCTCCGGAGTCTCCTGCGAGTGCGTGGTGGAGGCCGGGTGGATGACGAGGGACTTCACGTCGGCCACGTTGGCGAGCAGGCTGAACAGGTGCAGGTTGTCGATGAAGACGCGTGCCGCGTCCTTGCCGCCCTTGATGTCGAAAGTGAAGATGGAGCCGGCGCCGTTCGGGAAGTACTTCTTGTACAGCTCGTGGTCGCGGCGTCCCGGGATGGACGGGTGGGAGACGGATTCGACCTCCGGCACGGTCTGCAGGTACTCGACGACCTTCAGCGCGTTCTCGACGTGGCGTTCGACGCGCAGCGACAGGGTTTCGGTGCCCTGCAGCAGCAGGAACGCGGCGAACGGGGACAGGGTGGCGCCGGTGTCGCGCAGCAGGATGGCACGGATGCGGGTCACGAATGCGGCACCGCCGAGTGCCTCGTAGAAGTTGAGGCCGTGGTAGGATGGGTCGGCTTCCGTCAGGGTCGGGAACTTGCCCGGAACCTCTGCCCAGTTGAACTTGCCGCCTTCGACGATCACGCCGCCGAGGGTGGTGCCGTGGCCGCCGATGAACTTGGTTGCGGATTCGACCACGACGTCGGCGCCGTGCTCGAGCGGGCGGAACAGGTACGGGGTGGCGAACGTGTTGTCGACGATCACCGGCAGGTGGTGCTTGTGGGCGATCTCGGAGATGGCCTCGAAGTCCGGCAGGTCGGCGTTCGGGTTGCCGAAGGTCTCGAAGTAGACGAGCTTGGTGTTCTCCTGGATGGCGTCCTCGAAGTTCTGCGGGACCTCCGGGTCGACGAAGGTGGTGGTGATGCCGTCGCGCGGCAGTGTGTGCTTGAGCAGGTTGAAGGTGCCGCCGTAGATGTTCTTGGAGGAGACGATGTGGTCGCCGGACTGGGTGATGTTGCGCACCGCGTATTCGACTGCCGCAGCGCCGGATGCGACCGCGAGGCCCGCGGTGCCGCCTTCGAGGGCCGCGATGCGGTTCTCGAACACGCCTTGGGTGGAGTTGGTCAGACGGCCGTAGATGTTGCCCGGATCCGCCAGTCCGAAGCGGGCCTCGGCATGGTCGAAGTTGTGGAAGACGTAGGAGGTGGTCGCGTAGATCGGGACGGCGCGGGAATCGGTGGCCGGATCGGCCTGCTCCTGACCGACGTGCAGCTGCAGGGTCTCGAAACGGTACTTCTTGTTCGGCTCGGTCATGATGTGCTCCTTCAGTGGGGTTATTCCATTGCTGGTTATCGCCACCCGCCGGCCGTTTCCGGTTGATGTCCGGCTGTCGTGGCGAGGTGTTGGTTTAGACCTTACGAGCATGGTGCCCGCCGATGCAAGCCGAACGCTATCACGGTTGCCTATACCCCTTTATCAACCCTTGGCATCATTGGGATATCGTCCTGTCGGCAAGCGTCGAAAAACAGCCGATGCATCTGCGACACGCCGCGTGCGGCATTCGCTCGGGAACGGGCGCCCGCATTCGGCGTGCGGGCACCGGCATGGCCCGCGCGCGATAGTCAGGCCGCCGGCTAGAGTCGTCAACGAAGACGAAAGGACGACCATGACCGACGACGTGATGCTGTATGACCGTGATCCGCGCTATATTCCCCGGATCGCCGCGGTGCACGACATGTGCGGCTACGGCAAGTGCTCGCTGACCGCCGCGATCCCGATCCTGTCGGCGGCAGGCTGCGACGTGTGTCCCGTGCCGACCGCGCTGTTCTCCGCGCACACGCATTACGACGTGTTCACGTTCCACGATACGACTGACATCCTGGACGGCTATCTGGATGCGTGGCGTGCGGAACAGGTCGATCTGGACGGTGTGTATTCCGGTTTCCTCGGCTCCCCCGATCAGGTGGCGATCATTCAACGGCTCTACCGTGAGTATCCGCGTGCGCTGCGTCTGGTGGATCCGGTGATGGGCGATGGCGGCGAATTGTACTCGACGTATACGCCTGAACTGTGCGAGGCGATGGGGGCGCTGGCCGACGGGGCCGACGTGCTCATGCCGAACCTGACGGAGGCGGCGATCCTGACCGGTCGCAGGTACGAGGGGCTCGACCTTGACGACGGGGCCGTGGACGATCTGCTCGACGCGCTGCTGAGTATGGGGGCACGCAACGTCGTGCTCAAAGGCGTCGACCGCGGTGACGGACTGATCCGCAACTTTGTGGCGAGCGCCTCGGCCGGTGTGGCGGCCCGGCATGAGTTGGATCATGAGAAGCTGCCGTACATGACGCACGGCACCGGCGACGCGTTCGCCTCGGCATTGTGCGGCGCCGTGATGGCCGGACGCGGACTGGCCGAGTCGGCGCACATCGCCGGGGAGTTCGTACGCCATGCGATGGTGTCGACGCTCAACCAGCCGCATTATGCCGATCGCGGCGTCAGTTTCGAACTCAATCTCGGCGAACTGACACGGTTGGTCGGGTAACGCATGGTCGGATAACGCATGGTCGGATAACGCACACGATCTGTCTGAATGGCTTACTCCTTTCTTCAGCTGGACGGTTTGAGGACGATGCGGCGGGACGCCGTCTGTGCTGCGGGATCCAGGTATTCGCCGGATGAGCGGCGCACGCCCCAATGCACGCATGCTCCGTCGCAATGATCCGATCCGAGTGCGACGCGCGCGAACGGTGTTCCCACGTGCACCTGTGCGCCGACCGCCAGATTCGTTTCCGCAGGTTCGAAGGTCAATTTCATTCCTCTTGAGGCGATGCTGACCACGGATTTTCCGGCCACGGTGCCGGCATACGATATCGTCCCGTCCCGGGGAGCAAGCAGCTCGGTGCCGGGTTCGGCGGCGAGGTCCACGCCACGATGTCCGGGCAACCAGGGTTGTGCGGGAGCATCGAATGTGCCGATTGTCCGCGGATCGGCCACGGGCCATGCCAGAGCGGCACGGCATGTGCCGCCCGCACTCTGGTTCGCCGCAGCCGTGCCGAAGCCGTCCGACGGCATGACGGCGAACATCAGCAGCATGGCCGCGGCGCAGCAGCATGCGACTGCGAATCGATGGCGCAGACCGTCTCCTTCCTGTCTGCGCCGTTCACGCAGCATGCGGCTGCGTACGCGCCGGCGGTAGTCGTCGTGCATCATGCCGATATCTCCTTTCCGGTCATGTGGCATGCCCGTGACGGTATGCGCCGTCTTCTGCGCGTTTCTGCAGCCCAGAGCGTCGACCAGCCCGCGGCGGCGCACGAGCCTGCCACGACGGCCGTGGATTCCTTCGGTCGCCTGTCACGTGGCGCCGATTGAGGAATCGGCACGATATCGGGCATGCTGGCTCGGATTCCGGTGACCAGCAGACGTCTGGTGTTGAGCATGATCGGAGTGCAGGTGACCAACGTGACGCGGTCCTTCCCCGTCTCGATGCGCAGACGGTCGGTATCTGCCGGTTCGGTTTCGACGATGCCGTCGATCTGGTATCCGAGCGTCCGCCCGTCCGCAAGTTCGATGTAGAACGGGTCTCCCACGGCGAGTTCGTCGAGCCTGGTGAATAGTTCTTTGTCGGCCAGTCCGCGGTGCCCGGTGACGACCGCATGCGTGGACCTGCCTCCGACCGGCAGGCTGGTGCCGTGTAGGTGACCCAATCCGTTCGCCAGCGCGTATTCCCCGGCACCGTGACGGATCGGCAGCAGCAGGCCGATCTTTGGGATACGCAACGCCGCCATGATCGAATCTCCCGCATCCAGCAGGTCGTGATACTCGGTGTCGCCCGCGAAGGAGAAGTCGCCGGATGCGGAACCGTCCGCATCGGCGGTCTCACCGATGACCTGAGGTGTTCGTGCCAGTCGAGCGTTGTACGCTTCGGCGTCTTCGACCAGACGTTGCAACGTAGCGTACTCCTGTCCCCGCCTCGACTCGATGTGCGGGAGCGCATGCTCTGCCTCGCGCCGCGACTGCGCCTGGGTGACGCCGATCCATGCGAACACCGACAGTCCTGATATCATTGCGGCCATGGCTATGGCGACCAGCAGGCGGAATCGCCTCCGTACCGTACCGCACTGGCGTCGTAGCGCGGTACGGTCGGCACGTGACATCGGCGGCGTTCTGCCGAACAACGCCACGTGCCAATCATCGGGGACGAACCATTCAGGCCTGGGCATCGTGCCGTGCTCCGCTTCGCGGACCGGTATCGCGTCTGCGTGTCAGCCCGATCACCCCGCACAATCCCGCACCGCATAGTCCGGTACCGGCCATGTATGCGGTGACCAGCCCGGCATCGCCGGTGGACGGCATCGTGGTTGCATGGGGCAGCCTCTCCCATTGGGCATCGAGGATCTGGTGATCCGTGTAGGTGGAGGCCGGGTTGTTGCTGATCGCCAGCCATTTCGTGTCGCCCGGCTGCCACAGGGCGCCCGATCCCCTGGCCTTCCAACCGACGAACTGGTAGCCGGGGCGGGTGAACCCGTTATCGGCAACGGTCGCGGGAATGCTGGAATAGTAGGTTTCACTGTTGATGTCGTATGCCGAGACATCCGCAGATGTGGATTGCATCACGCCGGTGCCGCCGTTGGGCGCATACCGTATCTGTTCGACGTACATTGCCCAGCTGGTGTGGTATATCGCCCACCATACGGCGGAGCCGGTGGCCGTCGGCGCGTTGACTCGCGCTCCCGGCAGGAATCGGCGCATGCTTTGCTCGCCCCGGATCATCAGGGGCTCGAAGCCGCCGTGCCCGGTGATGGTGCACACGTCGGCGGACCAGCCCGCGTCGCACAGTCCTCCGACCTTGAACCATTGCGACTGCCATGCCACGGCCTTCCAGTCCGCAGTGCCGCTGATGCCCTGATTGGCGTGGTATTCGACATCCTTGGCGCCGCCCAGTGCAGGCATCTGGTATGACTGCTGGCCGGTGACGGTGATGCGTCCTGCGATCTCGACGTTGTCTTTGTCGAAGAAGCGGAGCCAACCCCGGGTCGGGGCGTCGTCCGAGAAGGAGAACGGTCTGATGCTCGATTTGCTGCGGCGGGGCGCGGCGGCAATCCGGTCATCGGATTCGTTGACGGGCTCGTCCCCGGCGTCGTCGTTGTCCGGAGATTCCCCCGTGTTCTCGTGCGCGTCGTCCGAGGAGGCCATGCTGTCATCGGACGCATCGTCCGACCGCTCGTTATCGTCCCCTACTTGGCCGCTCTGGTCTGTCCCGCCGAGCGGGTTGTCGTCCGAGATCACCGCGGTGGATGCGACCGGATCCCGTTGCAGTTCGCCGACGGCGGGCACGTCCTGGGCCATCGCCTCGGGTGCGACCGGCATTGACAGGCAGACGAGCATCGTGCAGGCGAGAGTCGCGCCGGCGAGAGCGGTCGCACGAGTCCGGTATCTGATTGGCATTCCCATGTTATGACCTCCATGCCGCATCCAGACCGTCACGACGCAGTTTGCCAGCCTTGACGGCGCTGGCCAGGGCGAGACCCATCACCGACAGACCGCCCGCGCCCATCAATCCCACGGTGACGCCTCCGGTCATCGGCAGCTGCGTCATGTTGTCGACGTTTTTGACGACCGCGACCGGTGTACTGGTGGCTCCGTTCGCCTTGGAGACGCTGGCAGTCAGCCCGGCCTGTTCGACTCCGGTGATCGATATGGTGCCGGCGTCGTCGATCGTGACCCTGAAGCTCGGTTTGACGAAGCCGAAATATCCCTTCGGCACGACGGTCTCCGAGATCAGGTAGGTCCCCGCACCGAGCCTGTCGTAGCTGATGACGCCGTTGGCGTCCGTGGCCCGCTGCTGGGCCTTGGCCTCGGTGTCGACGTAGGCCCATCGCTTGGTACCGGCGTCCCAGTTCAGCCACTTGCCGAGCGTCTCGTTCTTGATGATGAACTTCGCGCCTTCGACGGGGATCCTGTTCTGGTCGGTGCTCGCCGCGCTGATTTTCTTCAGGTCGATGCCGTATGTGGGCACACGGACGAAGTCCTTGCCGGGCTTCGGCGGGTCGACGCCCGGCGGATTCGTGCCTGGAAGCCAGTTGATGGTGACCGTGACCGTGTTCGAAGCCGCCTTGGCCCTGGCCGTGTCGGTGATCGTAGCGGAATAGGAGATCTCCACCTGTTGCGTGCCGTAATTGTCGATCAGCGCCTGGCTGGAGGTGACCTTGTAGCCCTTCCCCGTGGAGGATGAGCCGACCTTGCCGAATTCCGAGGTCACGTCCTTGCCGGCGTTTTTGCCTGCGGAGATCTTCGCCTTGAACGTGCCCGACACGTACTGCATGCCGTCCATCACGTCGTCGACGGTCACGGTGTCGGCGGCGAGATGGTTCGGCAGCGAGAACCTGACGCGGAACTGCCGCGTCTCCCCGTTCGTCGCGGCCGCGCTCTCCTTCCAGGTGCCGTCGACACTTTTGATCTCCTTGTTCGGCACGCTGACCTTGCTTTTCATGTATACGGTTCCCAGCGTCGATCCGGATGCCATGGCAGTGGTTCCGCTGATGGTGGTGGACGCGATGATCGGCATGCCCGCCGAGTCGGTGATCAGGTAAAAGCCTTCGGCCAGTGTGAGCGTCAAGGACGAGCCGTTGGACGTCTGGTTCGCCTTGGCCGGCGTGCGACCGGATTTGTTGGCTTCCAAGGTGGCGGCGATGAGACGCGTGGCCTGAGAACCGGTGGTCTGGCGCAGCATCTGCGAGGCGGGGTTCTGCCCGGCCGAGGCGTCGACGCTGACGTTCGCCGCCTTGAGCGCTGTGGAGATCCATGTGGAGGCCGCGCTGTTGGCCGGCTGCGCGCTGACCGAACGTAGGGTGGACGAATCCTTGAGTTCCACGTCGGTATAGGTGGCGAGCAGATAGGCGTTGAACGTGTGGCCGGCCAGCGAGGTGCCGTCGCCGGATTTGATGGTGATCGTGCCGTTCGCCGCCATCGCATGTTCGGAATGGATGGCGCCGCTGGCCAGTATCGCGAGGAAACATATCGCGGCGGCCGCGAATCTGGCGATGCGTCCGCCCGGCGTCTCGGCCCTGTTGGTGCGTGTGTTCATCATCGTTCCTTCCTTGGAGTCGATCAATGGTTGTTCGCGCCCCGCCGACCCTGTTGTCGTCGAGGTGCCTTCAACCTTGCCGTGCGACGTGTCGTGCTGTCCAGCCGAAACGGGTTATGTGGTCGAAAGGTAGCGAGTTATCCACACTCGGCGTGTCTATCCACATTTTTTGTGGATGATTTTCGACTATCCACATTCGGGCAGTAAAACGGACATGCCGTTCGACGCGACATCGCCGACCGACACGCCGATGCACCCCGCAAAGTTGCATCATCGCGATTTGCGGATATCATTTACATCTTGTGCACGGCGCAAGCCTGTGACCGATATTCCTGCGTAGCTCAGTTGGCAGAGCATCCGACTGTTAATCGGACGGTCGCTGGTTCAAGCCCAGCCGCAGGAGCTTGTTTGAAGCCTCGGAATCTTCCGGGGCTTTTTTGTTATTCATCGTTTGAATCTGATTCATATAGCTATCGTCGATTAAAGACTCAACGGGGACATCCAAAAATCGCGAAGCGTTGACCAAGTCCACGACAGACCATCCGGTCTTACCGGACATCTTCATTGACATAGCGGCCCGCTTGACTCCAAGAGCCTCAGCCAAAGTGGTCTGATTCTCTCCACGAGCAGCCAGCATGACTCGAACATTGAAAGCAATCGTTTCCGACAGATGCTCTTCGGATGCTTTCGTCATCGGCTGAGCCATAACTGAGGTCATCGGCGTGTCTCCAATCAAATAAACGCTTTTCATTATTTCTGAACAAATTATAAGCACACGATTTGCGTTCAAGCAAATTGACCGCTAATCTGATGTTCAGGAACTTTGAACAAAAGGAAATGAAGATGAACAGTCCGATGAAAAGGTGGCTAACCGGTCATGGAATTAGCTACCGAAAGCTCGCCGCAGAGATGGGACAGTCCCATGCTTCCATCGCAATGAAAGTCAATGGCGATGTGGCGTGGCAGCAGAAGGACTTGCTGTTTCTTCATGACCGTTATGGCTTGTCGTCTGATTTCGTTCTGGGTCTTGATTCCCGTAAGGAGGTGCTGGTCTGATGCGTATCGCTGATGTTCAGCCGCTGGTGGATTGCTCGTGGCGTTCCGGTGAGCCGATCCCGCCGATGGATGGCTGGTATGTGGGTTGCGCGGTTCGCCCTGCCGGCGGCGCTGGTTTCGAGGGGCCTTGGCGTGCGTACCGTTACGTCGGCGCTCCCTTGACGGGCGACAACAAACCGAAGGGGTTGACGACGGATGTTCTGGACGCCAGCGCGGATTACGTGTTCTGCGGCGTGTTCGGCCTGCTGTCCGAGGCGTTCGGGGCGATCGATGAGGCCAGCCGTTCCGGTTCCGGCGTCGAGCGACCCGCTGCTGGCGACGAACCGTCGGCGGCAACGGATGGTCTTGACGGCGATGAGGATTCTTGCGGCGTTGTTTCGGTCGATCGCGAATCGGTCGGGGAATCTCGACGGGTCGCGCGACCGAAGGGCCGTGACATGTCTGGCAGCGTTCCCGGTTTGGGTAAACGGCGTGATCGTCGGTTGCCTGTCGGGGCTGGATTGGGAGGGGGTGGTCCGTTCTAGCTGATTCGGTTTTCTCTCTGTTTGCCTCTCAATACAAGAAAATGCCGGTATCCGATTGCCGTCGGATACCGGCTGTGCGACAACGTTTCCCGAGTCGTTCGCCCTGTTGTTCTGTCCAGGATCACCGGGGTTTGCGGCTCATGCATTGTGTAGGAGTGTCATCACACATGGTTGACTTTAACAGGCTTTTCTGCGTGATTCCTGCGTCCTGTCTCAAGGCTACGCGGCGGGTCTCGCGTTTTGGACGGACATTTTCGTCACGTTTTGTTCACGTTTCGTCTCGGCGGGAGCGGTGCATGCTGATGCATCCGTCGAATGGCTTGCACATGGAGGTGCGCTGATGGGCGAGGTTGAGTATTGGGTCTCGCGTCGGGATCATTACCGGCGCATCGGGATCGCGGCGGCGTCGGTCGCGTTGGCGTCGTTCGTGATGGCGTTCGTGTTGTTGCTGACGATCGGCTGGTTCGATCTGGCGTTGGGCGTGTGGGGCGCGCTGGTGTCCGCATTGACGCTGCTGGCCGCGTCGATCGTGGACCGGTGGGCGGATCGCGAACGCGACGCGGCCGCCGAGTTCGCCGTGCTGTCCGCTCGCGGCTGCATGCCGCAGCTGGCGGGAGGTGCGCGATGAGTGCGGAACTGGTGTTGTCGGCGCTGTCCGCCTTGATGCTCGGGCTTCTGGCTTGTGGATTTGCGCTGTGCGTGTGGTCGTTGTGCCGCGTGTCCACGTTGCGGGACAAAGCCGAGGAACGCCTGCTCGCGAAGCTGCGCGCCTCATGCGGGAAGGAGGGTTCCCATGTCGAAGAAGGGATGTAGGCCCAGTGAGTTCTCCGTGGAGGAGATGGAGCATCTTGCGGCCCTGCCTGCGGTCGAGCACGTCTCCCCCACGCGCATCTTCTACACGCTCGGCTTTCAGGACGAGTGCGTGCACAGGTATCTCGCCGGCGACCGCCCGGTCGACATCTTCCGTGACGCGGGCCTGGAGCCGCGCCTGATCGGCTACAAGCGCATCGAACGATGCATCGACCGGTGGTGCCGCAGCCGGATGAGCGACGAGGAACGCCGGGAGGCCGTCGGACACCGCCACTGGCGCAGCACGCTGGACGCGCTCGACCAGCTCGCCGCCGAAAGCCGGGAGGTGACGGCATCGTGCCCGCTGGAGGAGATGCCATGATGCGTGATCTTCGGTTGGACGCCGACGCGCGTCGACTGCTGCTCTCCGCGCCGGCGGACGGCAGCCAGGATTTGTACGTGAGCGCGATGCTGGGCATCCCCCAGTCCCGTGTAGCCGGCGAACGAAGGAAACTGCTGGGGCAGGTCTTCGGCGACCGTGGGAACCGGAGGCGATGATGGTTGACCCGCGTGACGATTTCCGTAGGGAGTTCTCCCTGTTCAACCAACGGCTCGACCAGCTGCTGAAGGAGGAAGGCACGAGTCATGGCGGGTTCGCCGCGATGATCGGCCTTCATGCGAGCGAGGTCACATCCCGGTTCACGTACCGCACGGCATGGAAGGTGCGCGACGTCAAACGCTGCGCGATGCTTCTGGACGTGTCGGTCGATTATCTGCTGGGCTTGTCTGACGTGCCGTCCCGGCTTGACGAGAACGTCCGTCCAAAAACCGACGGCGATCAACTGAGAATAAGTTCGTTCGGTTTCCTCGATGGGTTTGGAGGCGATGATGGTCAGGCCGCGTGATGATTTCCGGCGTGAGTTCACGTTGATGAACGCGCGGATCGACCAGCTGCTTTCCGAGGAAGGGACCACGCACCGCCAGCTCGGCGAGATGATCGGAGTCGACAAGGACGGGATCAATTCCCGGTTCGCCTTCCGTGTCGCGTGGAAGGCGCGTGACATCCGACAGGTCGCGGCCGTTTTGGACGTGTCCGTGGATTACCTGTTCGGCTTCATCGATGTGCCGCGACGGCTGGGCGTGAATGTCCGTCCAAAACAGTGCCAAACCGATGAATCATTTTCATCGAGTGTTGTTTCAGACGTGATCGGAGGTGACCTATGAGCCGCGAGACGGTGGAATGGGCCAAGTCGGTGGAGGGCCTTGACCCGGAGTCCCGGAAGGTACTGCTGGGCATGGCCGCCGAGGCCGATCATGACGGGCGTGTCGTGATGTGCGAGCATACGCCGGCCGGGATTGTGGAACAGGAGTACTTCATCGGCCCCGCGCCGAAGAGGAACGCCGCGTTCTTCAGGAAGGGACGGTGATCGCATGACCACCTACACGATGGTATGGGTGCAGAAGCACGTCCACGACGTGCGCAACTCCACGAAGACCGTGCTTGCCTATCTTGCGTTCCGCGCGCATTTCGATGACGGCACCGCATCGTGGCCGTCGATCGCTACGATAGCGGCCGATTGCGGCATCGACGAGCGTACCGTGCAGCGTGCGATCAAGGAGCTGGTCGACAAGGGATATCTCGAACTCGGCCAGCAGGGGTTCAGCGCGTTCAATCCCAAGACCGGCAAGCAGGTGCGGGCCGACCGGCGCAGCGTCGTGTGGAACGTGATCTTGAAGGACTCTGGCATCGAGGCGGAGGACGTCGAGGAGACGTCCGAGCGCGGCATCATGTCCTGCGTGCGTCATGCGAGGAAGGCCGCAGCCCGTCGCGCCGCCGCCGCCGAGACGACGCTGGACACGGCCGGCTCGAATGGGTCGGAACCGCTTCCGGACAAAATGTCACCCCGTGAAGACGCGCGTTCCGGACAAAATGTCACCCCGTGCCCGATCTCGAATGATGTGGATAACTCGGGGGTTTCGGACATTTTGTCCAAAAAACCGGACAAAATGTCACCCAATAATACAAGTAACATACATAACCCCTCTGCCCCTACGGGGCATCTCCCCGCAAGCGGGGCGACCCCGATCGAGGATGGAATTCCGCAACCGTGTGCGACTGCGATCGATTCCGACGGCCTGGCTGCCGATCCGGGGTCCGATGCCGGTGCCGACGTTCTGGTCGAATGGGTCGAGTCGTCCGACGATTTCGATGCCTTCGACACCGCCGCCGTGGATACGGACGCCGTGGCCGATCGCGTGCTGTCCTCGCTGGAGTCGCTGCGTCGTCACGAGGGGCTGACCACCAGGCCGGCGAATGCCGCCGATCGCCGGGCGGTCGCCGCTTTGGACCGGCGTCTGGCCTCCGAAGGCGTTCCCTCGCCCGAGTCGCTGATGCTGGATGTGCTGGCGTACGCGACCTTGCACGACTGGCATGCCAAGCATGTGGACTCCGGCCGCAGGTTCGCCAGGACGTTCGACTCGCTGCGCAACGACATGGCCGTGGACGATCGCAGCGCCGGACGCCGTCGTGCCCGCGACGGCAAGGCGACGGACATCCAATCGCAGTCGCCCGCCGCTCCCCCGTCCCGCCCTACGCCGGTGCCGCCCGATCATCGACCGCGCACGGTCGACCTGGAACGCTCGGAACGCAACCGACGTGATCTGGCGGCCTATGCCGCAGCGCACGGCGGCTCGTGCTTCGCGGGCAACTGGCCGCGAGAATTGCGGGAGGTGGGATCATGAGCATGTACGACGATGAGACGCCGCTGTGCGAACGGTTCCCGGAACCGTGGGCCGACCGCATGTGGGGTTTCGATGACGAGGGCGTGGACGCGGCCGAACGGCGCGACCTGTTGCGTGCCGGCGCTCGTATCTGCGAGCAGTGCCCGTTCCGTCTGGAATGTCTGGCGAAGGCGATCGTGTTGCGCAGCCGTACGGGTTTGTCGGGCGGCATGTCGAAGAGCATGCGCGGCGCGATGGCCCGGATCGCGGAACGCGACGGCGTGGCCTGCCGCGACAAGACGGCCGGCAGCGACTCGGAACGCATACGCCGCCTGATCGCATGGCTGGAACTGCACCCCGAGGCGTTCGACACGGCACGCGAAGAGGAAAGCGAACGACGCAAGGAACGCCGCCACGCGGCCGCGACTCCCAAGCATCGCGTCGGTCTCGCCCGCCGCCGGCCGAAGATCGCGTCATCCCCGGCCCAGCAGTCGCTGTTCTGAGTCCGCCGTCGCCGCTTTGCCGGCGGCATCGGCGGACTCCCGGCCGTATTCCTCTTGCACGGCCGGATTCACTTACGGATACATGGATTCCCGGATTTCATGATTTCCAGAGTTCAAGATTTAACGATTCCATTCAATACAGAATTCAAGGAGTGTGCATCATGATCGGATTGATGCTCTCGGCGACGTTGACGTTGCCTCCATTGCCTTCGCCTGCGCCGGACCTGCCCTCGTTCTCGCCGACGATGGTCTATATGTTTGCGCATATACCGTCATACAACCGCTACAGGTATGTCGTGCGGCGTCATGTGCGAGACGATTACGGCCACGGCTACGGCGAGGGCACGAACCTGGAAGAGAACGGGGACGGCACCGGCACGTACGTGGACACGCTCGGCCGGCTTGTCCACTACCGTATGGCCGACGACGACCCGGACCGTCCCGAGTGTGATTCGGACGGCAACGGGACCTGGCGCACGAGCGAATGCGCGGACATGCCCAGGACGGCGGAAGAGCAGAGGAAGGCGGACCGGGCGGGCGGATTCGCGCTGCTGGCCTTCTGTCTGGTCGGTCTCGCGGTCTGCGCCGTGTGCCTGATCTCGGATGTGTGATTTCAATGTTTCTTTATTTCAAGCGATCGGGAAAACAATCAATCAAGTATTCAAGGAGTTGACGATGATTATCACATTGGCGAACGCGAAGGGCGGCGTGGCGAAGACGACGAGCGCGGTGTTTCTGGCGGCCGCGTACGCGAGGCGTTATGAGCGGCCGGTGACGGTCTTGGATGCGGACCCGCAGGGCAGCGCGAGCCTGTGGGCCGATCTGGCCGACGAGAACGGCGAGGCGGTCGGCGTTACGGTGGAGGCGGCGAACGCCAGCACGCTCAAGCGGGTGCGTCGCAATCAGGATGCGGGGGTGCCGGACGTGTGCGTGGTGGATGCGCCGCCGCAGGGGCCTTTGCTGCGCACGGCCATCGAGTGCGCGGACTTCGTGATCGTTCCGGCCAGTCCCAGCCCGTTGGACTTGCAGCAGGCGTGGGCGACGTTGGCGGACGTGCCGGCCGGCATTCCGGCGGCGGTGCTGCTGACGCGCGCCGAGACGAATACCACGGCCTACCGTGATACGGTCGCCGCCTTGGACCGCCAGGGTACGCCGTGCTTCGACGCGGTGGTGCGCAAGCGCCAGCCGCTCGCGAAGGCGATGGGTCATATGCCGGTCAAATGCTACGAGTACGCGGACGTGCTTGACGAGCTGCTGCGCGTGCTGGACGGAAGGGGCGAGTGATGCGCAATCTGGATGATGCCGCGTTCGCTCCGGCCAAACGCGCCGTGGGAGTGAAGGCCCCCGCGCTTTCCCCGTCCGGTTCGGACAAGGTGATGGTGTCGCTGCGCGTGCCGGCCGATCTGCGCCGCCGCTTCTACATGCGGGTGGCCGACGAGGGGCGGCGCAAGGAGGAATGCCTGGCCGAGGCGCTGGAATTGTGGCTTGCGGATCATATGGAGTGAGTCCGATCGCATTGCGCCTTTTCATGGGTTCCTGTTTTCTGGATATCATGAAAAACAGAATTAAGGAATCATGTCTTGCGTGTCGGTTGCGCTTGGTCGTTGGCGTCCCATCGGAACGCCAACGACTTTGATGTCGGTCATCAATTCTTCATGTCGATTCTGGCCTAACGGCGCTTTCCGACCATCGGCCTAGAGTCGTATCTCTTGGGCGAGCATGACGAGCGCCTGGTCGCCGGCCATGCTCCACCATGCGGCGTCGTTCTGGTCGAGTATGAGCCGGATGAGCTCGCGCCATTCGTACGATTCGCGTTCGGGTGCCCTGCGCGCGAGACGGATTGCTCGGTCGAGGGTTTCGCGGCGTATGCGTTCGGCCCTGGCCCTGTCCTGTCTGGACCCCCATAGTTCGCGGAATCCGTCGCTCCGATTGCGCGCGGCGCGGCATTGGTCGCATTCCTCCTGTTGAGCGCGTTCGATGCGCTGTTTGACAATCCGGTATGGTCCGTCCGCGTTGATGGTGCGGCTGTGTCCGCAGCGGAATCTCACGTATTCGTACGACATTCCACCATCCCCTCACGATCGATGTTGGTACATTTGTTCGACAATTGGGATGGTAGATGCTGTTTTGGGGTTTGTCATTCGAACATGCGTGTCATTTTAGGGTGTGTGATGATGGACGATCATCCGCGGACCCGTCGGCGAGCATGTCGAGTTCCCGGAAAGCGATGTCGCGGAAGCGCAGTGAGGCCTCGTCGTCCGACAGGACGCCCAGATCATTGAGGTCCGCCGTCATGCGCGCGCGGCTCAGATCGCCCATGATGCCCTCGGCGTCGACGACGCCTTCGATCGGATGCATGCGTCCTCCGTTTCATGTCGCTTCCCGCCCGAGATGCGGGCCGTTCCGATCATCCCACATGACAAGTACGGGCCTGTTTCATGGAATCGTGTTTTCCATAATTCATGATTTCGGCATTTCGTGAATTCGAGATGTCTCGGTTCGGTTTCCGTGGCGCGTGGCGTCCTGTTTTCGCCCCGGCGTGTCGAGTGTGGTTCTAACGTTTTTGATGATCGTTCACATGTCCGTCCAAAATCCGGCAAGACGGTCGCACAGTGGGGTGTGTGCCGCAGGGAGCGGCGGAAAGCGAGGACAACGGAAGTGACGAATTCCTGGAGGAAGGGAACGGCGGCGGTGGCGGCCGCAGCGAGTCTGGCCGTGGGCTGCTACGCGCCGGCCGCGATGGCCGTGCAGGACGGCGATGCCGGTTCGGGTTCCCATAGCGAAACCGACAAGGATACGGGCGCGAGCACGAACCGCGATGTGCGTATGGTGACGGTCGCGGGCCGGAAGGTGACGCTGGAGAAGACCGATGACGGTTGGGCCGGCAAGGCGAGCGTCGCGTCGAAGGACGATCTGCCGAAGTCGGATGACCTGTTCGACGTGATAGTGGACCCGCAGGGCGTACCGGACCAGTATTCGCTCAAGTACGACGCGAAACGTTCGTCCGAGTACGCGACCGCGACGGACACGCTTGGCGTCGTTCACCGCGAGGGCGTCATGAAGTTCGCGGGCACGTACGACGGCGACGACACGGAAACCGTGCTGACGGTCGTGTACTCGTACGATGACGGGCATGCCGCGAACGCGGACGGCCACGGGTTCACCTGGAACGAGAAGACGCGACGCTGGGAGACGTCTTGGCGAGTGGAATGGACGTCGGGCATGGCTCCCGGCCTGACGTCGGTCACGCTCGACGACGGAAAATCCAAGAGCACGCTGCCGGTGCGCTGGAAGGTGGCGAACACGGACGGCGTGCTGGGCGCGACCGCCACGGTGACCGGCTCATTCAGCGACGACGCGGGAGATCATGCGTATACGATCAGTCTGGACGCGGTGCGTCCGGCCGTGCAGTCGCGCAGCGTCAAGCATGCCGGCGGCCTGCTGCACCTGTCCGATCAGGACGGCGTGTGGTCCGGTAACCTGCCGGCCGACACGACGGGCGATTCGTCGGACGAGATCACCGTCGTCGCCGGAGAGGAAGGCAAACCGGATCGTTCATACACGCTGCGCGCGGACCGTACCGGCGTGAACGCCACCCAGACCGGCCTGGGCACGGTCGCATGGTCGGGCAGCGTCACGTACTCGAACGACGAGGAGAGGACCAGCGTGTCCATGCCGGTGAGCTACGAGCACGGCAACAGGGCGAAGGCCGTATACGACGATCATACGCTCGAATTCCATCGCGGGGACGACGGCGTATGGCACGCGAACGTCGCCGGCACGCTCGATCTGAAGAACAAGCCCACGGTCGGCGCGCTGAACATGAACGGCCGCGACGTGAACGTCGTCTGGAGCGACGACGTGAAGACCACGACGGGCGAATCGACCCTGATCCGCAGTCTGAGCGGCGTCGCCACGGGAACGATCGACGTGGACGGCGTTCAGCAACGGTGGAGCGTGGATGTCACCGCCGCGCGCACGGAAGGACGCGTGAGCGCGCTGACCGTGCTGCAACGCAACGCGGACGGTTCGACCACGACGCATCCGATCTCCGGATTCGATCCCGCGAAGGGCGAGTACTCGCTTACCCTGCCGGCAGATGCAGTCACGGCGAGCTATTCGCTTGGCTATTCGTCCGCGTCCGACACCGACAAGGTGACCGAGGGCGATCCCGTCGCCCCAAGCATCGACGGGACGACCCGCGTGCTGAGGATCACGCTCAACGGCGCCACGTACACGGTGCGCGTCGCTTTCGCCAAGCCCCAGCAGCAGCCGTCGAACACCGCCGCACGGCTCAAGGGCATCTACGTGAACTATGACGGCACCACCGGCAAAGGAACGTTGATCGACGGCTGGGACCCGGACACGCTCGCATACACGGTGCATGTACCGGCCGACGCGAAGGGCGTGTACGTGCTGCCCGAAGCGCCTGACGGCGTGAGCGTGAAGGCGACGGACGTGATCCAGTCCGGCTATTCGACCACGCAGCGCTGGGTCAGCAGCGCGGGCGGGCAGTCGCGCGTCTACCAGGTCACGGTCGTGCGCGACCATGACGAGCCGACCGCCGACGAGGCGTTCACGCCGGGCAAGCCCAAGGACCAGGACGGGCTGACGCAGACCGAGAACCGTCGGGAGACGAACCTCGTCAGCCACGGATGGACCGACGTCAGAGGCGAGTACCACACGGAGGATTCCGACTCGTACCGCATCGGCGAGGGCGGCTCGTTCTCGTTCGCGTCGTACGCGGGCCAGACGGTGAGCGTGGCGACCGAAAAGATCTCGCCTATGAACTACCGGTACACGCTCAGCGTGCTCGCGCCGGACGGCACCACGTTCATGCAGCACGAATACACGGTCACCTACATCACCGAGGCGACCTCGAAGGCGGAACTGTCCGGCATCCTGGTCAACAACAAGCCGGTCGACGGGTTCAAGCCGGGCGTGCTGGAATACACGGCCACGGTCGGCAATCTCGACCATTGGACGGTCGTGCCCCAGTTCGACCGCCAGTCCGGGGTGAGCGTGACCACCAGCCGCGACAAGGCGGACGCGAAGATCACCGTGGTCAGCGCCGACGGCCTGTCGAAACGCGTCTACACGGTGCACGCGAAGGTCGATCCGGTCAGGAACCTGGTCGACGGCATCACCGGTTCGGCCGACTCGGACGATACGGGTGCGGATGGCACCGATGGCGTGCAGTTGGGCGAATTGTCGTCCACCGGATCGGCCACATGGCTTCCCGCCGTGATGTCGGGCACGCTCGTCGCATCCGGCATCGCCCTGCTGCTCGCGGCCTCCGCGCACCTGCGCCGACGCCGCGACGCGAAGCGCGGGCACCGTCCGGCACACGGCACGGCGCTGTGACACTCTTCCCGCAGCGGGAAGGACGGTTTCTTCCCTCCCCGACCGTCCCTCCCGCTGCGGGATTTTCAACGGGAAAATGTCCGTCCAAAACCTGTTCGTATGGGCGGATGCTTGAAAAGTCAAGGGTTTTACACCACGGGAAAGGGGTCTTGGCATGTCCGATGATGCCGAGGCGAACGATGCGGGCACGGTGCTTCTCGCCCTGGCGCTCGTACCGTTCACGCTCGCGCTCGGCGCGATGAGCGCGCCGCTCGGCGCGTTTCTGCTGCGCATCGTATTCGGGACGCGGATCATGGGCGCGTCCCTGGACGCGGCCGTCACGACGGCCGTCGTCTGGATGCTCGCCGCCGCGCCGTTCGCCCTTGCATACAAGATCAGGCGTCTCCTGTCCGAGCGCCATGATCCGGCCGCCGGACGGCCGGATCGGTCGAAGATTTCCCCGCGCCTCCACACGGGGAGAAACAGCGGCCGGCACGCGCGTGCCGGCCGGTCTACCGAAAGGAACAACAAATGAGGAAGAACCAGAATGGTCGCGAGAACATGAAGCGCGCGGCCGCGCTGTCGCTGGCCGCCGCCACGCTGCTGACCGGCCTGTCGCTCGCCCCGACCGCGATGGCGGCCGACGGCAACCTGACCCTCAACGCGGGTGCCGGCAGCACCCTCGCGGGACACACGTTCAACATCTACAAGCTCGCGACCTACCCGGACGTGGTGCTCGACGGCAACACCGTCAAATCCGTGAGCGCGAAGAGCGTGGACGCGGCCACGGACTCGTGGATCAAGGCCGCGCTCGACAACGCCGGCGTCAAGGTCGACACGACCGCCGGCCAGGACGCGGCCTCGCAGATGCTGCGCCAGACCACCGGCAGCGTCGTCTCCCGAAAGATCGCCGCCAACCTCCAGGACAACATGAAGGGCAAGACCCCGGTCAAGGCCAACCTGACCACGAACAGCGGCACCCTCACCGTGGCGCTGCCGGAAGGCTACTATCTGGTCACCGATTCCGCCGGCCTGCCGATCCTGATCTCCACCACGATCAGCGGCAAGACCAGCATGAAGACCGGCGTCACGCTCGGCAGCACGTACATCAAGGGCCAGGTCGCCCAGCCCGACAAGGAGGTCAAGAGCGTCGACGGCACGTGGAAGGACACCGTGGCCGCGACCAACGGCGAAACCCGCGAGTTCCGCGTCAGGATCACCCTGCCGAACAAGCTGACCACGGACACGATCACCGTGGACGATTCGATGGCCGGCATGCAGTACGTCGCCGGCTCGTTCGCCGCGACCATCACCGACGGCAAGAACAAGGGCACCGACGTGACCAAGCAGTTCAACACGCTCGGCACGTCCACCACCGGCGCGGGCTTCAAGACCACCTCGACGGCCGCGCTGATCGACAACTACGAGAACCAGCAGGTGACCATCACCTACAAGGCCAAGATCACCGACGCGGAGAAGGCCAAGGCCGCGACCAACACCGTCAAGGTCACCGTCAACTGGCTGCCGAACACCGTTCCTCCCACCGTCGACCCGCCGAAGCCGGGCGAGGACAAGACCACCGTCGACACGTTCGACATCGATCTGAAGAAGATCAGCGCCGCCAGCACCGACACGAACCAGATCGTCGTCGCGGGCGCGAAGTTCATCATCAAGAACGAGACGCTGGGCAAGTGGCTCAACTGGGACGCGAACGCCAGCCAGTGGACGTACGTGGACACGCAGGCCGAGGCGCAGGAGCGCGCGACCGACAACCAGGGCGTCATCAACTACGACCGTCTCGGCGCGGGCACCTACCTCATCACCGAAACCCAGGTGCCGGAAGGCTACTTCACGTTCGTCAAGCCCTCGTTCCGCGTGACCATCGACGACGCGGGCAAGACCTCGATCACCGGCGTCGACCAGGCCGGCCTGACCGCGAAGGTCACCGACGCGAACGGCAAGACCACCACGCCGGTTGCGGTCGTCAAGAACGTGAACAACATGAGCCAGCTCCCGCAGACCGGCGGCATGAGCATGGCGATCATCATCATCGGCGGCATGGCCGTCCTGATGCTCGCCACCGCGACCGGCATCAAGGCCGTCAAGATGCGCCACGTCAACCTGCCCGGCAACAACCTGCCGCAGATCACCGCCTGACCTGACCCCTGTACCGGAAAACCCATTCTGACCAGCGTGGCGGCCGGCCCCGAGCCGCCGCCACGCTATTTTTTTCGGAAAGGAAAGAAACCATGAAAACACGTTTGGCGAAACGCATCGCCTCAGCGGTCACCGCGCTGAGCGCTGCCGCCGTCTGCCTTGCCGTCGGAGTGCCGGCGCAGGCAGCATCGATGACGACAAACCCGCAATTGCAATACATGTACCAGGTGCCGAATAGCGTCACCAGCAGCGGCAACATTAACTTCGGAACCATCTCCAGCGGGCAATGGGACGGAACCAAAGCTCATACTCTGACAGTCCCTACCTCCGCCCAAGTACAGAACGTCAGCATGTGGGGTCGATATCCCAGTTCCAGCACTTTCGGTGGACCCAACCACAGTTCATTCAGCGGAAGTGCCGACTACTTGTATGTCGGCTATAACATTCCGTCGAATATCAATCAGCCATTGAAGTTCGACCCATCCGGAGATTTCACTTGGACTACAGCGGCCGTCAAAACGGCTTCTCCGGCCGCGGGGAAAACCCTGGCAGCGGGAACGTCATATGCCGCCCCTGTTTATAACTCGACGACCTGCACCAACAATAAGGGTAACGTCACGTACGTAGACTGTAGAGCGGTGAATTTCACCTTCTTTGAGCCTGTGTATATTCCGCTGATCCGTTTCGACGGCAACGGCGCGACCTCGGGCAAGGTGGATGCGGACGGCCCGCACATGCAGAACAACAACGTCGGCGGCGACTGGCTGTATACCATGCGATCCAGCCCCTATCAGCGCACAGGCTACACGTTCAAGGGTTGGAACACCAAGAAGGACGGCACCGGCACCGCGTACAAGCCGGGGCAGGTCGTCAACATGGGCAAGCCGGCGACACTGGAAACCATGAAACGGTCCAACCGAACCAGTCTCGCACTGTACGCGCAGTGGGCGCAGAATATCACGATCACATACAACGGCAACGGCTCGACCGGCGGCTCGACCGCCAGCCAGACTACCGGCAAGGGCGTGAACGTCACCCTGCGCAAGAACGGGTTCACGCGCACCAACTACACTTTCACGGGCTGGAACACCCGCGCCGACGGCAAGGGCACCCCATACGCGCAGAACACCGCTCACGCTTTCAACGCGAGCACGACCTTGTACGCGCAGTGGAAGATCAACCAGGCCACGATCAAGTACAACGGTAACGGCGCGACCGGCGGTTCGACCGCCGCGCAGACCACGAACATCGGAACGCAGGTCTGGCTTCGCGCGAACGGTTTCAGCCGTACGAACTACACGTTCGTGCGTTGGAACACCCGCGCCGACGGCAAGGGCACGAATTACGCTCCGGGGGCCAAGGTGAACATGCCGGCAGGCGGCATGACCCTGTACGCGCAGTGGAAGATCAACCAGGCGACCATCAAGTATGACGGCAATGGCGCGACCGGCGGCTCGACCGCCAGCCAGACCGCGAACATCGGCTCGACCGTGAAGGCGCGTGCGAACGGGTTCTCCCGTACGAATTATTCGTTCGTGAAATGGAACACGAAGAAGGACGGCACTGGCACGAGCTACAGCCCGAACGCGAACATCACCATGCCGGCCGGCGGCGCGACTTTGTACGCGATCTGGAAGATCAATCAGGCGACCATCAAGTATGACGGCAATGGCGCGACCGGCGGCTCGACCGCCAGCCAGACCGCGAACATCGGCTCGTCGGTGGCCCTTCGCGCGAACGGGTTCACGCGTACGAATTATTCGTTCGTCCGTTGGAACACGAAGAAGGACGGTACCGGCACGAACTACACGCCGGGAGCCAAGCTCAACATGCCGGCCGGCGGCGCGACTTTGTACGCGATCTGGAAGATCAACCAGGCGACCATCAAGTATGACGGCAATGGCGCGACCGGCGGTTCGACCGCCAGCCAGACCGCGAACATCGGTTCGTCGGTCAAGGCGCAGCAGAACGGGTTCACTTGGAACGACCACCTGTTCAAGCGGTGGAACACGAAGAAGGACGGTACCGGCACGAACTACACGCCGGGATCGAACGTCACGGTTCCCGCCGGCGGCATGACCGTGTATGCGATCTGGGTCGAGACGGTGCCGGCGATGCCGTCGACCGGTGGCTTTGGCCTCGTGTTTGCGATCGTCTCCGGCGTCGCTGGTCTGTGCGCGTGCGTGGCCGTGGTCGTGTTCAAGCGTCGTCGGGACGCGCGCCAGTGACCGTTTCATATCGGTGATTTAACGATGGGAGGAATGTGATGGCGATCGACATGCCCGACTGGGATGACCTGCTGACCGGCCGCGATTCGCGCGCCTCGCGCAGCCAGCGCACGCGGGGCCGCCGCCTGCTGGCGCATGCCCGGCACGTGTCGCGTATGCTGACCGCGATCGCCGTCATGTTCGCCCTGATCGCGTTCGGCGTGTTCGGGTGGGTCGCGGTGAGCCAGGCCGCGAACACGCGCGTGGCCCGCGCCGAGGCGTCGGCGGCGCAGGCCACGGCCTCGGCCGAGACGGGCCGGTTGCGGCGCATGGTCGCTGCCGCGCGCGAATACAACGAGCGGTTGGCGTCCACGCCGCAGGTGATCGGCGTGCCGCTGGCGCTCGACGGCAGCGGTCTGGGCGATTTCGATTTCTCCGACGACGCCGACTATCAGAAGACCCTGGATTGGGGCGATGGGATCATGGGCACGCTGTCGATCCCTCGCATCGGCCTGGAACTTCCGATACGGCATGGCGCGGGCGAATACTCGCTGTCCAACGGGTTGGGGCATCTGCACGGCACGAGCATGCCGGTGGGCGGCGTCTCGACGCATGCGGTCATCACGGGTCATCGCGGTCTGGCCGACAAGGAGCTGTTCACGCGGCTCGACGAGGTGAAGAAGGGCGATCCGTTCTACATCGAGTTGGGCGACGGGGAGACGCTGGCGTACGAGGTCGACGACATCCGGGTCGTGGACCCGGACGACACGAAATCGCTCGCCATCAGCCGAGGCCGTGATCTGGTCACGCTGGTGACTTGCACGCCGATCATGCTCAATACGCACCGGCTGCTGGTCACCGGTCATCGCGCCGGGATGCCGGGCGAGGTTCCCTTCCCGGATCAGGCCGAGGGCGACGCGCATCCCAAGGAGCTGACCGTCGTGAGCGCGCTGGGCGTGTTCGGCGTCGGCTCCGCAGGCGTCCGCGTCTTCCGTCGGAGAAAAGCCCAAGGGCTGTACGGCCGACGTTTCCATTGCCGCGTCTGAACCGCGACACACCGAAAGCATGTTCCCCATTAATAATAATTGACATTATTAATGGGGAACATTATTATTGGGTTCAGGCGGTGACGGAACCGCCCCCCGGCGTCGGCTACGTAGCCGCTATGATGGGGGCATGGTTCCGGCAGCGTCGTCGAAATCACCATCGTTCGCTCCGGTTCTTGCCGGGGAGGGAGAATCATCATGAACAAGAACTCGAAGAAGGGCGTCGCTCTCATCGCCGCGACCGTCGCCGGGGCAACGTTGCTTGCGCCGCAGGCCGCACTGGCCGACGACACCGCGATCACGCCCGAAGAGCAGGCGTCCACGGCGATCGGACAGGCGCAGAAGGCGGTCCAGGATGCCAAGAAGACCGTCGCGGCCGCACCGGCCGGCACTGTCGAGGCCCAGGCGAAGGCGGATGCCGCGACGGCCGCATTGGATTCCGCCCAAGCGAAGCTGGACGATGCGGCCGCAGCCCAGCAGCAGGCCGCCGAGGCGCAGCGGCAGGCGGCAAACCAAGTCGAAGCCGCGACCGGGGTTCGCGACCAGGCGGCGCAGGACGTGGCCGACGCGCCGTCGAAGATCGACGAGGCGCAGCAGGCGGTCCAGGACGCCCAGACTCAGATCGACGCCGCATCCCGTCAGCTCGATGACGCCTCGAAGACGCAGGCGCAGGCCGAGGCCGATCGGACTGCCGCCGAAACCGACAAGGCGACGGCGCAGGCGGCGCAGACCGAGGCGGACAAGGCCGCTGAGACTGCGCAGGAGAAGATCGACGCAGCATCGCAGGCGCAGGCCCAGGCCCAGGCCAAGGCGGATGCCGCCGATGAAGCGAAGCGGACGGCGCAGGCCGACCAAGCCGCGGCACAGGACGCGGCCGACAAGGCCGAGGCCGACCGGACCGCCGGAGAGGCCGCGAAGACGCAGGCCGAAGCCGACGCCTCTCGGGCGACGGCGAAGCGCGACGCGGCCGAGGCCGCCGCGTCGGACGCGAAGACGAAGCTGGATCAGGCGACGAAGGCGGAGGCGACGGCGAAGGACGCGAAGGACAAGGCCGACGGCACGGTCGCGGGTATCGAATCCCAGATGATCGACCTTGACAAGCTCGCCAAGGACCTCCAAGCGGCGAAGGACGCCCAGTCCGAGGCCGACAAGGCGGCGGAAAACGCGAAGACCGCGAAGGACGCGGCCGATACGGCCGTTGCGGAAGGCGACGCCGATCTGACCGCCAAGAAACAGACGGCGGCCGATCTCCAGTCGAAGGCGGACGCGGCCAAGGGCGATTCGGACGCGGCGCAGGAGAAGCTGTCGCAGGGGTCCCTCGCGTATTTCGCGGATCGGGCCGGCAAGGACAGCCTCGCGTACCGCGTGCTGACCGATCCCAGCGTGACCAAGTACCTGGAATACGTGCATGTCGGCGAGGACGGCGACGCCACCACGCTGGACAACATGATCAAGGCGCTGGACTACATCGAGGAGGGCAACAGGCTGCGCCGCGAGGCCGGTCTGCCCGAACTGGAGGTGTCGGACACGCTCATGGCGATGGCCCAGGCCAACGCGGGCTGGGCGGAACAGTTCATGGCCCACAATCAGCAGTACACGTGGAACGGCGTTTCCGAAAACCTCGCGTGGGGCGCGCGCGACCCGTTCGTCGGCTGGTACACGGAGGAGAAGGCCGTCTGGGATGCGGCGGTCAAGGAAAACCCCGATCTCGCCGGACTGTCGCCGTACGAGGTGTTCATGTCATACCCCGATCTGTACGAGAAGGCGGGCCATTACCTGAACCTCATGGACAAGGACGCGAAGCTCACCGGCTTCGGCGTCAGCCAGAACGCGTCCATCGAATACGGCGGCACCACATTGAAGGACGCATACTCGCAGGAATTCGCCGACAAGCTCTGGTCGCATCTTGACGAGAACAACATCGCTGTCGAGGACGACGGGCGCGTCATGACCGCGACCGGCATGCGCGATGACGTCACGTCATACAAGGCCGGCCTCGAATCCGTCGTCCAGGCGTACCGGGATGCGCTCAAGGCCGCCGGCGTTGCGGCGGACGCGGCGCAGCAGGCCGCGTCGAAGCTCGCGCAGCTCAAGGAGCAGGCCCGCCAGGCTGCGGACGCGGCGGCCAAGGCCGTGCAGACGGCCGACGAGAAGCGCAAGGCCGCCGAGGCGGCGCAGAAGGCTTACGACGACGCAGTGGCCGCGAACAACAGGCTCATGCAGCAGCTCGAACAGGCCAAGGCCGTGCAGGCAGAAAAAGCCAAGGCGTACGCGACGGCTCAGAGCGCGACCAAGGACGCTAAGGCGACATACGATTCGGCCTCCAAGACCGCCGACACGGCCCGTGCCGAACTCGACGCCGCGAACGCCCGCGTCGCCGAGGCGAAACGGACCATCGAACAGGCCGGCCTCGATGCTGCGAACGCCGAGACGGCGAAACGCGACGCACAGTCTCGCATCGACCGCGCGACCGCCGACCGAGAGGCCGCCGACAAGGCGATCGAAGCCGCAAGGAAGGCGAGGAGCCTCGCCGAAACGGAGAAGGCCGAAGCCGTGGCGAACGGCGCGACCGCAGCCGGGAAGGAGGCCGACGCCCAGGCGCGCATCGAAGCGGCCGACCAGGCCATCGACCAGGCAAAGGAACAGGCCCGCACGGCGGCCGAAACCCGTCGGACGGCGGAAACCGATCTGACATCCGCGAACGCGACCATCGCACGCTACTCCAACGCCCAGTCCGCGCTCGACAAGGCACAGGCCGGCCTCGACGAGGCCAAGAAGACGCTCGCCAAGGCCGAAGCCGATCTGGTGTCCGCGAACACGGCCTACGAGGCGGCCAAGAAGTCGTACGAGACGGCGAAGGCCGACAAGCAGACGTCCGACAAGGAACTCGAAACGGCGAAGAAGGCCGAAGCCGAAGCCAAGAAGAAGGCGGAGGACGAGGCCAAGAGGAAGACGGAGGCCGAAGAAGCCGCCAAAAAGGCCGAGGAGGAACGCCGGAAGGCCGAAAGCGAGGCGAAGCGGAAAACCGAAGAGGTGAAGAAAGCCGAAACCGCGCATGACGGCGGCGCCAAGACCGATGGCCGGCATACCGCCGCCGACGCCAAGGCAAGTCGCACTCAGACGGCCGGCCTCGCCTCCACGGGCGTCGACCCGGCGGCCGTGACCACGCTGGCGGCGATCCTCGCGGTCGCCGGCACCGGCTGCGTGCTGCTGCGCAAACGTTACGCGCAGCATGCCGACCGTTGGATCGAGATGTCCGACTGACCGACGCGAATCGACGATTGTGACGCGCGTCATTAATAATGACGCGCGTTATCATGTTGGTGGACATGTCGGAAAGGAGGCGCCAGTGAGAAGCACCGACGACTACAAGCCGGGAACGCCGGGAGAGGTGTTGCAGACCAGGTTCCTGACCCCGAACCACATCACGAAGTACCGTCTGGCCCAGGCGATGAACGTGCCGCCGTACGGCGTGGGCGAGATCATCCAGGGCAAGCGCCGCATCACGCTGCCGATGGCGATCCGTCTGGCGTACGTGCTGGACACGACGCCGGAGTATTGGCTGGACTTGCAGCGCGACTACGATCTGAAGCATTTCGACGTGTCGCGCATCCGTGGCGAGGTTCGTCCGCTGCTGCCGCCCGAACCGGTCGAACCACGGGAATGCTGACCCGTGCCCGTTCGTTTTTCGTTCAAGCCCCCGGCCTGCCGCCGGGGGCTTTTCGCATGTGCGTAAAAGTGTCCGTCCAAAACCGCCTGTTTCTGTTCGACGCTGGAATCGTGCCCCGTTCCGCACGGGGCGGGTTCCATCGGTTTGGATAGAGACAAGGAGTGCGGCATGGATTTGTTGAACCAGGTGTTGCAGTTGTTCGTGAAGTTCGGGCAGATCGGCGGCGGCCTGTGGCTGGTCTGGGGCGCGATCACGTTCGGCGGTGCTTTGAAGGACCAGAACGGCCCGGACATGAAGTCCGGCATGTGGCAGATCGTCGGCGGCGGCCTGGTCATCGCGGCGGTGTCGCTGTTCGGGTCGATCGCGCTGTCCTGAACGGGCGGACGTCCGCATGGACAAGGTGGTCATCGCCATGCTGAACATGCTCGGTGGGGGCGGCGTCACGTCGGCCGCCTCGAGCATGCTCAGCCAGGCACCGGACACGTGGAACCCCACGCTGTATTCTCTGGCCGTGAACATTCATTCGGCGGCGGTCAAACCTTTGACGAGCGTGCTCCTGTCGGTCGTGTTCGTCATGGAGCTGGCGCGCAACTCGACCAAGATCGAGTCCGACCGTGAGCTGGGCGTGAAGATCATCGCCGGAACGATGTTCAAGATTTGCCTGGTGATGATGGCCGCGCAGAACGCCGACCTGTTCATCCGGGCGTTCAACGGGATCACGTCCTACCTGATCTCGGGCGTGAGCGGACAGCTGAGCATCGGCGACGGGTCGACCGGCACCGGTTTGGGCGACACGATGAGCGAACAGGTCAAAGCCGCCGGAATCATGGGGCAGGCCGCGTTGATGGTGCTCCTGCTGATTCCGTGGTGCGTCAGCCAGATCGCGAGCGTGGTCGCCACGGTCGTGCTGTATGTGCGGTTCATCGAGATCTACGCGCTGACCGCTTTCCAGAGCCTGCCGATCGCCCTGCTGGTCAACGAGGAGACACGACCGATCGGCGTCGGCTATTTCAAGAGCTACGCGCGCGCGTGCATCAACGGCGTGACCCTGTTCATCTGTCTCGCCCTGTACCAGACGGTCGTCACGAGCGCGGTGCAGGTGCCCGAGGCGAGCGACGACCTGGTGGCGTGGACGACGGGCAATTTCGGCAATCTGATGATGGCGGGGATCATGCTCCTGTTCGTCATCAGCATCTCGCAGCGGGTCACCCGCGCCGTCACCGGCGACTAGGCAAGGAGGATGGATCATGGCGTTGCAGATGCGCGTCTACAAGGAGGTGTCGAACGTCGAGGCGAAGGTCATGCTCAACCTGAGCTGGCGGCAGATGCTCGCTGCTGCATTGATGCTCGCGGTCGGCGGCGGCGAGGCGTTCGTGTTCTTCTGGCTGCTCAAGCAGCCCGATCTCGGCACCTATCTGCTGTTCGCGGTGTGCGTGCCGTTCGCCGCATGGGGATGGTGGCGTCCGAAGGGGCTGAAACCGGAACGGTACGCCGTCTACGTGCTGCGGCATGCGATGGGACAGTCGGTATACCTGCGCGACGGAAGGCCTGCCAGGACGAGGACCGGCAAACCGTCCATGAACGAACACGAGCGCACGGCCAGAAGGAAGGCGGCAAGACATGCGTAGCAAAAACAAGACCGAGAAAAGCGCGGCCACGGAGTCAGCGAAGTCGGACCGCGCCCGCAGCGGAAGGAAACGGCGGCGGGACGAGGCCCGCGCGCCGCGCACGGCGAAGGATCTGATCGCCTATGACGCGATGCTGGCCAACGGCATCGCGTACCTGGGCGGCAACCGTTATTCGGCGACCATGAGTCTGGGCGACATCAACTATGCGATCGCCACGCAGGATCAGCAGATGGACATAGTGGACCGGTGGGGCCGGTTCCTCAACAGCCTGTCGGACGGCATGAGCCTGGAGATCACGGTGGTCACGCGCACGCTCGACCCGGCCGAGGTCACGCGCAGCATCATCATGCGCGAGCAGGGCGACCGATACGACCGTCTGCGTGACGATTTCAACCGCAACGTGCGCGAACTGATGAGCGGCGGCACGACGTGCAGCATGACCGACAAGTACCTGACGTTCACGTTGGAGGATGCGGACCGGCAGCATGCGTGCATGCTGCTCAACCGCGCCACCCTGGCGGCCACCAGCCAGCTGCGTTCGGTCAACGGGTGCGAGGCTCGCAAGCTCGGCCGCAGGGAGCGCCTGCGAGTATTGCATTCGATGCTGCGACGCGGCACGCGGTTCACGTTCGACGAGGACGCGTTCGACGCGTCGCGCGGCATGGACACGAAGGACTACATCACGCCGCACGCGATCGACGTGCATGACCGCCGCCAGCTTCGCCTGGATGCGGGCGACGCGAGCGTGTGGCATCGCACGCTGTGGATATGCGACTTCCCCGACTACCTTTCGGACCAGCTGCTCGCCGGCCTGACGGACATCAAGGCCGACATCACCGTAAGCGTGCATCTTCGCCCGCGCAACAAGGCCGAGGGCCTGAAGCTGGTGAACACGAAGATCGCGGAGATGGAGATGCAGGCGGCCGACGAGCGCGCCAAGAACGTGAAGCGCCATCAGCCGGAGGACTATCTGCCTCATGACCTGGCCGAAAGCATGGACGAGGCCGCCGACCTGCGCGACGATCTGAAGCACAACGGCGAACGTCTGATCGACTCGATCATCGTGGTGGACGTGTCCGCGCCGTCGCAGGACCGCCTGGAGCAGCTTGTGCAGGATGTCGTCGCCGTGGTGGACGCTCAGTCGTGCGTCGCGGAGACGATGACGTACATGCAGGTCGACGGGTTGAACGCCTCTCTGCCGTTGGGCGTGAACACGCTGCCGATGAGCCGCACCCTGACCACTTCCGGCGCGGCGATCCTGATCCCGTTCACCACGCAGGAGCTGTTCCAGCCGGGCGGCGTGTTCCACGGCGTGAACGCGCGAAGCGGCAACGCCGTGGTCGTGGACCGCACGCGCAACATCAACGGCAACGGCTTCAACCTCGGCACGTCCGGTTCGGGCAAGTCGCAGGCGGCGAAGAACGAGATATTGCAGACCCTGCTCACGCGCCCGCAGGACGACCTGATCGTGATCGACCCCGAAAGAGAGTTCGCCGCGCTATGCCGCGCGTTGGGCGGTGAACGTCTGCTGATCGGCGAGGCGAGCGGACAGCACATCAACGCGATGGACATCGCGTTCGAGGACGACGAGGAAGGCGATCCGATCCGTTCCAAATGCTCGGGCATGCTCAACATGCTCGACGCGCTGATCGGCGGCGGCAACGGCATGGACAAGGTGACGCGCGCACTCGTGGACCGGTGCCTGATGAACCTGTACCAGCGTCTGCGCGACCACAGAAGCGACCGTATGCCCACGCTGCTGGACTTGCAGCAGGGGCTGGCCGGCATGCCGGAGGACGCGGCCAAGCAGGCGGCGCAGGCGCTGGAGATCTATGCCACCGGCTCGCTGAACGCGTTCAGCCATCCCACGAACGCGGACGTCGACAACCGTTTCATCGTCTACGACGTGATGGAACTGGGCGCGGAACTGAAGACGTTCGGCATGATGGTCGTCCTGGATCAGATATGGAACAGGGTCGTGCGCAACCGCGCGTCCGGCCGGCGCACCTGGCTGTGGGTCGACGAGTTCCACATGCTGTTCTCCAACCGTTTCGCGGCCGAATACTTCCTTCGCATGTACAAGCGCGCCCGCAAATGGGGTCTGTCGATCACCGGCATCACCCAGAACATCGAGGAACTGCTGCTGAACAACGACGCGCGTCTGATGCTCGCCAACTCTGACTTCCTCCTGCTGATGAACCAGCAGCCGACCGACGCGGACACGCTGTGCGACCTGCTGAACCTGTCCGGCGAGCAGCGCGAGTACTTCACGGGCGTGGAGCCGGGTCAGGGCATGGTCAAGTCGGGCGGCGCGTACATACCGTTCAACGGGCGCATCCCCGAGTCGAGCGAACTGTACCGGCTGTTCACCACGAAGTTCGGAGAGTCGAATGCGTAAGGCGAAACCCGTCGAATCGGTGAACGTGCTGCGCAACGCGACCACCTACCATGCGACCGCCAGCGAACGGCGGGGCGCGTCCGCACGACTGCGCGGCAACGAACCGGAACCGGGCCGCGCGGATTCCCCGCATGCCGCCGCATTGTTCCAGCCCGTTGACGGCGGCTTTCCCGAGGACGCCGGCATCGCGCCGGCGCACGCCGCGACGGATCATGTGACGGTTCGCCCCGTGGCCGCCGAACCGTCCGGCACACGGCCGTCCGCAATGACCGTGCGACCCGTGCCGACGCCTGCCCGGACGGGGTACCCCACGGCATCCGACGACGCCGGCGACATGCAGGACGGTGCGATACGGACCATCGAACCGTCCCGGGGCGGCGACTCGACGCTGATTCCCGGCAAGGCCGCGTCCGCCGTGTCGTCGTTGTCCGCCGGCCGTCGACGTCGCAAGCGCCGCAGACAACGCTCGAACCGCAGGAAGGCCCGCGCCGCCTCAAGACGGCTGCGGCGGAACGAGGCCGGCACGGCCCCCGACGACGCGAAGGCGTCGGCGACCGGCGTAAAGCCGACGGCACGCGACGGCACGCGGCGGCAAGGTGCGTCGCGGCTGTCGCATGTCCGACGCGGCGCGTCGCGTGCAGGTGGCTTCGGCGGACGCAGGGCGGCCGGTCTGGCGCATCGCACGAGTGCGCAGTATGCGGCCGGCGGGTACGACGAGGACGAGATCGAACAGTGGGTGCAGGGACGTACGGTCGGTGCCGCGCGCCGTGTCGGCGGGCGGACCGCACGCATCGCCGGTCGCGGTGCCGTCAAGGGCTTCAAATACGGGTATCGCGGCGCGAGACGCGCGGCCGGCGGGGTCCGTCGCCTTGCCGGCCATGCCGGCCGGATGGCGGGCGGGATCGTCAACCGTGCGGCTTCCGTGGCATCGGCGGTGGTGCGTTCGGCCGTGAGGGCCGTGGCCGGCGCGGTCGCATCCGTCATGGCTTCGGTCACGGCCGCGTTGTCGGCACCGCTGCTGGGTGCCGTGCTGGTCGCGGTGGGCGTCGTCGCCGCAGTGCTGTCTCTGTTCGTCGGCGGCTCATCGTCGTCGGCGGCCTGCACCAGCGGTCAGACCGCCGCGTATCTGGCGTGGGCGAAGTCGATCGCGGACGACGACACGCACGGGTACAGCCAGCCGCATCGGAACGGACCCGACTACGACTGTTCGTCGTTGGTCTACTATGCGCTCAAGGCCGCCGGATACGCGGTGCCGGAAACCGCGTGGAACACGACAAGCGCCGCGACCGCATTGCCATCGTTGGGTTTCGAGAAACTGGATTATTCGGTTGACGCGTTGCAGGAGGGCGACATCATCTGGAGCGACGCGCACATGGAATTCTATGCCGGCGACGGCGAATTCGTCGGCGCGCGTCATGACGAGCGTGACGGCATCGACGGGCCGGAGCCGGGGGATCAGACCGGCCAGGAGATCGCGGTCTACGATTCCGCGCCCGCAGGCATGACGGCCATCTGGCGTCCGTCCTCAACCTCCGGCGGATGCTCGTCGTCGGCCGGCACCACGGTCGGCAGTCTGGACCCGAAACTCGTCATGAAGGACGATCTGCTCGCGGACATGGCGGCGACCGGCACCGAATCCGACACCCGATATCCGTACGGGCAATGCACGTGGTGGGCGGCGTCGCGGCGCGCGCAGATCGGCCGTCCGATCGGCGGCTGGGGCAATGCGAAGGATTGGAGGACGGACGCGGCCGCGAGCGGGGTCGAGGTTGACTCGAATGCGCGCGTCGGCGACGTGATCGTGTTCCAGCCCGGCGTGCTGTACGCGGACGGCACGTATGGGCACGTCGCCGTCGTCGAACGGATCAACGAGGACGGCGGCATGCTCATCAGCGAGTCGAACGTGGTGGGACTCGGCGTCATCAGCGTGCGCACGTTCACCAAGGCTCAGCTCGATGCGGCGGCCGGCGGCATCTCGTTCATCCATTAAGTCACATAGGGAGAGGAAACATTCGTGAACATCTCGAAGCGGACCATCGTGATGACCGTGATCGGCGTCGTGCTCGTCGGCGGGTTGCTTGCCGCGTCGACCATATGGTCGACGCAACGGTTCGACCCGCACGATGCCGCTCCGGAGAACGCGGCCGCCGCGCCGGCGACAAGCCGGGAAGACCGAACCGGCTCGACCGTCAAGGACGGCATGAACGCCAACGGCAAAAACGGGGCCGTGGACGCCGCTGCGGAACCGACGGCCGTCCTGTGCGACACGACGGCCGTGGACGCGGTGAAGGCATACGTGTCCGGCGACAACGAACGACTGGACGCGCTGTTCTCATCCGACGCCGAAGGATTGGACACCCGGCCAGGTTCGCGTTCCTCCCTGATCAGGGGCGACTGGCTCGCCGGCGCCGGCTCCGATACGGCGTCATGCCTCGTGGCCACCGACGACGCCATGTGGGCCGTCGGTCTGACGGCCGAAGACGACGGGTGGAAGGCCACGTCGATCGTCGCCTATTCCGGCACGGTAAGCATGCCGTCGGGAGCGAAGCGATGACGCTGCGACTGAACCCCGCGCTCGACGAGCAGGAACTATACGAGTTCGCGGTCGACATCGAGCATTGGGACATGCTCGACCAGATCGCCGACCATCCGAACGCATGGCCGGAACTGGCCGATTGGGCGAACCGCATGTCCGATGACCCCGGACGGCCCACGCCCCCTCCCGAACCGGCCTCGGAGGGCAGACGACGCGGCCTGCTGCACCGCAGCCATCCGCCTCTGATCGAGGTCGACGGGTCCGCCGATCTCGTCGACGACCCCGATCCCATTCGTTCGGAGGCCAGTCCAACGGAACCTGCGGTCGCGGACACAGCCGATGACGATGCCTGGCATGAGATGCCGTTCGACCGCGACGATCCGCCTTTCCCCGAGAATGAAACGGGCGCGGGTGACGATGACGGGGATGATGCTCCCGATGCCGCTTCGGCCGGCCGGCCCGTGCCGTGGCGTCCGATCGCCATCTCGGCCTGCATCGGCCTGCTCATCGTGCTGCTGACGGCCGGAGGAGCCGGCATCTGGTATCTGCGAACGATGCGGGAAACGGAACATCGACAGGCCGAGGCCGTACAGGCCGCGTCCCGCTGCTCGGCTTCCGCCGACGCCGCCGAAAAGGCCCGGAAGACATACCGGACGATGCTCGCGAAGGCCGCCACGATGGCCGGCGAGACGAAGCCCGATTCGTTGGCGGACGCCACGCTGCTGGACAAGCTGTCGGCATTGGCCGACGCCACAACGGACGTCGCGGTCGCCGCATGTCCATCGGACTCCGCGGAGACGGCCACGACGGCCGAACGGGCCAACAGGCGCGCGGCCAAGGAATACCGTCGCCTGGCGAACGCCCTTTCCGACGCGATGGACGACATCGACGAATCGAAGACCGAAAGGATCGTCGCCGACGCGAGGGAACTGCTGACCGCATCCAAGGGCAAGGTCGCGGACGACAAGACGCGCACGGCCCTGGACAAGGCCATAGCGGCCAGGGACACGGCGGAGATCGCCAAGGCGTCCAAAACGGTCAACGACAGCATCGCCGCGAAGACGAAGGCCGACAGGGAGGCCGAGGAAAAACGCAAGGCCGAAGAGGAAAAGCAACGGGCCGAGCAGGAAAGGCGGGAACAGGAGGAAGCCGCTCAGTCCCAGGCAAGCACGCCGTCGTGGACACCGAGCTATACGCCCTCGTACAGCACGCCTTCCACGCCGAGCGTCCCGCAGCAGACCACCCCTCAGCAGACGACTCCGAAGCAGCAAACCCAGTCGAAACCGAACACGTCCCAGCAGTCGAAGCCAAGCACGCCGCAGCAGTCGACGCCGAAGACCGATCCGGGCAACGACGGCAGCATGCTGTGAATTGGTCGGCCGAGTCTAATTAACCCATTTCGGATACAGGTTAATTAGACTCGGCCGACCAATTAATTTCACCCATCCCTGCCGGGCAGTTTGGCGTTCGGGTTGATTTTGCGGCTGAGGAACGGGCGCACGCCTCGGATCATAAGCACGCATTTGTCGCCGTCGAGCTGGCCGAGCTCATCCGGGTTGAGCAGCGCGCGTTCGTTCTTGCGCACGCTTTTCGTCCACGATCCCGAGCTGCCCTTGCTTTCGCTGGTCTCCACGACGTCGATGGTGGCGTTGCCGATGCGCTTGGACACGTATTCGGTGGTGGACTGCTCGTTGCCGCCCAGAAAGAGCTGCGAATCGCAGTTGCCCATGATCGTCTCCCAGTCGTCCTTGTACAGGCTCTTGCCCTGGCTGAGTGTCTGGAGGATGATGCTGGCGCTGATCCTGCGGGAGCGGAACGTGGCGATCAGGCGCACGAAGTTCGGTATCTTGCCGATGTTCGCGAACTCATCAAGCATGCAATGCACGTCCCGTTGGAGCTGTCCGCCGGCATGGTCGGCCTTGCGTACCAGGGTCTCGAACAGGGACTGGTAGAACACGGCCGCGAGGAAGCTGAACGTGCTTTCCGTGTCGGACAGTTCGAGGTAGACGATGCGTTTGCCTTCATCGAGCCGTTCGAGGTCGAAGTCGTCGTGGTCGAGGATGTCGCGCAGGTTGCCGACCTGCATGGGCGCGAGACGCACGCCCAGCGAGATGATGATGCTCTTCTTCGTCTCGCCGGCACCTTGCAGGAACGTACGGTACTGGGTGCATGCGAAACGCAGGCCGTCGAGCATGCGGCGCGTGTCCTCGTCGTATTCCTTGGGATGCTGACGGCAGTTGTCGGCCTCGATGGCCGCTTCAGCGAAGTACGCGTCGACGATGAATTCCTTGTCCTCGTTCTGCTCGCTCGCGTTCATCTGCCCCACCAGGTCGGTGACCTTGTTGAGGCACCTGTTGTCGACGGTGCGGCCGTGTTCGTCCGTGCCCTGTCCGTCCTCGGTGTAGTACACCCAGGTGATGAGCGCGGTGAGCAATGCCTTTTCGGCGCGTTCCCAGAAGCCGTCCGAGTCCTTCTTGTCGCCGGTGGTGTTGGCGATGATGTTCTCGGTCAGTCGCAGGATCGACGGTTCGGGTTCGTCCGGGTCGAGGTATCGCATGGGGTTGAAGCCGTCGGATCGTTTGAGGTGGATCAGGTCGAGCCGGTTCACCTGATATCCGCGTTGTTCCATGAGCGCTGCGGTGTCGCGGTCGAGTTCCCCTTTCGGGTCGGTGCAGGCGAAGTTCATGTCGGCGTTGAGAATGTTGGGTTTGACGTAGTAGCGGGTCTTGCCCGAGCCGGACGAGCCGAACAGCAGCACGTTGAGGTTGCGCAGCGTCTTGCGTGTGTTGATGCTGATGCGTTCGGTCATGGTGAAGAAGATGTTGTGCGAGCGTATCGGGTCCTCGAAGCCCGCGATGTCCTTGTGGGTTCCCCATCGCGCCGAGCCGTGCTCCTCGCCGGGTCGCGTGTTGAGCCGTGTGGATACGCGGTACATCCAGACGAACAGGCCAAGGCCGACGGTGCCAAGGCCGGCGAGCATGTCGGTCTTGTGCAGGCTGACGTGCAGCGGGTCAGCGGTCAGGTCGAGCCAGAACCGGTCGGATACGTCCATCCATGACATGCCGGCCGCAAGGTCGGTGCGTATCTGCCAGGATATCTTGTCGCCGATCATGAAAAGCATCGTCAGCCCCAATAGGGTGAGTATGATGGTGCGGGCGTGTTCCTTGATTTCAGGCATTCATGATTCCTTTCCGTCGTTCCGTCTGAAGGCGGCGTCTCGGGTCCGTCTCTCCTGCGACGCGGCCAGTGCGACGGCTTCGCCGGCGTCCGTCTGCTGGCATTGCGTTTCGACTCGTTGCCGTGCGCGCGAGCGTATGACGTCTATCACTTCGGTTCGTGACATCGGCCTGCGTCGGTGTCCGCGTCGGGGTGGGATGGCCGGCGGCTGCTGGGATCGCTGCGGGTCCGTCGCCTCCGGTTCTGTTCGTGGAGGGGTTTTCTCCTTGAGCAGACGTTCCTCGCCCAGTCGATGCTCCGCCTCGCGAACGTCCGGTGTCGTATCCTCCGCTGGTTCCTTGATGGGGATCAGCAGCATGAGATCGCCGCGAGAGGCAGCCATCGTGCCCGTACCGCCGCACATGGCCGCGATGACGCGGCCGTGCGGCGTGTACGGGTCGAGCACGATGGCGTCGAGGCAGTCCGTGCCCATGACGGTCTGGCGTCGTGCCGGGTCGGTGGCCGCGCTGACGTTCATGCCTGCTATCAGATCCGGGTCGCTGATTCTCATCACGGACGCCAGTCTTTGGAGGTGCCGGCCGCCGCGATGCGGACGGCCACGTATTCGTCGCCTTTCCGCGTGGTTTTCAGCGTGCCGAATACGATCATGTGATCGCCTTGCCGGCAGTCGTGCGCGTGCAGGTATTCCGCGACGGGTCCGCGTGCCTGCGCGTGCACGATCATCGTGTCCTCGGGCGGCAGCTCCACCTGGAGGTCGAGATAGGCGATGCGGTTGTTGTCATCGACCGTGCGGAAGGTCACGTCGTGCGTGAGACGGCCGATCAGCCGTATCTCGGTGTCCTGTGATGTCATGTTCCTCCGATCAGCGCGAATGGCCGATGCCCCGGTCGCGGGCATCCGTCGCGGTGTGCGCGTTGGCGCGGGCGGCCGCCCGCTGCCTGATCGCGTCGAGCACCCCTGGACGGGTCCGGGTTTCCGGCTTGTCCGTCTGGTTAAAAGTGTGGTCGATGTCGCTTACTGTCTGGCCGGACAGCATGCCGTCCTCTTTCGCGTGGGCGAGTATTTCGCCACGGTTCGCCCATACGAGCCGGTCTGCCTGTGTCTGGTCCAAGCCGACGAGATCGCCGTCCTCGTTGAACCTCACGTACTGGTCGCGCTGCTGGTCCCATCCGCCGTAGCATGCGGCCTCGTCGATGCGTTGTTCGCTCATGCCTTCGTCCATCAGCGTCCGTCGCGCCTCGTCCGAGGGAATGATGCGGTATTCTCCCAGTGCGGTGTTCTGCCACGCGCTGTGCTGGCCGACCTCGTTGACGATGCGGTGCAGCAGGTCGATGGCCTGCGGTGTCGGCTTGTCCTCGCCGTTCGTGCCGAGCATGGCCTGTGTCAGCACGGTCTTGCGCTGCTGTTCGGCCTGTACTTCGGGATCGTCGGCGTATTCGTTCGCGACCGGTGAGCGGGAAACGTCTTCGGTCTTGGCGGCGAGGGACGCTGCGGTCATGCGCTGCTCGTATCGGTCGATGTCCTCGCTGCTGAGCCATTCGGGTTTGGCCGGAACCTTGTCGTAGAGTTCGCGCATCTTGTCGATCTGCTCCTGCACGCCGCCCGCCCACAGATGCTTGTCGTGCGGATGCCTGATGTAATACTCGCAGTCGGCCTGGAGCCGCGACAGCAGCTGGTAGTCGAACTTGTTGACCGACGGTTCCTGCTGGGTGTCGGCGGACACGGCCTCGGTCGGTGGCGTCGTGGCGGTGACGTTCATGTTTTCGGATTGATGGTCGTTGTTTTGCATGATGGGTGCTCTTTCTGGTTCGTTGTCTGTTGCGGCTGTACGGATGTAGGGGACGTGTAGCGGCTCTCGGGCGCTTTCATGTCGCGCGGTGATCTCAAGAAGGTCGCCGTTGCCGTTGAGCAGCGGGTCGAGGTCTTGGCGTGTGAGGATGTCGCCGGCGTACCCGGCCCATACGCTGCGTTCGATCGTGGCATTGGCACCGTCTGTTGCGCCGACTCGCACCGAGTACCGGTGGTAGCCTTCCGGTATCCGGTTATGGTCTATTCGGCTGTCGCTCCACCATGCTTCGACCGTGCCGCGCGGGAATAGGTCGAGGTCGAAGGGACGCAGTTCGGACATTGTCTCGGCGTCTCCGGCCGTCAGTGCTGTCACGTCGGCTTCGGGCACCTGCGCTTGCGCCGGTTCCGTCGTGACGGCTTCCGGCTGCGATCCGGCGGTTTCCGTCCGCTGTCCGTCGATGGGCGGTTCCTTGGTCTTGTCCTTTCGTTTCTCGTCGGCTATGAGTTTGGCGAGTTCCGCTTTCTTTGCCTGGTATTCCGTTTCGCGGTCGAACGGTTTGCCGAGTATGTTCCGGGCTGCGGCGAGTTTCGCTTCGGCTGCGGCTAGTCGTTTGGGGATGTCGTCGCCGCCGTTCGCGCTCTGGCGGATGAGTCTGTCGAGCTGGCTGATGGACGAGCCGTTGCCGGTCACGTCGGCTCCGGGAACCGGTGCCGACGCATGATGCGGGTAGGCGGCCTGGATGCCCAGATACGCGCGTCCCTGCTGGTCGAAGCGCAGCGTGACGGGCAGTCCGTCGTATTCGCCGATCGTGCGGTCGGTTTTCGTGAGCGCTGCGGCCGTGATCGCATGGGCCGCCTGCTTGCGGTCCACGTATCGTTGCCCGTTGATGGCGATGCCTTCCCATAGGCCGGCCTGCATGCTGCGCTGGTGGGTTTCCAGCGCCTTGCCCGCTATGGGCTTGTCGGCCATGTTCTCCTGTTGGGTCTGGCGCAGCGCGTTCACGGCCGGTTCGAGCCACGTATCGATGTCGTGGCGCGTGGCCGCCTGTTCTCGGGCGTGGGCGGATCGCAGAAGGGTGAGCTGGCTGATCTCGTTTTCGAGGTTCATGCGCTTCTGGATGTTCGGGTCGCCGGTCGCGATCGCCTTCAGGCTCGCGTAGTCGACCACCACGTCGTCCAGATCGGATGCCTCGCGTGCGGGAGATTTGGACGACATGACCTGGCTGATGAACCGCTGCTTGCGTTCGACGGTCTGGTAGGCGAACGCGTCGAACGTGCCTTCGGTCACATACCGGTAGTCGCGTACCTTCCCGTACATGTTGCCTTGGCGGACGATGCGGCCGAGTCGTTGTTCGAGGTCGGCCGGACGCCACGGACAGTCGAGGTCGTGGACTGCCGCGAGCCGGGTCTGCACGTTCGTGCCGGTTCCGAGCTTCTGCGTGGAGCCGAGCAGCACGCGAATCTCGCCGTTGCGCACCTTCTCGAACAATGCCTCGCGCTTGTCTGGGTTGTCGCCCGCGTCGTGGACGAACGCGATCTGCTCGGCCGGGACTCCCATGTCGATCAAACGGCGTTTGAGGTCCGCGTACACGTTCCATTTGCCGGATGCGGGAGTGCTGGTGTCGCAGAACACGAGCTGCGCGCCCTTGTCGGCTTCTGTCTCGTGCCAGATGCGGGTGACGTTCTCGGCGCATTTGGCGATCTTGCCGCCGTCCTCCAACGGCTTGCGGCCTGGGTCGTCGTCCAGGAGTTTGGGATCGAGCGCGATCTTGCGGCCGTCGCCGGTGATGCGCAGCATGTTGTCCAGTTCGGGCGGCACGTCGCCGGCGCGTACACGTTCGGCGCGTTCCACGAGATCGTCCATTTCCTGCCGCTGGCTGTCGGTGATGGGCACGGCGACGGGTATCTGCTCGCATTCGGGCAGCTTCAGGTCGATGTCGTCGTTGGTGATGACGTCGGAGAACTGTTTGACCGCGTTCATCAGCTCGGGAAGGTTCTGGAACTTCGCGAACCGCTGGCGCACCTGAAAGCCGGTGCCTTCCGGTTTGAGTTCGACGGTGGGGACCACCTGCCCGAACGTGCCGGCCCATGCCGCGAACGTGCCCAGGCCCTGCGCCCTGAGGGTGCCGGGCGCGAGGTAGCGTTGCATGTTGTACAGTTCGCTCATCGAGTTCGAGACGGGCGTGCCGGTCGCGAACACGATGTTGCCGGCGTGCCCGGCCTCTCGTAGCCATTCGCACTTGTCGAGCATGTCCTCGCATTTGGCCGCGCCCGACACCTGCATGCCGAGGTCGGCGGCCGCGACGGGCACGCCGAGGTTCTTGAAATGGTGCGCCTCGTCCACGAAGAGCATGTCGACGCCAAGCTGCTCGAATTCGATGCCGTTCAACGCGGCGTCGTCTCGGGACTCCTTGCCGTCGCGTAGCCGTTCCATCGACGTTTCGACCTTCTTGCGTGCGGCTTCGAGCCGTTTGACGGTCGGGTCCTTGTCGCCGTTCTTCTTCGCTGCGTCCTTGATCGCCTCCACGTATTCGTCGATGCGGGCCTGCATGTTGGCGACGCGACGGTCGCGGCTGACGTGCAGCTGGCTGAACCGGCTTTCGGGAACGATCACCGCGTCCCAGTCGCCGGTCATGACACGGCCCCAGAAGCGGCGGACGGCCAGCGGATTGCGCAGGTCGTCCTTGCCCATCGCGAGTATGCGGCTGGTCGGGTAGAGTTTCATGAAGTCGTTCGCCCACTGGTCGACCAAATGGTTCGGGACGACGAGCATGGGCTTGGACGCCTTGCCGAGCCGTTTGGCCTCGTGCGTGAGCGCGACGCCCTCGAACGTCTTGCCCGCGCCGACCACATGGGCGATCAGCGTGCCTTCGTCCGATCGCAGGGCACGCGCCACCGCGTCCTTCTGATGGGGCCGCAGGCTCATGCCGGCGGCGATGCCCGGCGTGGTCAGATACGAGCCGTCCACGTGACGCGGGCGGATGTTGTTGAACCGTTCGTTGTACAGGGCGGTGAGACGTTCCGCTCGCTGCGGGTCGCTGAACACCCATTCGTTCCATGCCGCGCGGATATGGTCGGCCTTCTCGACGGCGGCCATCGTGGCGTGCTCGTCCACGACCTTTTTCGGTTCGCCGCTTTTGGTGGTTTCGGTCGGCGAGTCCTTCATGACCCTGATCTGCTGGTTGTTCAGACAGGCTTCCAGCAGCTGGAACGGGTTGCGGTCCTCGGTGCCGAATTCCTTGGCGGCCTCATAGTCGATGTCGCCGCCGCCGGAATAGCCGACTCGCCACTGGCCCAACGCCTCCACGTAGTCGACGCGGAACTTGACGAGCTTCGCCGGGGTCATCGACCCGTCCGAGTCCACGTCGAACGTGTGGCACATGAAGTCGTATATGTCACGCGGCGGTATCCACGGCGCTCCCAACGGTGCGCTGACCTGTTCGGTTTCCAGTTTCAGCGGGCGCACGTTGTCGAGCATGGCGGCCAGATGGTCGTAGCCGGCGGCCTGCGTCTCGTGCTCCGCGATCTCGGCTCCGTGCTCGTCGCGCCAGGTGTCGATGAATTCGTCGCGTCGTCGTTTCATGTCGAGCCATGCTTCGCGGTCGACATGGAGCTTGGCCGGCCGGCTGTTGTATCCGGGGGCCTGACGCATGTCGTCGGGCAGGTCGCGCGTCACCGAATACAGGTATTCGATGATCGACGGGTCGTCCACCGCCTGCTCGGCGAGTTCCGTCATGCCGGCCACGTCGGGCAGGAGTTGCCGGATCGCGTCGCCGACCGGGGTGTCTGCCCACTCGTGGTCCGAATACGATCCGATGTCCATGCTGTCGAACATGGTGCGCATGATCGCCGTCTTGTCGTCCCGACTCACCTTGTCGTTGCCGACGAGACGGTACAGGAACGCGGTCACGTCCTTGATGGTCGCGTTGCCCTTGGCAAGCAGCGGCTCATAGTAGTATCGTCCGGTCGAATTCCAGATAAGTGCGAACCACAGGGCGTTCGCGCCCTTGGCATCGTGCGCGGCGGACGGATACCGGTAGAATCCGTTGCCTTGCTCCTTTTCCAGATCGCGGTTGGCCGGCCGGGTGAGACGGGCACCGTGTTCGGGCAGTCGATCCAGCGCGCGTGCGGCCAGGGCGAGTGCCAGGTCGGGGTTGTGTTCCCAGGTCAGCCGCCAGACGCGGACGCGGTTCATGACCGGTGCCGGGTTCAGATATGACGTGGTGCCGTACGGGTCGTTCAGACAGTCCCACGTCGTCTGGCCGACCGTGGCGAGCCATTGCCGGGCGTCATCGTCGCGTTGGAACGTGACCGTCGGCAGGTTCTCGTGGTCATGCCATGCGAGCGTGGCCTGGCGTCGGTCCAGATCGTGCAGCATGCCCGCCATGTCGCGCACGTGACGCGCCTTGCCTACCACGTCGCCGGACAGGTAGTCGTCCGCCGGCACGGCCAGCCCGGTGTCTGGGTCGCGGACGATCATGTCGCCGAGTCCGGTTTCCGCTTCCTGCGCGGTCATGCCGGTGAGGTGCGCGATCAGGTCGAGGTCTACTTTGCCTTCACGGTCCATGCTCACGTTGAACGCGTCGGTGAGCGAATCGCAGTGGTCGGGCATGGGCGGCACCGGGGTGAGCGTGCGCTGCTCGAACACGCGGGCCTTGCCGAGCCATTCGCCCTGCGGACTGACGTTTTCCAACGCGCCCAGCAGATGCCAGCCGCCTTCCATTGTCGAGTACGCCTTGCGGTTGGCCTTCTCGCACAGATGCCCGTGCCGTGACGCGAAACGGTCGTATGCGTCGTTGAGTTCCGCGCGTTTCGCGTCGATCGCGCTCTCGTCGGTCTGGTTCGGGTCGAGTTCCAGTGCTTGCAGTTCGCGCGTGAGGTCGCGTAGACGGATCATGCCGCGCAGCCGTTGCGCGGTATCGTTGTCGCCCCATGCGACTGGTTCGACGGTCGTGTCGTCGCCGAGCCAGACGACGCCGCGATCGTCCACCGTGTACTCGTAGGCGGTCACATGGTCGGGTTGCACGACGACGGCCGGCTCGTCCGCCCGTTCCCCGAGCGGCATGCGTTCGAGGTCGTCGGCTTGGGTTTCGAGCTTGTCTTGCAGTTCGTGGCCGATCTGCCGTTCGTCTCCCGTCCATTCGACGGTGAAGTCGCCGCCGAACCGGCCGATGACCGGCGTGATGTCGCCGACGACGTGCGTGTGTGGGTGGTCGGCGATCAGCCGGTTGACGGTCACGGTCGTCTCGTCGTGGCCGGGCACGTTCATCTGGGCGGCGGTGACCCATTGCTCGTCGGGCGTCTTGTCGAGTGTTTTGGCGCGTTTGCGCAGGATGAGCACGTCGGTGACGGCTTCGGTTCCCGCCTGGCGGTCGAACGTCGCGGACGGCAGACGTACCAGGCCGGCGAGCTCCGCTTTGCGGGCCACGTCGGCCCGCATCGATTCCGTGCGCTTGTCGAGCGTGTACCGGCTGGTCAGCAGCACAGCCACGCCGCCGGGGCGCAATGCGTCCACCGTGCGTTCGATGAAGTAGTCGTGCAACGGCATGCGGGACGTGGTGCCGTCCAGCAGCTTGTAGTCGACGGTGATGTCTCCCGAATAGGGCACGTTGCCGACGGCCGCGTCATACGAGCCGGAAGGGATGAGACATTTCGCGAGATCGGCGTTGACGATCGTCGCCTGCGGGTTGAGGCGCGTGGCGATCGCGGCGCTGATCGGGTCGAGTTCGACGCCCGTCATGGAGACGTCCATGCCGTCGGGCGGAACCGAGAGGAAGTTGCCGGTGCCGCAGCCCGGCTCCAGCACGTTGATGGTTGCGTCCGTGTCTCCAAGGTACGAGCGCAGTTCGTTCCACATCGCGTCGACCACCGGCGCGGGCGTGTAGAACGCGGTGAGCGTGCTGCCTCGGGCCATCGCGTACTCGTCCTCGGTCAGCAGGTCGGACAGTTCGTCATTGAGGTCGCTCCATTGCGGTTTCGACGAGAACACGTCCGCGCATCCGCCCCAGCCCGAGAAGCCGCGCAGCGCCTCGATCTGGGCTTCGTCCGGCGTCATGCCGCTGTCGCGCAGTTCGATCAGGGTGCGGATGGCGCGGATGTTCGCGGTGGCCCGTTCGCGCGGCGAGCGGGCGCGTTGCAGGTCGAGTGCCGCTAGAAGCTCTCCACGACCTGCTCGATGGCCATCCTCTCCGCGTCGGCCTCGCACTGTCTCATCCCGAAGTAGCGGTCCTGGTCCGTGATCTCCGGATGCGCTTCCATGACGTCCGAACGGGTCAGCAGGTGCCGTTGCTCCATCAGCTCGTCCATGATCCGCGCCTTCGTCTCCCTGAACCGTCGTTCCGTGTCCTTGAGATGCCGTTCCAGCTCGTTGTTCACCATCATCTCGCGCGTCTGCTGCGGATAGTGTTCCTTGAGCCAGATCAGCCGCATGCGCTGCACCCCGTGGACCCCGCTCTCCACGATCACCTTGTACGGCAGTCGCGGCACGTCCAGTTCGTCCAGTGAAGTGAATGTCTTCTTGTCCATGATCGGTCCTTCCCTCATCGGATTGGTTCGCTTGCTTTTGCTGCTCCGCAGCACTTGGGAAAACGTTTACCACAGTTTGCGCGACCACGTTGCCCTGCGTGTCGAGCACTTCGTCCTCGCCGAACAAGTCGAACGCGAGCTGTTCGACCCCTGCGGTCAATGCGGATGCCTTGCGGCTTCTTCGCACCATGTCTTTACTCCTTTGTGAATGTCGCAAACGGCCGACGGCCCACATCCTCCAAATCGTTTCGGGAGGTGCGGGCCGCCATGCCATGTCATCGTGTCTTGCCGTGAACCTGAGTCGGCGCGGATGCTACGGGTTGGCTGGCCGTGCGCTGTTCCGCGCGTTGTTTGATGCCGTCGAGCACGCTCGTTTTGTTTCGTTCCCGTTCCACCGCGTACGGGTCGTGCAGGGTGACAGGATCGCCGCTCAGCGGTTCGTACCGGTATCCGCCGAACGTGCGGGGCACGCCGTCGTTGAAGTCGCTGTGATCCGGGATGGCCCGCGTGTCGGCTGGGGCTTGCGACGGTTCGGGATGATCTCGATCGCCGTCGGCTTCCGGTTCGGACGCCTGCTCTTCATGGGGTCGCGTCTGTGGTTCCGACGCCCGTTGTTGCGGCTCCTGGCGGTCGCGTTCTGCGGCTTTCGCTGCGGCGTATGCCTCACGTTGCGCTTTGACCGCCTTGCACAGTTCCCACGGGTTGTCGACGCTCATGGTCTGTCGCGTTTCGCCCGCGCCGCGCCAGAGTTCGACGGGCGTGCTCGGCCTGAAGCTGACGGTGACGGGACGGCCGTTGAGTTTGTCTTCCTTGGCGTACCGGTCCATGAACCGGTCCATCTGCCAGCCGCTAAGGTCGATGCCGTTGAGCGTGACGCCGTTGGGGATGGATACGCGCATCATCTCCCACACGCGCCCGTCCTTGCCGGTGCGTTGGAACGGATGGACGAAGCCGTTGGGGAAGTTCACTCGCGGCCATCGTTCCTTCTTGGCCTCGGGTTGTGCCGTCGGCGCTGACACGGGTGTCGAAACAGCCTGTGTTTCCTCCTGCGGTCGTGGTTCGACTGTCGGCTGCTGCTCTGTGGGCTGCTGCTCTGTGACGTTTTGGGCTGCGGACTGTGGCTGCTGCGTCACGTCGTGGGTTTGTTCCGTCTGGAGGAATTGCGCTTGTTCCGCGATGTCGTCGATCACGAGATCGACGACGCGGCTGACTTCCTGCTGGGTGAAGGCTTGCGCGTCGGCCGGCCATGCCCGCGCGTGCGCGGCTACCGCCTGGTTGACGATGACTATCGTCGCGTCGCGTAGTTTTCCGTCGCGGGGCATGCCGTGGTTGACCCATTGGCCCGCGAGTTGTTCGACGGCGGCGCTTTGCGTCGGGTCTTTGTCGATGAGATTGGTTTTGATCCATTGCGCGTTGTCCTGCGCCGGCACCGGTGCCTGTGCCATGATTGCTCCTTTGCTTGTGTTTACCGGGTGCGTGAATGCGTTTGCTTCGGCGCGCCCTTGGATTGTTCGACGCGCTGCTGTGCGCGCTGCTTGATGTTTTGGATGGTTTCGGCCTTGGTCTTGCGATGCGTTGGTTCCGTCTTATTGATATCGGCGTCGCGTTCCGGCTCGCGGGTTTCCGCTGTTCGCCGGTCGGCCTCGTTGGGCGTGTTGACACGGTTCCAATCGAGGTTCGGCGTGCGGTCGATGAGGTCTTCGAGCATCTGCGCGACCTTGGTCGCCTGGTTGGCTGGGTAGGTGAACCGTTGCGTGTGCTCGTTGATTCGTTCCTGTCGGAACTGGACGCCACGTTCCGCCAATGATGCGGCGATGATCGCGGCATTGGGATCGATGTCGACGGTCGTGAAGTCGAAGCCGGGATTGTCGGGCGAATCCCGGTCCCATTGCTCGACGGTCGGCATTTCCTCGGTCGCCGGCTGTTCCCTCTGTTGCGTAGACGGCATTTCTTGGGTTTGCGACTGTGGCTCGTTGCCATGTTCCGCCGGCTCCGTCCTCTCCGGCTCAGTTTGCGACTGCCGCTGTTCGCGTCGTTCGGTTTCCTGGCTGAGTCGGGCGACGATCTTGTCGACGGCGTGGCGAACCTCGTCCGCATCGTTGCCGGAGAAATGCAGATAGATTTTGCCGGTGGTCTTATCCCGCTCGATATGGAACGCGATGCCTTGCTTCTTAAGTTCGCGGACGATGCTGTTCTTCTGTTCGACGCCGATTTCCTCGACCTTGAGCGACGTGTTGTCCTTCTGCAACGTTTTGGCGCTGACCTGTCCGCTATGACGGATGTCGTGTATCACGTTCGCGGCGACCTTGATGCCGAGTCCGAACAGCTGGAACAGTTTCGACCCCAAGAATTTGCCGACTTCCACGCTGATGCGCGCCCCGCCCTCGAATGCGCGGATCGCGTAGTCCTGTGCCTGTTCTTCCGCCGCCATAGGCTCTCCTTCCTGTTAAGGTGAAAGAGGCCGGCCGATAGGCGGCCTCGATTTCACCTTCCCGCGTTTCTGCGCGGTTTTGGACGGACGTTTTCCCGACGTTTGCGTTGTTGTTCGTCGTCGTTCTTCTGCTGGTCGCGTTCGAGGATGCGTTGCAGCGCGAGCACGTCTCTTGCGTCGCGGTCCGTGGCTGCACGCTCTTCATCGAGTTGGGTTTCGAGTTGGCTGACGGTCACGGTGTCGTTGCGGTCGGCGGCGTCGGCGATGGCGACGATGAGCGATTGCATTCTCGCCGCTCCTTGTCCGACTTTCACAGTGAGGTCATCGATCATGTCCATGCGCGTCGTGCCGGCGTCGAGCACCTGGCCGAGCGCGTGCAGCTCGTCCAGGCTTTCCGCGAGCCGGTCGCATGCGATCGCTTCTTCCTTCAGACGGCCGTGCAGGCTGCGGTGCGCCGCGGAATCGATGTGGCGCTGCACGTAGTCGGCGATGCGAATTCCCGGACGTGAGAACCATTGATAGAGGTCGTCGCACGGAATGGTCTTCACGTTCATGCCGTTCGGATCGGTGAGTACCTGTTTGGCGTCGTCGGGAAGGTAGGCTCTCCACGTCTTGCCGTCACGTACGAGACGGTCAACGGGTATCGTCAGCAGCAGTTGCCGTTGCGTGTTCGGCAGCCAGACCTTGATCTTGCCGCCGCCGCGTTCCGCGATCATCGCCTGGTTGAACGAGACGACGTTGAGCGTGTGCCGGTCGAGCTTGCTCATGATCGACAGTTCGTTGTAGTTCACTCCCAGCTTGTCGTCTCGCATCTTGCGTCCGGTCTCGATCTCAGTGAACGTGAGATGCCGGCCACGTACCGTGACCTCGATCCCATAGTCGTTCATCTTCTCGATGAAACGGTCGAACGTCATCGCCTTCGCGCACGCTTGGTCGATGATCGCGCGGAGATTGTCCTTGCGACTGACGCCCTTGGCGGTCAGATACAGTTCGTTCAGTTGCGGTGCTGGTCGTGCGCGGCGCTGGTCGATGACGTTCAATCCGTTTTCCCGGCACAGTTGGTCGCTGATCCCACGCCAATACGCGAGCGTGTTGCGTTGCACGCGCATGTTGCGGTGCGTCAGGTTGTTCGTCGGGCATACAAGGATGTGGTTGTGCAGATGTCCTTTGTCGACGTGCGTGGCGATCACGTAGTCATGGCATCCGCCGGTCAGCTCGCGCACGAACCTCACGCCGAGACTGTGCGCTTCCTCGGGCGTCAGTTCGTCGTCGGGCGAGAACGATTGGATGATGTGGTGTGCAAGCACCGCGCTGTTCCTTTTCGCGCCTCCTTTGGTGTGTTCGATATTGCGGATGAACGTTTCGGCGATGCCCTTCGAGTCGTTTACCTCGTTGCCGGTGTTCGTGGATACGAGCCGGTAGTCCATCGTCTTGCCGGGGTTCGTGATGTAGGCGACAGCCTTGTCCAGCGTGACCTTGATCTGTCCGACCTTCACGTACGCCACGGCAGTCCCTCCGACTCGTCGGTCGCGTTGCGCGCCATGCCGGCCACGATGCCCTCGATCCGTTCGAGCTGCTGCTGCACCTGCATGAGATCGTCATGGTCGGCCCGCTGCCTGATGTTGACCGCGTGCGCGATCTGGTTAACATTGTTGCCGATGCGAGCAAGCTGAGCCGATACCGCGTTGATGTTCGCCGGCACATGCACCTCGACGGCCTGCGCGGTCATGATGCGCCGCCGCGCCCACGCCATCCAGCCGATCGTCGGCAACCCAGCCTCGACGCGCATACGGTTCTCGACCTTGCGCGAATCATCGACCCACCGCCACTCGCTCTCGCTGAATGTCACGGACTTTCTGATTCGGCGTGATCGGTTGCCTTTCCATGCCACTGTCGTTCGTCCTTCCTTATCGGGTGCGGGTGTCCCGCCGTTCGTTTCGACGCCCATGTGGGCGTCGCGCCGGTGTACGTACACCGGCTATGCTTGCTACGACATTCCCGCCCCTGTGGGGTGGGTCGTTTTCGTTATCTCCATTTCATCGTTTTCGCTGCGTTCTTCGGCCGGACATTTTCGTTATGCATCGAGGAATGGAGTCGGTCACGGCGTGGTTCATATGTCTTGTTGCGCGACTTTGACTTTCTTCATACGATCTGCTCAGTGACCCTGTTCGCGTAGCATCTCTCAAAAAGGATTGGAGGACGGTATGCCTGCTATCACGAAGGATTCCGGAACGCTTGCCAACGGCACCTCGACGCCGGCCGCGCCGGCGGAAGTCGACATCGCGTATCTCGATGCGCAGAGGCTCACTCTGGCTGATGTGAGCGATACTGTGCTCTATGACATCTTCTATGAATCCGGCACTCAGGCCGGTGGATACATGGTCGCGTTGGAGAACGGGGCACGCAGACATGGCGACGATCGTTCGGCGCAACTGTGGGCGGAACGACGCCGTGTGATGATGGACGAACGGGATGAGGTACGTCCCTTCGATCGCGGTGCGCAGATCGCTTTCAAGATTAAATGGGATCGCATGGGACGGGAAATGAGTCGCACCCTGCAAGAGGGCACGACTCTTATCCCAACAGAGTTGGACTAGCCGCGACGGAAGAACGACAGCTTCTTGGCGGTCTTATCCTCCTCGTTCCGCTCCGAGTTCGACTGGTTGTTGTTGATCTTCGGCTTGACGACGGGGCCGTCGTTCATGGTTTCCCAGAAGTCGGGCGGGAAGAAGTTCTTGACGTCTTTTGCGGGTTCCCACAGTTCGTTTTCGCTGGTCATGGTGTCGGTTCCTTTCATCGGTCGAATTGCATGCGTACGCCGCGTTCGGGATCGATCGCGAGGATCGCGTCGAAGCCCTTTCCTGTTCGTTTGCTGACGAAGCCGGATACTCGCGTCTGTTTGCCGGCGAGCAGTTTGCGGATGGTTGCGTCGGTGAGTTTCTTGCCGCTGAGCGTGCCGAAAATCTTGAAGCCGCAACCCTCGGTCTGTTTCCATTCGCCGTCTGCGGTCTTCTCGCTTTTGTTCGATGAGCACTGCCATAGGCTGCCGGTCTTGATGACCGGTTTACCGCATCGCGGGCATACTCCGAACGATTCCTTGTCCGTCTGCGCGGGACGTGGGACGTGTGCGAGTGATGCTTCGGCTTTTTCGGGAATTGCTTCGCACAACGACGCGACCTGTGCGAGAAAGTCCCGTTCGATACCGTCGATATTGTCGCGGGACTCCGCGAGGTCGGTAAGGGTCTGTTCCCATCGGGCGGTCAGCGCAACGTCCTTGAGTTCCGGCGCGACGACCGAGATGAGCAGCCGTCCCTTGTCGGTGGATCGCAGCTGCTTGCCCTTGCGTTCGACGTAACGGCCGGACACGAGTTGTTCGATGATGCCCGCTCGCGTGGCCGGCGTGCCGATGCCTCCGGAATGCAACGCGTCGTCGTCCAGGGCGTGCTTGAGGTCTTTGTCTTCGAGCGTTCGGCTGGCGTGTTCCATCGCGGACAGCAAGGTGGCTTCGGTGTATGGTTTCGGCGGTTTCGTCTCTCCCTGCTTGACGGTCACGGGACCGATCGGTCTGGTGGCGATGCCGTCGGTGAGATTCGCCGGGATGACCGAACGCACAGGGTCGGTTTCATCGTTGTTTTCTTCCGTTGCGGCTGCCGGCTCGGGGCTGATGCCCTTCCATCCCGGCGTGATCGTTTCGTCCGATCTGCTGGTCCAGATCATGTCGTCGTCGCCGTCGAGTTGCGCTTCCACGGTGGTGACGAGATGCGTGTGGTCGTCGCCGATCGCCTCCCACATGCGGCGCACGATTCGCACGGCCACATGGCGTTCGCCGTCGGTCAGGCCGGCGAGTTTGCTGCCGTCGAGTTGCAACGTGGGCAGTATCGCCGTGTGCCCGGCGACCTTGCCGTCGTTGACGGTCAGCTCAAGCCGGGGCGCGGGCGTGAGCGTGTGCCGGTCCACGAAGCCTTGCACGAGTCGCTGCGAGCCGGTCAGCTGTTGCAGCATGGGCAGGTCGTCGCCGGTGATGTACTGGCTGTCCGTGCGCGGATAGGTCGCGAGCTTCAGTTCATACAAGTGCTGTAGCGCGGCGAGTGTGGCTGCTGCGGTCATGCCGTGAAGACGGCTCATGTCCTTCTGCAACGAGGTCAGATCGTACAGTCGTGGCGGCTTGTCGTGCACGGTCTTTCGTTCCGTCTTGAGGATGCGGAAGACGCCGTTTTCGGCTTCGGCACACAGGTTTTCCGCGACGGCCTGGCTGTCGATCCTGGGACTGGTGAGATGCCATCCGCCCATGTCCGCGATCACGGTCCAGAACAATGTCGGCTTGTGGCCGGCGATCTGTTCGTCGCGCGCGACGATCATCGCGAGCGTGGGCGTTTGCACGCGTCCGACGTTCAATCGTTGGCGGTATGTGAGTGTGTAGGCACGTGTCGCGTTCATGCCGATCAGCCAGTCGGACTTGGCCCGCGCGTCGGATGCGGCGGCCAGTCCCTGATAGTCGTGAATTGGCTTCATGCCCTGCCACGCGCTGCGGATCGCGCGTTCATCCAGACTGGCGACCCATAGGCGTAATGCGGGCTTGTGGATGCCGGAATGGGCGACGATGCGGTGGAAGATTCCCTCGCCCTCACGGTCGGGATCGCACGCGTTGACGAGCGTGTCGACATCCGGTCGGCGCATGAGAGAAACGAGCGTACGGTAGCGGCTGCCGGCTCCTTTTTCGCTTCTAATCTTCCACTTCCACTGCTGCGGGATGATGGGCAGTTGGTCCATTGACCAATGCGGGTCCGACCATTGTTCGTACCCGTCGGGTTCGGTCAGATCGACCAAGTGGCCCTGCGCCCACGAGACAAGGTTTCCGTCTGCCTGGATGTAGTCGTCCGACTGTTGCGGGTTCGGGTCGAGCGCCTGCGAAATGGCTAGGGCGACCGATCTTTTCTCCGCGATCACGAGTCTCATTGCGAGTCTCCTTCTGCACGAATCTTCCTATGCTGTTCCATTCCAGATTCGTTCCAGACCCGCGTTTTTTGGACGGACACAGAACACGTTCGCTTGCTCCGCCGTTAGCTTGGCTGCTTTCGATAATGTCCGTCCAAAACCTGTGTTGCCGCTGGTTATGGTGCTTCTGTCGATACGAGTTTTTGGACAGGAGGACCGATCATGTCGAAGCCTAGGGAACGTAACAAGGTGATGCGTCAGCTCGCTGCGGATGCGCTTGAAGCCGAGTTCGAGGCGTTGAAGCAACGGCGTGCCGCGTTGGCGGAATTGGGTGTGCAGTTGGACGATATGCGGTATGCGATCGATGAGTTCCGTACCGCTGCCGCCACGCTGGAGAAGGAACAATCGATCAGCCGCTCGTACATCGCCGAGGCGTTGCAGATGACCTCGCGAGAGAAAGCCGCCGTATGGCCGCCGAAGAGTCGCAAGGAGCGTCAGGGAAAGAAAGACGATTCGACGGACGGACAGTCCGTTGATGAATCAGTCGATGCTGTGGTTCCCGAAGATGCATCTGGTCTTTTGACGAATCGTTCCGACGATTCGCCGGCTTCTTATTCGTATGCCTCGCAGCCGCAGTACTGAAGGGATATTCGGGTTAAATGACGAGTTCGGAAATTGAGAAACTATCGGGACAGCTAGAACGTCTTCAGGAAAAAGAGACACGATTAAAAGCTCGACGACAGCAGATCCTCGCACGTCAGCGCACACGCTTGCGCAAGGCGCACGATAGACGTCTTTTCGAGGTTGGACGAATGATTGAGCGTGAGCTTAACATGTGTTTCGATGAAGACGACAAGGTTGCCGCGTTGGGTCAGGCTCTTAATGTCTACATTCGTCTTAAGGATGCTGCTCCATCCCGTATCGCCGATGAACTATCATCATCGATGCGTGCGTTCCTTCGCGACTGGGAAGCGACCCGGAAACTTGCCGAGATGACTGAATCGGCAAGTTGATATCACGTTCGCTTCGGTCTTCTTCATATGGAAACGGGATGATGCTGCGCATTATCCCGTTTCGTTTCTCGCGCCTTTGGATTAGCGGATTGCGCTACGCGGTCCTCTGGTTTTCTGATCGGCGGTCTGAGATGTTTGCGCGCGGCGTTCGGCTCGTTCTTTGATGGAGGAAAGCACTCGGACTTTCTGCCCACCGCGAGCTTGCTGAGGTTCTTGCGGTTCTGCGCTGCGTTGTGAGCGCATCTTCTCGAACGCGGGGACGAATACGCTTTCGTACCGTTGGTGGATGACTTGTCGGTGGTATTCGCGGTATTCGTCGGTGCAGATGGTTATGCCGAGCGATTGTTCCGGGATCGAGTCGAGCAGTTCATCGAACTTGTGCGGGTCGAATGCGGCCATGAACCGATCCAGCGCCTGGTTGCAGTCGTCGTCTTGCAAGGAGCTTATGTACTTCAGAGGTGCGATGGGCCGCCCTGCATCGTTGAGGTAGCAGGATCGCACGTCGAGCACGTCTCGCCGCAGCAGGTCGGGATCATGTAGGTGCTCCGCTATGGCGCGTGGCGTGCGCTTGTTGAAGAAGCTGCTGCCATTGTCATAGACCGGCGCGAGTCGCGGCTGCCCGTTGCCTGTGAGCACGCCCCAGTTGGTGTTGTTCCGGTCGATGTTGCGAATGAACGCGTCGACTACGAACATGTCCCAGAATCGTTCGTTGACTCCTTGTATTTCATGCAGCAGCGGGTGCCGGTTGATGGCGGCTCGTACGTCTGCGAGGATGACGCTGCGGCCGGAGGATGGGGCGTCGGAGAAGCCGGGTTCGTCGTCCGAAAGGGAGTTTTTCAGATCGCGGAATTCGACCAGACGGGTGCCGTCCGCTACGAAATCACGGCATGCGCATACGATTCGGGCATCGCGGATGCCGAGCGTCGTTTCGTGTACGGGAATGCCCAGCATCTCATAGACATGTGATCCGAGGTATTCGGAAAGCGGTGCCGAAGTGTATGAGGGCACCGATCCTTGCATGTTGCGCGTGGGTCCTGGATATTTCAGCATCCAGTCGGCTCCGTCGTACACGACTCCGACCTTTCGTCCGGCGTCACCGCCGTAATACCGGTAGGACAGGGGGCTGCTCTCGAAATTTATGATCTTCATCGGTTTCGATTCCTTTTGGATGGACGGTCATTCTGCTGCGAGGCGGGCGAGGTATTCGGCCGGCGTGACTGCGGGCACCGGCGAAAGGGTGAAGTCCTTCACGTTGTTCGTGATGATGGCGTCCGCCTGTTCGCGTTCGGCGATCGCCGCGATGAAGGAGTCCTCGGTGTCCTTGAAATCGTAGGATAGTCCGCGCAGGATGGCGGTCTCGTCCAAGGCCGCCACATGAGCGATGCCGAGGCACAGCGACAACGCCTGCCTTGCCTTGTCACGTCCCTTGTTCGATTCGACGATATAGGCTATGGTCGCGGCCGAGTGCGCCGGCATGAGCAGTTCATAGCCGGGGCGGGACCATAGGTCGAGAACGGGCGCTGACGATTCGCACAGCGTCCCGCGCTCCAGGATCACGTCGAGGAACACGTTCGTGTCGATCAACAGCCGTGTCATCGGTTCCTCTCCAGAAGGTGACGCTTGTAGTCGTTCTCGTCGGCCGGACCGCTGCCGATGCCCATAAGGGCGCGCACCGGCGATGAAAGGTTCGCCCCGCTTGTTTCGCTGCCCAATGTTTGCAGGTAGTCCTCCACGATGGAAGACAGCGTGCGTCCTTGTTTGCGCGCGTATTTCTTGCCGTTCTCGATGACTTGTTCATCGATGCTGAGGGTGAGCTTGCTCATGTCGACGCCTTTCCCATCACTGTACGTATATATATTTAATTATATACGTATACCCGTTTCCGGGTCAACAAGAATTCACCCTCTAATGTCTTCATGCATCCGGGTCGTCCATCGCTTCCATGTCGACGAGGTGGAGGTTGCGTCGTGTTGCTTTGAGGTTGCGCCATGCCAGCGCCTTTGATGCGACCGGCAGGTCGCGGCCTTCGGGATATCGCAGCTCGCCGAGGAACTGCGATGGTTGCAGGCTGGTGTGGGTGAATTCGATGACGCCGTACCGGGTGACGTATTCGCCGGATCGGCCGGTGGTGGAATAGGTGCGGCGGTCGACGGGAATCTGGCTGATGACACCGTACATGCTCAATGCGCTTTCCAGGCTCTCATAGGTGAGTTCGCCGCGTCGCAGCGTGCGGGCGATCAGATCGAGCGTGTCGCCGTAGCGTTTGCCCAGCGGGTAGACGTAGACGTTGCGGGCGGGCCGTTCGAGGATGCCGGCCTTCACGAGACGGTCGAGGGTGTCGTTGAACGTCTCCTCGGGTTCCTTGAACAGCTTTCGCAGGTCGGTCTTCTTGTACACGTAATGCCGACGCCGGTCCCAGTAGTCGAGAATTCTGATCGCTTCAGCTTGTCTCATGTTCACCAGTGTACGCGAATTGTGTATAAACACACTATTCACGTAGAGTTGTAGTGTTGTCCGGTTAGTATTGATGGACAACAGAGAAGTTATGGGACGAAGGAGTTGTCATGCCCGTGTTTCTCGCTTTCGAGCTTGTGTTCATGATCGTCATGGCGCTGATCGCCGTCGCGCTGGCGGTGCTGGCCTTGGCCGTCGGCCTGATCACGCATCCGTTGCGTACGATCGCGTGGCTGCTGAACAGGATCGCTTCCGTGGTCGGCGGCCTCGCCCTTATCCTTGCTCTTCTGGCGTGGTTCGGTTATGACCACACGAAAAGCGATTTCGCTCCGGTGTTTTGGGGCAGTGTGGGAACAATCGCTGCGTGCGTGTTCTTGATATTGCTGACTCAGTGGTTTCTTGACCGTCCGACGCGTGCCGAGCGTCGAGCGATGGAGATGCAGCGGTTGGAGCAGGAACGCGAGTATGAGCAGCGGGTGCGGGAACGTCTCGCGTGGGAACGCGAGCAGCGGCGGCAGTCTGAAGTCGGCTCGTATATCGACGTCCAGCCCGCGTACATCCATGATGAGCGGTAGCCGTCTTGGCATATCAGTATTTGATTGGCCGAAGTCGCCGCAATAGTGTTCTCGCGGACGCGACGACACGTCATGTCCTTTTCCGGGGGCAAAAGTTGCTTTTTAATCAATTTGCCCCCGCTGCAAGCGGCTTATTTTCTCATTTGCCTTACGCGAATGGTGTGTTAATGCACTATTCGCGTTCTGCCGTTGATAGGTGTGTCATGCCGATTCTTGCCGTGTTGATGTCGTAGGCGACGATATCCGTGCCGACGATCGGGTTGGCGGGTCTGGTGATGATGAGGTCTGTTCTGGTTGCTGATTCGACCGCGTTGCGCATCTCGTCCTGTACGAGTCCGATGTAGCGCATGGTGGTGGCGATGTTGGCGTGGCCGAGCATGCGGCTTACGAGGACGATGTTGCAGCCGTTGCGGTAGTAGGAGACGGTCGCGAACCTTCGACGGAGACTGTGCGAGGGGTAGCCGGTGGCTCGTTTGATGCGTTTTGCGACGTAATCGACGCCGCAGTGGCCGCCTACGGTTCCGGGGAACAGCCACATGCCTTCGCGTTTGCGCAGCACGGCCGCCAGACGTGCGGGGACCGGCATGGTGCGTTCCTTGTTGCCTTTGCCGTGGATGAGCAGCAGCAGTCCGTTCGGGGTTTCCTGTAGGTCGCTCATGAGATTGATCCGGGTCATCTCGGCTCTGCGTAGGCCGCAGAACGCGCCGAGCATGACGGCGAGCCTCGTGTCTTCCTCGGGACTGGCGATGCCCTGTTCGATGTGGTCCTCGGGGCATATCTGGCCGGACGGCAGCGACATGGGCATGGTCGGCACTTCGTCTGCCGGGTTGCGTGACGCGATCCCGTGCTGCACGGCCCAATCGTAGAAGCTCTTGATGCAGCTGCGCATGCCACGCCGTCCTTCGGTGCCCATATCGGCGATGTAGAAGATCAGATCGTCGCCGGTCACGTCGGCTACCGGTTTATCGACCTTTCTGGAGAACCGGTTTATCTGGTACCAGCGCGTGCGCATCGTCTCCTTGGATCGGCCCAGTGCCCGCTGCCATTCGATCCATTGCTCAAGAGGTTCTTGCCAGTCGTCGCGAGGTTCGACGTGTGCGCAGTTTCGGCGGGTACTCCAGTAATTCATTCGCATGCTCCTTCGCATAGAAAAAGGGAGGTGATGTAACCCCATCACCTCCCGGAAGCAATGCTATTCCAGGCCGGTCACTCGTGTTCGGCGCAGCATGCGCACGACGATGAAAGACTCAAACCCCAGATCGCGTACAGCATCGTGACGAACCGACTCGATACGGTGAACCATACCGTCCTAGTGTCTTCATCCTGACTCTCGCCGTTTGCTGCCTTGTAGAAGCCGATTTCGTCAGATTCCGACTGTATATCGGACGGTCGCTGGTTCAAGCCCAGCCGCAGGAGCTTATTTGAGGCCTCGGAACTCATGTTCCGAGGCCTCTTGCTATCCATGCATTGGGTTAAACCCAGTACATTCCGTCAACTTCCCGGGCATACGGCCGGTTCCCGTCCACAAAACGGGCGTAAGCCCGGGAGGGGATCCGCAAGCCAACATCGTCCCCGGGCATACGGCCGAATCAGGTCTTCAAACCGGCCGTATGCCCGGGAGGAGGCATCGCCCCGGTTCTCTCCCGGGCATACGGCCGGCCATCGCCTCCGAAACGGGCGTAAGCCCGGGAGAGAACCTGCAAAACCAACAACCCTCCTGGGTTCGCCGGTTTCATAGCCGGGAACGGCCGTGAGCTCGGAAGAGTGGAACCATTGGTACGACGAGATGCTCATTCCCGGGCTTACGGCCGGTACGGGGTGCGACAGCGGCCGTAAGCCCGGGCGGCGGATGCCAGAGTCGGGCTTGCGAGTCTCAGTGGGGGGCGGCCTCTACACCCGGCCAAAGCGCCCGCGAAGGCAGACCGCCGCGCCCGACAACGGGCTACATGCTGATCTTGGTCAGCGGCATGGCCGAGTCGATCGCGAAATCGGGCGCGGACGGGGCCACGCCGGCCTCGACCAGATTCACGCCGAGCATGGCGACCATCGCGCCGTTGTCGGTGCACAGCTTGATCTGCGGGATGCGCACTTCGACGCCGCAACGCTCGCCGTATTCGAGCAGCTTGGCGCGCAGCTGCGAGTTCGCGGAGAATCCGCCGCCCACGATCAGCGACTTCGACCCGTACTGCTCGCATCCACGCATCGCCTTGCGTGCAAGCACGGTCGCCACCGAATCCGCGAGTGACGCGCACACGTCGTCCACCGGGATCTCACGCCCGGCCGCCTGCTGTTCCTCGATCCAGCGGGCCACGGCGGTCTTGACGCCCGAGAAGCTGAAATCGTACGGGTGCGCGGCCCCGGCCTTGCCCTGCGTCAGTCCCTGCGGCACGCGGATGGCCTTCGGATCGCCGTGCTGCGCATGCCGGTCGATGTGCGGGCCACCCGGGTACGGGAAGCCGAGCAGCCGCGCCACCTTGTCGAAGCACTCCCCCGCCGCGTCATCGAGCGTGGTGCCGACCACGTCGATGCGCCGCGCCACGTCCTCGACATGCAGCAGCGACGTGTGACCGCCCGACACGATGAGCGCAAGCGTGTCCGGCGGGAACGCGCCGAACTGCAGTTGCGTGACCGCGATATGCCCGATCACATGATTGATGCCGTAGATCGGCTTGCCGGCCGCCCATGCGAGCGCCTTCGCGCCCGACACGCCGACCGCGAGGCATCCGGCGAGGCCCGGCCCGGCGGACACGGCGATCGCGTCCACGTCCGACAGTTCCAGCCCGGCGTCGGCGAGCGCCTGCGAGACGCACGGCACGAACGCTTCGGCATGCGCGCGGGAGGCGATTTCGGGGATGACGCCGCCGTATCGCGCGTGTTCGTTCATGGATGAGGCGACGACGTTGGAGCGTAGGGTGCGGCCCTGTACGATGGCCGCGGCGGTTTCGTCGCAGGTCGATTCGATGCCCAGTACGATCGGTTCGCTCATATCGTCTCCTCGTGGTTCGTGCGTTCCGTATGCTCCGTGTCAAGATGGCTTGCGTCCGCATCGTGTGCGCTTTGGAAGCCGACGACGTGCGGTTCCAGGTCCAGTGCCATGACGTGCGCGTCGATGCCTTCGGGCTGGTAGTACCGTTTGCGCAGTCCGATGTTCTCGAATCCGAATCGGCGGTACAGCGCGATGGCCGGATCGTTGACGACGCTGACTTCCAGCAGGATGCGCCGTGCGCCCTGTTCGCCAGCCCGCCCGATCAGCCAGGTCATCATCGCGGCCGCGATCCCCTGCCGCTGGTGTGCCTTGCCGACGCCGACGTCCATGATCTCCGCGTCGTCGCCGTCGTACCAGTAGCCGGCGAATCCGCGCACATCGTCCGGCTGTATCGTGCCGCCCTTCCGCTCGTCCGCAACGTCGAACACGTACGTGCGCGCGGGTGCGTCGAGTTCCTGCCGTATCGACGTTTCGCTCCACGCGTGGCTGCCGAACAGTTCGACCTCGAGCGCACGCACCGCGGCGACGGCCGTTTCGCGGTCGAGTTCGTCCAACGATACGAGCATCAGGCGGTCCTTTCCGCGCCGGCATGGTTGAGCACGTGCTTGAGCGGCGCGGGGATCTCCGCGTCCGGTCGGCGCAGGTACAGCGGTTCGACCGGCACTTTCTTATCACCGCGCAGTTCGCGCGACAGTGCGATCGCCGAGAACAGCGCCACGCCGTCCGTTCCGGCGTCCAGTATCGAACCGTCGACGACCGATCCGAGAGCGTCGCCAAGACCAGTCCACGCGGATGCATATTTGGCCGCGCCGTGACCGGCCACGTCCACGATGTAACGCACGCCATCCCGTTCAGAACGCTCGTCGATCACGTCATGCACGCGTTCGACGATCCGTTCGGGATAGTCGATGTCCATGCCGATCCAGCGACTGCCGTCGGCCTCATCATCGGGCATGCTGATCGTGCCGTGGATGAGCGTGAAGTACAGCTGCTTGCGTCGCGCGTCGTTCACGCACAGGGTGACGTGACGATCAAGTTCGGCGTCCCCTGTCCGCGCGGCCGTATCGTCGGGATTCCCTGACACGCCGGCCGGCACGAGCCGTGGCAGTCCGACCAGAAAGTCGACGCCGGCGAACATATCATGCCCGCCCATGACGGCGGCCAGCATCTCGTGCTGCGGTTCGAGCACGTTCTGCCCGACGAGCTTCGCACCGGTCGCGAACGCGAGGGCCTTGGCCGTGACGATGCCGGCGCGTAGGCCGGTGAACGGGGCCGGACCGATGCCGACGACGATCGTTTCGATGTCGGACGGCGCAAGCCCCGCGTCGTCGATCGCCCGCGCGATGTTGACCTGCAGTCGTTCGACGTGGGTGCGCGAGTCGGTTTCGACGATCGGTTCGCGTCCCACGATACCTACGGTCGAACCGTACGACGTGTCGATCACCAGCGTGCAGCCCATGCGTGTCTCTCCTTGATCGTGACTGATCCCGAACGATGCGTCCGAAAAACCTGTAGCGAGTCTACAACAAGGAGTCCCGCATCCCTTATCCGTTAGTCGATCGTCCACGAATCCCATCGTGCGCCGACCGGCACCAGCGTGACCACGCGCGTGCCGTCGCTGGTCAGCTCGTCGTCCGCGTCGCCATCTCCTGCCGGATCATGGCCAGACGACCGCAGCGGCCGGTCGATGTGGATTTCCAGCCGCTGCGGCGCGAGCGCGGCGGCCATCTGCTCGCCCCACTCCATAAGGATCACGGTGTTCGCGCTCGGATCCTCGAGTTCCTCGTCGAGTCCGAGCGACTCCAATTCGTCGAGCAGCCGGCCGATCGCGTCCTGACCGGGAGCGTACGCGCTGCCGCCGAGCCGATATGCGTCGACGTGCACGAGATGCGCCGGTGCGCCGTCGGGGAACCGGCCGTCCAGTTCGCGGGCGATGGTGAACGTCGGGGAGACGATCGGCTCGCCGATGCCCAGCCCCCGGCCGAATCCTTGCGCGAACGTGGTCTTGCCCGCGCCGAGCGGACCAGACAGCAACAGCACGTCGCCGCCGTGCACCTGCCGCGCGACCCGCTCCCCCAGCGCGCGCATGTCGTCGTCGGTGGGTACGTCGATGGTGATGCTTCGACTCGTGTCGTTCATGATTCCCTTCCCTTCCTGCTGATCGCGGTCAGGCAGCGTTCGAGCGCATACACCGGGTCGCCGCCGTTCGTCTTGCTCTGCTCGTCCGCCCATGCGAGCAGTCGGATGCACCGGCTCATGCCGTCCGACGTCCATCCGGAGAGCTGGCGTTGCGCGTTCTTGAGCACCCACGGGTTCATCTTCGCCTCGGCCTGCGAGATCACGCCCGAGCGCACGGCCGACGCCTTCGCCATCGAACGCAGCTTCATCGCGAGCGCGCCGATGAGCGCGATCGGGTCGGTGCCCTGCTCGACCGCGGACCGCATCTGGATGATCGCCTCGGCGGTGCGCCCGGCGACGGCCGTGTCGGCGACCGCGAAGCCGGTGACCTGCGGGTTGGCGGTCAGGTATTGGTTCACGCGGTTCAGACCAATCGGGTCGTCGTCGAAGTCGAAGCACAGCTGGTCGCACATGGCGGCCAGTTCGCCGGTTTTCTCGCCGAGCACGGCGACGAGCTGCTGGGCCGCGGCCGGGTCGACGCGCCGATGGTTGCGTTCGAACCGGCCGATCGTGAAATTGAGCTTCGCATCGGCCTTTTTGAGATCGGCCACGGTCTCCTTGCGGGCGCCGGCCTTCTCGAGCTGGTCGACGACACGCTTGCCTTTCATGCCGCCTTCGTGCTGGCAGATGACGATGCTGGCGTTCTTCGGGTCGGCGCATGCCTCCTTGCAGTAGGCGATCATCGCGTCGGCGAGTTTGTCGTCGGCGTTCTGCAGGTTGGTCACGGTCACGATCGCCGTGTCCGAAAGCAGCGACGGGCCGACCGCCTCGTCGAACTCGTAGCGGTCGGCGTCGCCGGCGTCGAGTTCGATCAGCTCCGCATCGGGACGGCGTTGCCGCGCGCGCTGCCGCAGATCGCGCACCGTCTGCCCGTTCAGATACGGGTCGCCGCCGAACACGATGGTGAACGGCGCGTTCTTGCCTGCCTTGTTTGCCATGCTCCCCAATCTCGCCGCAACGTTGGACAACACCAGGGCCAAATCCGTGGAGGCCCGGCCTTGGACGGGTAGGATGATGCTGACAATGACGCGCAAGCGAACAAAGGGGTTTCCACCATGACACAACAGCCGAACGGCGGCACCGCGGACAACGGTGACGCACAGCAACCTCAATATCATCCGCAGCAGCCGTATCAACAGTTCTCGTCCCCGCAACCGGCCGGGCAACAGTATCCGGCACCTGTCGGTCAGCCGTATCAGGCACCATACGCTGGGCAGCATCAGTCACAGCCCATGCCACAACCACAACCGCAGTCGGCCGCGAACCCGGCGGGACCATATCCGCCGCAACCTTACCCGGCTCAATCGCAACAGCCGTACCGGCAACCGCAGCATCCCAACCAGCAGCCGTATCCCGGCCAGCCGTATCCATTCCCCGCGCAGCCGCAGCCGACCGGACCGGGCGCCAACGGCAAGCGCAGGAGGAAGTGGCCGTTCATACTGATCGCGGTCCTCGCCGTCATCGCGTGCGTCATCGGCGGCCTGTTCGTTGCAAACTCCCATTCGGATAACAAGTCCGCATCGCTGCCCACGGCCGAACAAGCGTACGGCAGCGCCCTGCCGGCATCCAAGTACGAGTTGAGGGACCCGATCGCGGTCGATATCTACCACGAGTTCCGCATCACGCTCAAGGGCAAGGCCTCGGTCGTCCCGGACGATTACTGGGTGTTCAAACTCAAGGGCGCCGACATGACGACATTCGACTGCGCGAAGGTCTATCAGGACGCCGCGCTGTCCGTGCCGGTCCCGACCAGCGCGAACGCCGGCATGCCGGAAAGCGACAAGGACGGCAACGGCGTCATCGACGTCGGCGGCGAGATGGACATCCCCGAGTACTTGCGCGACGGAAACGACGACATCGGCAGCGATCACGGATTCCTGCCGTCCGATGGCTACTATTACGTGCAGTACATGGGCGAGGACGGTTCGAAACTCGCCAAGCCGATCGTCCAGTTCTTCAAGGTCGTCAATCCGACCGATGTCGAACAGCTCTCCCCCGTGAACGGCATCACGCCCACCGTCAACGCGCAGGGCGGCGTCGACATCTCGTGGAGCAAGCTCGAGGGCGCGAAGTCGTACAACGTGTACGCCTACATCGTCACCCCGCAGGTCGGCCAGCCCGGCGACGACTACTTCGCCGAAGAGCGCAGCACGGTCACGAAGATCGGCTCGTCCACGACGACCACGCTGCTGTCGAAGGACTACGACAAGCCGAAAAGCCACCAGCTCGTCGACGGCACGGACGCCGTCTACAGCCAGAACGAGGCCTACCAGTCGCTTGCCGTGGAGAGGCAGGACGCGATCGATTCCTGCCAGAACGCGACGGACGAATACTGCGCGAACATACTGCAGCAGGCCGGCGGCTCGTACGATCCCGGTTCGGCGGGCAAACTGTACTTCATCGTCACCGCGGTGGATGCGGACGGGCATGAAGGCCGATGGCGCGCGGTTGACGCAAGCAGCATCGTGCCGTCGATCCCGCTGACGACGGCCGAGCACGCTCGCGTCAGCCAATGGTTCTACGGCCTGAGCGGCGCGTTCGGCGAGAAGAACACGGCCGACGAATCGATGCAGGCATACGCCTACACGTTCGTGACCATGGCCAACGGCGCGACCGCCCCGATTCCCAGCACGTTCAGCGACCTACGCCGCGACGAGAACTCCTCCAGCAGCTGGCGGTTCACCGTCTCCGCCCCCGGAACGATGATCACCAACTCCGGGTCCCTGTACTACGAGGGAGACCTGAACCAGGCATTCGCGCAGATTACTCAGGCCGCGCTCCGAGCACTGCCGAAGGCTGGCGGCGTGCTCGACCGCATCAACGCGGTGCGAGGCGATACCGACTGGAGCGGTTACGACGCGAAGGACATCGACTCGGACACGAAACAGTCCCAGTACTTCACCTACGCGTCGACCGAATACGGCACGTACCTCGCCAACAACATTCTCAACGGCCACGAGGTCATCGATATCACCGACTACGCCACGGACGACTATCAGGTGAGCACGTCGGACGTGATGAATGAGGTAATCAGCCAGAACCCGTATATACGCACCGATTCATCCGGCGTGTCTTACACCGTGCGCAAGAAGGGCGACCGGACGGTGATGTGGGTGCACTATCCGCAGGACTACGCGAAACGTCAGCAGCAGATTGCTGATTTCGTGGATTCCGTAAAAGGCAGGTTCCAAGGCTCCGCACGGGACAAAGCAATCGCGATAGACCAGTTCCTCGCAGCGCGTATGACCTATGACTACGATGCCTTGAACAGCGTCGGAAAGAACGGCGAAGGCAGCGCGTTCGAATCCTCGCAGTCCTCCGAACAGTATCCGAACGCATGGAGCGCCTATGGCATGGTGGACGGCAAGGGCGTATGCCTGGCATACGCGTACGCCTACCAGCTGCTGGCCAAGGCCGCTGGGCTCGACACGCGAGTGGTGATCGGTTCCGTGACCGGCACCACCGCCAGTCACGCGTGGAATTACGTGGACATCGACGGCACGTGGCTGCTCGTCGATTCGACGTGGGATGACGATGGCGATACGGCCATCGATAAGTACCAACTCAAGGACAAATCCGAAGTGAGCGATCACCAGGCCTTCAACGACCAGTGGACCCTCGCCTCCCAGTCCGGCCAGTACTGAGCAGCGTTGTCAACGGCGTGAGCGGACGTTCGACCGCGATGATCGGACGTCCGCTTTCGTTTGCCTCGCCCACGAATCATGCCGTCGCCGATTCGCTTACCGGCGCCAGTCCCGTTCAAGGAACGTCTTGGTGTGGGCGAACCAGAGGGCGATGCGCGTGCGCGGGCCCGGACGAAAGGGCTTTCCAGGCAGCTCGGGGCAGGAATCGCTCAGGCGACGGGTGAGACGGACGCCGTATAGGAGCACGGCGACGAGCATGGCTTCCGCAAGGAGCATGAGCAGTGCGCCGGGCAGATTGCCGGATGTTTGTCCACCGGACGGGTCGGCGGGCCATGCGATGACGGCGTAGCGACCGGAGGCGAGCCATGCGGCGATGCGTTCCATGACCTGCGTGCCACATGATGCCGTCCATGCGAGCAGGAAACCCAGTGTCGGGCTTGCCCATGCGACGAGCAGCGCGGCGAGACCGGCCATTGTCGCGAATCCGACGAACGGGCTGACCAGCAGGTTCGCCGGCACGGAGGCAAGCGAGAGCTCAGGCTCCATGAGGATCTGTATTGGCAGGGTCAGCGATTGTGCGGCAACGGTCATGCCCAGCGATTCAGCCAGCACTTTCGGCATCACGGATTCCATCCATGTTCCGAGCGGCCGCGAGAACAGCACGATGCCGAGCACGGCGGCGCAGGACAGCGCGAACCCGTAGCTGCGCGCCATTGTAGGATCGGCCAGCAATACGCCGATCACCGTCCAGCTCAGCGCGCTCACCGACTGGCCACGCCGACCGACGTACAGCGCCACCGCGCCGAGCAATCCCATGACGAGCGCGCGCAACACGGAATCGGATGGGTACATGGCCGCGGCAAGCAGCAGGTACGAGGCCGCCACGAGACCGGCGACCAGCCGACGTGGCATGAGCAGCCGCGCGCACAGTCGTCGGATCAGGTCGGCGACGAGCATGAAATGACCTCCCGAGACGGCCATGAGATGCATGATGCCGGATCGACGGAAATTGTCTTCGACCAGTTCGGTATACGCCTCCTCGACCGGTGATTGCGCATGACGCTGCCTGTCGTATACACCGTCGCCGATGTTGACGTGATCCTGACCGAGCACGCCGAGCGTCAGACCCGGCACGAGCACGCGTCCCTGGTCGGAAAGCCGCTCGGTGACGGAGAAGAACGACTGCTGCATGACTGTGATCGTTCGCCGCGGCAGGGTCGGCGCACGGATCGTTTCAGGCATGCCAGATGAAGGTTCGGTGATCAGCCAGAGCGGCTGTTTACCGTATCGTGCCTGTTGCAGGACGCCATGGATGCGAATGACGGAACCGTGTGCGAGTTGCGCGCATGCCGTTCCGGATGCGAATAGGCGCAGGGAGGCGAGCGAGGATTGCGCGACAGAACCGTCCGACAACGATCGCAGGACCGCGTCGGTCTGGCAGTCCGCGTCACGTAAGGTGGAAGCTGTAGGCGGCGTGATGATGCGCATGGTTGCGATGACTGCGGTTTCGGCGGTTCGACGTGCCGCCCGGGTGGCGGGGTCGTGCCATTGGGCGAGCGCGACGGACAGGGTGCTGATACCGCAAAGGCATACGGCGACGATGAGCACGGTGAGAGCGGCACGGGAGGACGCGTATGCGATACAACAGGCGACAAGGATCGCAAGGAGGAGAACGGCGAGGGATAGAACGTCCGGCGCGTCGGAACCCATGAACAGGTTGAACGCCTGATGGACGGCCAGACTTGTCATCCATACGACGAACGCGACGGGCAGCATGCGCCAGTCGCGACTCCCCTGCTCCCTGTGTGACGTAATGCCGGCAGTTGTTTTCCCGTATCGGCGGCCGCCGGATCTCAATCCACCATGCCGCCCGTTCGAAACAATTCGGCCGCGCCGTATCCGTCTGTTCATCGCACCGCCACCTCGTCTCTGATTTTGGCGAGGGTTTTCGTGCCGATGCCCTTGACATCGAGCAGCTGGTCGACGCTGGTGAACCGTCCGATCGCCTTACGATGCGCGAGGATACGTTCGGCGGTGACCGGGCCGATGCCCTTGACGGTCTGTAATTCCTCGGACGTCGCGGTATTGAGATCGATTCTGCCATCATCGGTGGGAACGGGTTGCGCCGGTTCGGCCGCCGACGAGTCAATGGATGTTTCGCCTCCGCTCTGTTCGGCGTCGTCACCATTTGTCGTCGTTCCGTCAACATCGTCATTCTGCACACCGAAACCGGAGTCGGAGGAACGACTGTCTGATCGGGTGTCATCACCGGCCGACGTATCCATTCCATCACCGATTCCGGTACGGGACGACGAATCGGACGAACCGGATGCCACGGACGAGGTCTGAGCATCGGTCAGTACCCGTTCGTAACGGATCGCTTGCCGGACGAGCATGGTCAGGCTGGCGCACAGCATCGTGGCAAGTATCAGCACCGCCGTCGCCGCATGGATCGGTTTGAACGCCGTCCGCGGCCGGTCACGCCGCAGACGATGCTCCTCATGCGCGGTGTCCGATGAACGTACGCCGGCAAGCATGCCGAGTGGTGGCATCCGATCGGTTCGCCTCCGAGCATCCGGCCTGCTCGGAGGCGGCGGAGGATGCAATTCGACGGATACGTCACCGTTTCGCGCCGCAGAATCCGTGGATGCGGCTTGTGGATGATGTGTCTGCATCGCATGGCTCAATGATCCGAGACGACGCGATGCCACTTCGCCGCCGTCCGCCGACGAATCCTGATCGATATGCAAGATGCCCATGCATCCACAGTGAGGGATGCATGGGCATCTTGTCCAGTCAGACCGGGGTATGTGGTCGAACGGTCAGGTTATCCACAATACGCCGGAAAAACGGACTTTCCCCGGTTCGATCACTCCGCAGGCACGATGGAGACGATCTTTGGCGCCTTGACGATCACCTTGCGCGGGGTCTTGCCGCCGAGACGGTCGGCGACGGCCTCGAGCGCCATCTTCTCCAGGTCGGCCGGGTCGATGTCGGGCGAGACCTCGAGCTTGGCGCGGATCTTGCCCTTGATCTGCACGACCGCGGTCACCGTGTCCTGACCGACGTAACGCTCGTCGGCTACCGGCCACGGCTCGTGCGCCAGCGACTCGGCGTGGCCGAGGCGCGCCCACAGCTCCTCGCAGATGTGCGGCGCGATCGGCGAGAGCATGAGGATCAGCGGCTCGACGGCGGCGCGCGGCACGGTGCCGAGCGAGGTCAGGTGGTTGTTGAGCACGATGAGCTTGGAGATCGCGGTGTTCGGACGCATGCCTTCCATCTCCTCGGTCACCTCGGCGATCGTGTTGTTGAGCGCCTTGAGGGTCTTCGCGTCCAGCGCATCCTCGCTCACGTGCACCTCGCCGGTGTTCTCGTCCACGACGTTGCGCCACAGGCGCTGCAGGAAGCGCATGCCGCCGACCACGTTGCGCGTGTTCCACGGACGGGAGTCCGCTAGCGGGCCCATGCTCATCTCGTACAGGCGGAACGTGTCCGCGCCGTAGTTCTCGTACATGTCGTCCGGCGTGATGATGTTCTTGAGGCTCTTGCCCATCTTGCCGAACTCGCGGTTGACGTGCTCGCCGTGCCACGTGAACGTCGGTTCGCCGTCGGCGCCGGCGGGGCCTTCTTCGACTTCGGCGGCCGGCACGTACTGGCCGCGGTCGTCGGTGTAGGCGAACGCCTGGATCATGCCCTGGTTGAACAGCTTGTGGAACGGTTCGGCCGAGTCCACGTAGCCGAGGTCGAAGAGCACCTTGTGCCAGAAGCGCGAGTACAGCAGGTGTAGCACGGCGTGCTCGACGCCGCCCACGTACAGATCCACGCCGCCTTCGTCACCCGAATACTTGTTGTGGTTCGGGCCCATCCAGTAGTCGAACTCGTCCTTTTCGACCATGTGGGCCGTGTCGGTCGGGTCGATGTAACGCATGTAGTACCAGCAGGAGCCGGCCCAGTTCGGCATGGTGTTCGTATCGCGGTAGTACGTCTTCTTGCCGTCGCCCAGGTCAAGTTCGACCTTGACCCAGTCCTCGTTGCGGCTCAGCGGCGCCTCCGGGTTGGATTCGGCGTCCATCGGGTCGAAGGTGCGCGGCTGGTAGTCGGGCACGTCCGGCAGGTTGATCGGCAGCGCGGAGTCTGGCAGCAGGTGCGGGGTGCCGTCCTCGCCGTAGACGATCGGGAACGGCTCGCCCCAGTAGCGCTGGCGGGAGAACAGCCAGTCGCGCAGACGGTACGAGACCGTGCCTTTACCGACGCCGGCCTCCTCGAGCCATGCGTTGACCTTGGCGATCGCGTCGTCGACGCGCAGGCCGTTGAGCGAGAGCGCGTCGCCCTTCGCAAACGTCGCATCGACAGCGGAGTTGATGACGATGCCGTCGTGCGAGACGAACGGTGCCTTGCCTTCGTAGTTGGCGAGGTCGTCGCCGGATTCCGGCAGCGGCTGGACCGTATAGATGACCGGCAGACCGTACTTCGTCGCGAAGTCGTAATCGCGCTGGTCGCCGCCCGGCACGGCCATGATCGCGCCGGTGCCGTAGTCCATGAGCACATAGTCGGCGGTGAACAGCGGCAGCTTGACGCCGGTGATCGGGTTCACGGCATACAGGCCGGTGAACAGACCGGTCTTCTCGCCGGCCTCCTCGACGCGGTCCTTCGCGGTCTTCGACTCGGCGGCCAGACGATACGCCTTGACGCCTTCGGCCGGGGTCGCGTAACCGCCCTTCCAAGATTCCGGAACGTCGGCCGGCCATTCGGCGGGCACGTAGTGCAGCAGGTCATGCTCCGGGGAGACGACGGCGAACGTGGTACCGAACAGGGTGTCGGGACGGGTGGTGTAGATCTCCATGTCCTTGTCGCCCTCGGCAGTGGCGACGGTGAAGTGCACGGACGCGCCGTGACTCTCGCCGATCCAGTTGCGCTGCATGAGCTTGACCTTCTCCGGCCAGTCGATGCCGTCGAGGTCCTCGATCAGACGGTGGCCGTACGCGGTGATGCGCATGGACCACTGGCGCAGCTCGCGCTGGAACACCGGGAAGTTGCCGCGCTCGGACTTGCCTTCGGCGGTGACCTCCTCGTTGGCGAGCACGGTGCCCAGGCCCGGGCACCAGTTGACCGGGGACTTGGAGATGTAGGCGAGGCGGAAATCGTTGAGAATGTCCTGCTGCTCGGCCTCGGTCAGATCGCCCCACGCGACGCCGTCGGATTCATGGCCCGGAATGGCCTTCTCGCCATTCTCGAACTTGGCGACGAGCTCCGAGATCGGACGGGCGGAGCCCTGCGAGCCGGACGGGTTCTTGGCATCCTCGTCGTACCATGCGTCGTAGATACGCGAGAAGATCCACTGCGTCCAACGCACGTAGCCGGGGTCGATGGTCGCGAACGAACGGCGGTTGTCGAAGCTCAGGCCCATGCGGTGCAGCTGGCGGCGCATGTTGGCGATGTTCTGCTCGGTGGTGATGCGCGGATGCTGGCCGGTCTGCACGGCGTACTGCTCGGCGGGCAGGCCGAACGCGTCGTAGCCCATGGCGTGCAGCACGTTCTCGCCCTTCATACGGTGGTAGCGCGACACCACGTCGGTGGCGAGGTAACCGAGCGGGTGGCCGACGTGCAGACCCTTGCCGGACGGGTAGGGGAACATGTCCATCGCGAAGAAGGCGGGGCGGCCGTCCGCGTTGCGGCCCTTGCCGTCTTTGAGGTCACCGTTGACGTTGGCGGCCCAGAAGGTGCCTTCGTCGTCCCACTTCTTCTGCCACTTGGTTTCGATGTCCTGCGCGAGCGCCGCATTGTAGCGGAACGACGGCTCGGCGGGGGTGTCGGCCGCCTGCGCGGTCGTGTTCTTCTCATTAGCCATACGGTGAATTATTGCCATGCAACTGGACACGGCCGCATGATTCCGCCCATTGCGACCGCATCATGATTCCACGGATGATTCCGGGGCGTGTCAGTATGTCGTGACGGTCGGAGATGACAGCGGTGACGGCCGGTATCCGAACGGCATGAGATCGGCGTCGACGTACTGTCGCCACGAGCCGTCGTCGAGCATCGCCCGCAGCGCCGCGGTGATCTTGCCGGCGAGTTCGGTGCGGTCGTGTCGCACGGCGATGCCGTAGCTCAGACCGTCATCGTCCGACGAATCCGTGACGAGCCGGTACGAGCCGCGCCGGTCGTGCATCAGTCCCGGCAACGTCGCCTCGTCGCCGGCGACCATGTCGACCGATCCGGCCATGAGCGCGGTCATGCACTGCCCATACGTGTCGTAGGTCTTCACCGTCACGTCATCGCGTCCGGCGATCATCGCGCGTTCGGCCGTGCCGTTCACCGCACAGACCGTCGTATTGCGCCTTACGTCACCGTTTGTCTTGTCGTGACCCACGGCGACATCGTGCTGATCGGCGATGGCCGTGCCACTGTCCGTCGTATCGAACAGATCCGCGACCGCATCCCCGCCCAGTGTCTCGTCGTCGTGCACCAGCACGGCCGGCCGAACGTCAAGATACGATCCGGCGAACGCGACGTTCTTCGCGGCCTCATCAGTCATCGTGAATCCGGCGACCACCATGTCGGCGCGGCCATCATCCAATGCCGTGTCCCGTTCCTGCGGCCGGACCTGCACGAACACGATCTGCTTGCGGCCGTAGCCGAGCGCCTTCGCCACATACGCGGCCACGTCGATGTCGAATCCGGAGTATGCGCCGTCATGCCAGTATCCCAATCCCGGCAGGTCAGAGGAGACGCCGATCGTGATCGTCGGCCCCTGCGGCTGTCCGGATGTAGCGGACAACGCATCGGCATCGGTCGTCGCGGAAGAACCCGCGCCGGAAGTCCCGCAGCCGGCCAACGGCAGCATCGACAGCACGAGCGCACACGCGGCCGCACCCAGCCGACGCCGCACGATACGGCCATTCACGCTCACGCTCATTTGAACATGCGCGAACGGGTGAGGAACCACGTCACCACGGCGGACAGGGCGACCGAGATTACGATGATCGCGACGAAACCCCACGGCTTGTCGCTCAACGGCATACCGAGCATGCCCTCCTGGAAGTTCATGCCGTACATGGAGAAGATGAGCGTGGGCACCGACAGCGTGATCGAGATGATCGTGAAGATGCGCATCACGTTGTTCAGATTGTTCGACACGATCGAGGCGAACGCGTCGGTCATGTTCGCGAGAACGCCGCTGTAGATGTTCGCCATCTCGATGGCCTGCTTGTTTTCGGTGATGACGTCGTCGAGCAGGTCCTCGTCGTCCGGATACTGCTTGATACGGCTCAGGGTGGTGAGCTTCTCCATCACGATTTCGTTCGACTTGAGCGACGTGGTGAAGTAAACCAAGGTCTTGCTCAGCTCCATGAGCATCACGATCTCGCGGTTCTGCATGGAGTGGCGGAGCTTCAGTTCGAGCTTGTCGCTTTCGCGGTCGATGATGCGCAGGTAGCGCAAGTACATGGTCGCGTTGCGGTACAGGATCTGTAGGATGAACCGCGAGCGCATGAACGTGTTGAAGCCGCGGATCGTGCCTTCCATGAACGGGTGGAGCACGGGCGTGTCCTGCATGCATACGGTGATGATGAGGTTCTGCGTGACGATGATCGACAACGGGATCGTCTCGTACCAGTCGCGGCCGCCGCGCTCCTCGACGGTCGGGATGTCGACGATGACCATCGTGTAGTCGTCCTCGACGTCGACGCGCGAGCGTTCCTCGTCATCCAGCGGGGCGCGCAGGTCGGCCAGGTCGATGCCGGTCTGCTGGGCGATGGTGGCGAGTTCCACGTCGGTCGGTTCGCTCAGGGATATCCATGATCCGTTCTCGGGTTTCTGTACCTGCTCCACTTGGCCGTTGATGGTGCTGAAGATTCTCAACATGTCTCGTTCACCTGCCCTTCCGCCGTGCGATTGCGGCGCGTTGCCCCGCGTCGATTCAAACCGAGACAAGAATAGTCCCTACGGTCAGACACCCGCCGTGAGCCATGCGGGACCGTTGTCCCAGTCGACGGTGCGCACGATGGGCGCGCATTCGTTGAACGCGTCGAGCTGCCAGACCGGGCGGTCGAACGCGTGGCCGTTCATCTCGCGCAGGATCGACAGCCGGCTCCAGAACGCGTTGCGGATGCGGCCGAGATTGTCGAGCGAATTGACCTGCATGCCGACCAGCGTTTCGATGGTGGCGGCGATCCATGAGCCGTGGCCGACGACCATGAGCGTGGTCGGCTCGTCGGCGTATTGCGGGTCGGCGATGATCGCGCGCATCGCGTCCGCGCCGCGCCGGCCGGTCGCCTCGCGGCTTTCGACACCGTAGGCGAGCTCGCCGCCTTCGTGCCGGCGCCATGAGGCGTATGCTTCGGCGTCGATGTCGCGGATCTGTTCGCGGGTCAGTCCCTCCCACTGGCCGAAACTGCGTTCGCGCAGCCTCGGGTCGGTGGTGACCGGCAGTCCGAGCGGGTCGGCGAAGGCGTGCGCGGTCTGCTGGGCGCGGAACAGGTCCGAGCAGATGACGACCATGCGGCGGCTCGCGGCCGGCGCGTGGCGGTATTCGCCGATGTCGCTGCGCTCGGCCGCTTCGGGGCCGGGTTGCGCGAGCCGTTCGGGATTGCGGGCGATCTGGCCGACCTTCGCCCAGTAGTAGCGCTGCGCGAGTTCGAGGCCGGCCATGTCGGCCTGCCATTGGCCGACGATGTCGAGCGGCACGTCGATCTGGCCCTGGAGCCGTCCTGCGCGGTTGTATGACGTCCGCCCGTGCCTGAGCATCACCACTTCGTCGATCATGTCTCGCTCCCCCTGTCCGTCGTCCTCGCCATCGGCTTACCGTTCCTCGCCCATCATATCGACAGCCCGGCATCTGAGCGGAGGCACTCGGACTATAGTGCTGGATAGATGACGGCCGATGGGAGGCGTGCGATGGATCTGCTTGTGGTGACCGGCAGTGCGGCGTTGGCCTCCGCATTGGAACGGACACTGGAAACGGCTGGGCATCAGGCCACGGTCGTCACTTCCGTGACCCAGCTGGACGAATTGTTCAGGGATTATCCGCTGCTGCCGTTCGATGCGGTGGTGTTGGATGATCTCACGCCGGCGGCGGTGCGCGACGGATTGGCTCGCCGGTTGCATGATCCGGGGATCTCGCTTGGACGTCGTATCCGCATCGCGTTGCTGTCCACGCCTTCGCTGAGCGCGTCGAGCCGACCGGCGACCGGCTCCCCCGTCGCCGCACCGTTGACGCCCGACGTCACCGTCGTCAAGCCGTTCGGCGACACGGAACTGTTGTCGTACATCTCGCTGCTGCAGACAATCGACGATGCTCCGGACGGCGACGCGACCGCGAACGGTCCCGCGCTGCTGATCCACGGCGATCTGACGCTCGACACGCGACGGCAGCGCGCCTACTACCGCGGCGGCAAGCCGATTGCATTGTCGCCGCGCGAATACTCCGCGTTGGAGGCACTGATCCGGGCGGACGGCGACTATCTGAGCTTCGACGACCTGTCGCGGCTGGTGTTCGGCGACGGAGCCGGTTTCGCCGACCAGCGCACGGTGATGGATACGACCATGTATTCGCTCACTCGCAAACTGCGCCGGCTGGGGTTCTTCATCACGCAGCATGGTCACCAGTATCGGATCCGATAGTACGATGAGCGAGCATGTCGAGCATGGGTTCGGCCCGGTGTGGGATGCCGATTCGCGGGTGCTGGTGCTCGGGTCGATGCCGAGTCCGAAGTCGCGCGAGGCCGGGTTCTATTACATGCACCGGCAGAACCGGTTCTGGCCGGTGATGGCCGCGCTGTTCGCGGATTCCGCCGATCCGCTCGACGTGCCCGGCGACTCCCCTGCATCCCGCCGCGCGTTCGCATTGCGCCATCATGTTGCCTTGTGGGATGTGATCGCCTCGTGCGATATCGCCGGCGCGTCCGATTCCTCCATCCGCAACGCCGTACCGAACGACATCGCGCCGATTCTCACCGGCTCGCGCGTCACGCATGTCATCGCCACCGGCGCGAAGGCCGGTCAGCTGTACCGCCGTCTGATCGAACCGCGGCTCGTCGCGGACGGACTGTCCGTCACGATGACGCAGCTGCCGTCGACCAGCCCGGCGAACGCGACGATGCGACTGCCTGATCTTGTCGCCGTCTACCGCACCGCGTTCCGCGAGGCCGGCATGCCGGTCCGCAGCTGATTTGTTTTGGATTCGCCGAACTCGCCAGGCCCACCAGGTTCACCGAACCGATCGGTCCCATCGTGCGGCGAAACGATGTCCGCACATGCGACCGACATACGAAGACGCCGCCTCCCCGTACGGAAAGCGGCGTCTTCATCGGATCGTGAAAAACGTCAGTCCTTCTCGATGGTCTTGCCGGCGGTCGCGCCGGAGGCAAGATCCTGGATCTCGGTGACCTCGAGCACCGGGATGACGGCCGGCTTCTTGGTGCCCTTCTCCTCGGCGACCTTGACCTGCGCCTCGTAGATCGCGTCGTCGGAGTGCAGGGTCACGGTGCCGCGGAAGCGGTAGCCCTTCTTCTCGGCGAGGTTCGCGAACGCGATGACCAGCGGAGAGCCGTCCTTGAGGTTCTCGTAGGCCTGGCCGGCAGTGCGCTCGTGGTAGGCGATGTGGTTGTCGTCAAGCACGAACAGGCTCATCTTCGGACCGAGGTCGAGCTGGCCGTCCTTGGAGACGGTGGAGATCCAGCCCAGGTTGTTGTCGATGAACGTCTTCATCTCGGCGGTGAGTGTTGCCATGATCATATCCTTTCGTAGCACGGTTCGTTATTCGCTCTCTTTCAGCCTACGCCAACCGCCGCATGTTCGCCGCGCGTTCGGCTGTGAGTAATCTCTCACGAACACGACGAATCGGCGAGCCGGATCGGCGACGACACCGCGGCGGTCGGGCCGCATGGACGACCCGCTAGGATGGATGCCGGACATCAGGCCGCGGGAATGCGCGGAGGACTTGAGGAGATGTATGGACATCATCGAAGCGATGGGCGCACGCCACGCCGTGCGCGAATACACCGATCAGCCGCTGGACGAGAACGTGCTGAAGGCGCTGGGCGACGCGATCGGGCGGGCCAATGCGGACGGCGGGCTCGACATTCAGCTCGTGCACGACAACGAGGACGCGTTCGGCGGATGCCCGACGCATTACGGTCGGTTCAGAAACGTGCGGTACTGCCTCGCGCTGATCGGACGGGACACGGATGCTTCCGGCGAAGCACTGGACGAACGGGCGGGATATTTCGGCGAACGGCTCGCGCTGGAGGCCGTGCGGCTCGGATTGGACACAGGCTGGGTGGTGTTGCACGAGACGACCGGCCATCATGGCCGTTGGCATATGGGTGACGGCGAGCGCATGCCCGCTGCGATCGCTTTGGGGCACGGTGCACGGGCTGGTAGACCGCATCGCAGCAAGCCGATCGAGGAGCTTGGCATGCTGGCCGACTGCGACGCCACGTCGACCTCGTCGTCGCAGTCGGATGCGTTGACCGGTGCGCCGGACTGGTTCGTAAACGGGTTGAAGGCCGTGCAGTTGGCGCCGAGCGCATTGGGCAAGCAGCCGTTCCGTTTCGTGCTGCTCGATGATGCCCGCCATGCCGTGCGCGCCGAAGCGCTGGATGGTGTGCAGGCGCATATCGGCCTCGGCATCGCCAAGCTGCATTTCGAACTTGGCGCCGGCGTGCAGGTGCTCTGGGAATAAACAAATGAGGCTTGCGGAATCATCCGCAAGCCTCATGTTGGTGGAGCTAAGGGGATTCGAACCCCTGACCCTCTCCATGCCATGGAGATGCGCTACCAGCTGCGCCATAGCCCCGTAGGTTGTTGCTCATTGCTGAACCTGAGATAGGTTACGTCAGGCCCGGCGATTACGCAAACCACGGCGTGTCATGATTCGGGTGTGGGCGGCATCCCTGACCGGGCACTGCCCACACCGTCACTGTCCGCTGGTGGATGAGGTTCCGCTGCCGGTCGAGTTCGAAGAGCTCGAAGATGACGAGTCGGAATCGCCGCTGGTACCGGAGGACGACGATCCGGAGGACGAATTCGATGATCCGTCAGTGGATGAGCTGCTTTCCGACGAGCCTGTGGAACCGCTGGTGGATGTGCCGGAGCCGGTCGAATTCGAGGAGGACGAGTCGCCGGACGAGGACGAGCTCGAGCCGGAGGAACTGCCGGTGCTGCCAGACGTAGTATCGCTGCCCGCCCCGCCGGATGTGCCATTGGATGTGCCGGAGCCGGTCGATCCGGAGTTCGTCGAAGAGTCCGATGACGTGCCGGAGCCGGTGCTGCCGTTCGACGTGCCCGACGATGAACCGCCGGATGTCGTTCCTTCTGTGGACGTGCCATTGGCATCGTCCGTTGAGCCGGTATCCGAACCCATGCCCGTGGTGGTGTCGTCGGCACCATTCGCCGGGGTATCGGATTCGTCCGTCTTCGTGTTCGGATCGGTCGGCGCAGGCTGGTGGCCGTTCGTATCGTCGGGGGTCTGCTGCACCGGGGTCTGTGTGGTGTTCACCCAGTCGCGTACCACGGAATCGGTGCCTTTGCCTTGGGTGACGAGCATGACGATGCCGGCCGTCGCCGCGACGGCCACCAAGGCGCTGACGACGGCGACCACGATGGCGATGCGTTTCTGTCTGCTGGCTGTCGCCGCGGCCAACGCATGATCGCGGCCGATCCGCCCAGATGCCGGATTGCCGGATATGACGCTGCGCGGTGTCGTGGCGGGCACGCCGGGGCGCCGAGCCGCCGCGTCGATGTGGCCGAGCACGCGCGTGGAGTCATCGATCTGCTCGTCGGCGGAACTCACCACGCGTCGTGCGCGGCCGTCGTCGACCGTCGTCACCGCCAACGCGCCCGGCGCAAGCACCGTGGTCACGTCGCCGATCACCTGTGTCCGGTCATCCGACGCCGGGGTCTTGGCCGCATCGTCCGCCGTATCCGACGAACCGGAGCCGACGCCGGTCACATCCTGCAGTTTCTCACCGGAGGCCTTCAGCACATTCTTGTAGATCTGTGAGGCGACCGCGGACACGATCGAGCCCACCGCCACGCCGATCACCGAACCGGCCATGCCGATCTTCGCCGACAGCAGGAACGACGTGACCGCCGCCAGTGCGCCCGCGATCAGCGAGGTAATGGAGATGCCTTCGAAAAAATTCTTCACGCGACGCAACAATAGCGATTTTTCTTGGCAACGCGCTGAGCCTTTGGTGAAAACAACATAACCATCACAGCATCCCGGCAGAATCTTCACGAAACGGGTATGCGCCAACGTTGCCGGCCGAAATCACCGGCCCCTCGCGTCTCCCAACGTCCGAGAATCATGCGCCCGCAGTCGGGGCAACACCCGTCTGAAGTGAGCCGGTACCGGTCGATGTCGTACCAGTCGCGCACGATGAGCGCCGCTCCACAACCGGGGCAGAACGTCGTGTCGCCTTCGCGATTGACGATGTTGCCGGTATAGGCGAAATGCAAGCCCTCCCCGATTGCGATCTCACGCGCGTGCACGAGCGTGGCGAGCGGCGTGGCCGGCACGTCGCGCATCTTGTAGTCCGGATGAAACGCTGAGAAATGCAGCGGTACGTCAGGACCGCAGTGCTCGCGGATCCATACGCATTCGGCGTGCAGCTGCGCATCATCGTCGTTGTATCCGGGAATGAGCAGGGTCGTCAGTTCGACCCACGTGTTCGTTTCGTTGCACACGTATTCGATGGTGTCGAGCACGTCGCGCAGATGGGTGCCGGTGATGGTGCGGTAGAACTCCTCGGTGAAACCTTTGAGATCGATGTTCGCCGCGTCCATGACCCGGTAGAAGTCGGCGCGCGGCGCAGCGGCCATGTACCCGGCGGTGACGGCGATCGCATCGATGCCGCGTTCGTGACAGGCTTGCGCGGTGTCGATCGCGTATTCGGCGAAGATGATCGGATCGTTGTAGGTGAACGCGACCGACCTGGCACCGTAATCGGCGGCCACGGCTGCGATCTTCTCGGGGCGGGCTTCGACGGCGAGCGTGCTCCACTGGCGGGATGCGGAGATCGACCAGTTCTGGCAGTAGCGGCAGGCGCTGTTGCAGCCGGCCGTGCCGAAGCTCAGCACCGCGCTTCCCGGGTAGAAGTGGTTGAGCGGTTTCTTTTCGACCGGATCCATCGCAAAGCCGGAACTCAAGCCGTACGTGTCGAGCATGATCGTGCCGTGGTGGTTGGAGCGCACGAAGCAGAAGCCTTGCTGGCCGTCGCGTAGTGTGCAGTGGCGCGGGCACAAGTCGCATTGCACGCGACCGTCCGGCAGGCGGTGCTGCCAGCGGCCGACGGCCGGTGATTGCCGTGTCACTGAGCTACGAACCGATGTCGCCGCTGCATCTTCCAAGGCTGTTCCCGCCGCCGTTTCCTCCGCCGATGCCGTTGTCCCGCCCATATTCACCGGGACTCCTCACTGAACGCGGTGACGGTGTATCGCTGACAGGTCATGCTGCCGTCATGCCAATCGTAGGATGATGGCAATCCGGCCTTGCGCAGCAGGTGGCTGACGAATTCGTGGCTGTCCGGCAGTTCGGCCCATACCTGCGGCAGGAACGTGGCACGGTGACCGCGGCCGTCGTCGAGGATGAGTCCGTCGCGTCCGGGCTTGAGCATCGCTTCCAGCGCGGCACGGGACGGCACACGCATCGATTCCGGTTCGGACAATACCGACACCTCGACGCTGATGTCCGGATATTCGTCGGCGCTGACTGGGCGGAATCGTGGATCGTGCACGGCGGCGTCAATGGCGTGTTCGGCGATGTCGCGGCCGAGTGGGCGATAGGCTTCGATCGTGCCGATGCAGCCGCGCAGACGCCCGTGTTTGGTCAGGGTGACGAAACTTGCGCCAGGCTGGTTCAGCTGCAGATGGGCAGCGACGATGTCGGCCGGCGTGGGATCGCCGGGGTTGGCGAGGCCGAGATACTGTTCAAGCGAGGACCGGGCCAGACGGGGCAGTACCGTGTCGGCATGGTCCGGCAGATTGGCGGCGCTGTCGGCGGCGCACCGATGGTCGGTTTCGGCGAGCATCGCGTCACGGGCTTGCGTGTCATGCTCCCATGCGGCGAACGATGCATAGCCGACCACCGGCGTATCGGAGTCATGCATCGGTGGACGGTCCGCATGCCGCCCGTCGGCGACGTTGGCGAGTGCCACTTCCCCGTCGTCGCCCGAGGTCGAGCAGCCGAGGAAACGCAACGGCATGGTTTTCGCCCGCACGGCGGCCAGCAACCCGTTGACCGGATATGCACCGCATGCGCGGTTCGAGCGAATCGTCGGCTCCCCCAGTGGCGCGATGTGCGCGATGGTCTCGTCATCCAAGGTGCGGGCGACCGATTCGGGATGGTAATGCGACAGGTCGGAGCTGATCACGATCACCGTATCCAGTCCTCCCCATAGGGTCTGAATCACGTCGCCGACTTCGGCAGGACTCGCGTCGCCCGCATTAAGCGGCACGATGGTCAGGTCATCGCCGAGCACGCGCTGCAGGAACGGGATTTGCACCTCCACCGCATGCTCGCGCGCGTGCGTCGCATCGTTGACGCTTAAGGCGGGTACCGTATCGAGCGCCCGACGTTCGGCATCCCGGTCGACCGGCACGGTGCCGAGCGGCGTCCGGAACGCGGATGCGGACGGGCACGCCACGCCGCGTACGGCGACGCGGTGCGTGGGGCCAATGATTATGGCGCGCCTGATCGTGCCGCGGCCGCGTTCGAGCAGCGCGTAGGCGAGCGCTGCGGTCGTGCCGGAATACACGTATCCGGCGTGGGGCACGATCACCGCTTTGGGCGCACCCTGCGGCAATCGCCGCTCGAATCCGGAATCATGCAATAGCGCGCGGGCGTAATCCAGCTGCCGGTCGATCATCGCGCGCAGTTCGTCGGGGTCGGACGGGTAGAACGCGCCGGCCACTGCGGCCGGACGGATGTATGTCGGCTCGGGCAGGGTGCGGGCGGCATCGTCGCCGCCGCCGCTGCCGAATCCATTGTGGAACAACCTCATCATGGCAACCACCTCTTCGTGTTCCATGATAGTCGCCGACGAACAACCGACTACGGCAGCTGCAGTTCGGGTTCGGCCGGATGCCGTTTGCGCCACCACGCCTGAACGTAGTAGGCCGCGTAGCAGACCACGATGAACAGCAGCTCGGCCACGAGCGCGAACCGTTGCTCCTTGTCGAAGAACACGAGCAGGAACGAGGCCGTGCACAGGATGAACGCGCCCCACGACACGTACGGATAGCCGGGCGTACGGTACTTGAGCTCGTCGACGGTATGCCCGGAGGCGAGCCAACGGCGGCGGAACACGATCTGGCAGTAGGCGATGGCGATCCACACGACCACGGCGGATAGACCGGACAGCGCGACCAGCACAAGGTACACGGTGGATGCGGCGATCACGGACGACAGAAGCGCCAAAAGTCCGCCGGCCATCGCCGCGCACAAGGCTAGCATCGGCACGCCGCGGCGGTTGGTCTTGGCGAACCAGCGCGGGATCATGCCCTCGTTGCCCATCGACCACACCATGCGGGTGGACGCGTACAGGCCAGAGTTGGAGGCGGACAGCACGGCCGTGAGCACCACGAAGTTCATGATGTCGGCCGCGTACGGGATGCCGATGGAGTTGAACACGAGCACGAACGGGCTTTCGCCCACACCGGCCTCGCGCCACGGGATGAGCGCGCACATGACCACGATCGAGCCGATGAAGAACAGGACGAGACGCCACAGCGTGGTGTGGATGGCCTTGGGCACGGCGGTTTCCGGGTCGCGCGTCTCGCCGGCGGTCACGCCGATCAGCTCAGTGCCGGAGAACGCGAAGTTGACGGTGAGGATCGTGGCGAACACGGGCATGAAGCCGTTCGGGAAGATGCCGTCCTTGACGAGGTTGCCGAACAGGGGCGCATGGTCGTAGCCGGAGATCGGCACCGCGCCGAAGATGGCGAGCAGGCCGATGGCGATGAACGCGCAGATCGCGAACACCTTGATCGACGCGAAGATGAACTCGGCCTCGGCGAAGAAGCGCACCGACAGCGCGTTCGCGGTGAAGATGAGCACGATGCACGCGGCCGACCATATCCATGTAGGCGTGTGCGGGAACCACCGTTGCATGAGCAGACCGGCGGCGGTGAATTCGGAGCCGAGCGCAACCGTCCATGTCAGCCAGTATTGGATGGCGATGACGAAGCCGGTGCCCGGTCCGATGAACCGTTCGGCGTAGACGTGGAACGAGCCGGTGACGGGCATGGCGACGGACAGTTCGCCGAGCGTGAGCATGACGAGGTACACGATGAGCGCGCCGATGGCGTACGCGAGGATCGTGCCGATCGGCCCGGCCTGCTGGATGGTGTAGCCGGAGCTGAGGAACAGGCCGGTGCCGATGACGCCGCCGAGGGAGATCATCTGCAGATGCCGTGATTCCATGCCGCGCTTCAAGTTCGTGTGCAGCGCGTGCTTGCGGTTGGCGGATACGTCGGTGTCTGCGGGCGTCGGCTGCTGTGCCGAAGCATCCGAGATCGGTTCGGCGGAAGTGTCAGTGTCGGACTGGCTCATGCTGTTCTCTCTGCTGTCGGGACGATGACGGCCGTCAAAACGGCCCAGAACAGTATACGAGTCGGTCTGACCAGCGGAACCGGACTGCTTCCCGTGCCGCTTAGTGCTCGACGTGGTAGAGATTGACGCCGTGCTCGCTGATGTCGGCGGTCGGCCGCTCCCCCAGCCGCAGATCGACGTGCAGCCGCCGTCCCGCGTCCTCGCCGGTGCCGACCACGTCGTATGAGTATGCTCGGTTGCTCACGTGCGTCGGTTCGGTCACGGCCCGCGCCATCCACGGGTTGCGGCGGCGGATCGAGATCAGGCCCTGGATCAGACGGAACATCCACGCGCCGTCGCCGCCCAGCCCGTCGCGCGTGCCGGGGAACATCGGGCGCACCGCGTCGTCGCCGCCCATCGTGTCGGCCTTCACGCCGCGCCACGCCTGTTCGTCGCCGTAGTAGATGCTCGGCACGCCGCCGACCGTGAACAGCACGGTCATGGCGAGCGCCGCCTCCGCTTCGCCGACCTGGCTGACGATGCGGGTCACGTCGTGGTTGCCGACGAACGTGAGCGGCGTGAACGCGCGCATGAACTCGTTATGCCGTTTGAGGCTCCAGTCGAGTTCCCAGAAGTTGCCGGATTTGATCGAACTCCAGATCGCCTTCCACAGTTCGTATTGGGTGATCGAGTCCATGCCGGAGTCGCGCACGATCGCCGGATAGTCGCCGTGGATGACCTCGCCCATGATCCACGTGTGCGGGAATTCGCGACGTACCTCGGGCAACACGCGCGTCCAGAACGCAGGCGGCACGGCGTAGGCCGCGTCGAGCCGCCATGCGTCGGCGCCGCGGCGCATCCAGTGACACATCACGTCAGTGACGAGGCTGGCGACGGCTGGGTTGTCGTGGTTGAAGGATGGCAGGTCGCCGTTGCCTTCGAATTTCGCGTAATCGGTCACGTTACCGCTCGTTGCGTCGCGTTCGATGCGGAACATGCATTCGGCGGCCGAATCATTGCCGACGAGCGCGCGTTGGAACAGCGCGGATTCGCGGCCGATGTGGTTGAAGACGCCGTCGAGCATGATGCGGATGCCGCGTTCGTGGCATGCGGCGACGAGCCGGTCGAAGGCCGCATCGTCTCCGAGGCGCGGGTCGATGCGGTAGTAGTCGGTGGTGTCGTAGCCATGGCTGGTGGACGCGAAGATCGGGTTGAGCATCAGGCCGTTCGCTCCGAGGTCGATGAGGTAGTCGAGCCACGAGGTGATCATGTCGAGACGGGGCGTGAGCGTGCGTTCCGCATCGGACTGCGGGCGGATCGGCGCGCCGGTGAAGCCGAGCGGGTAGATCTGCCACCAGATCGTATTGAGGTTCGGATCGTTGGTCATCGCGTCACTCCTTGCCGTCGTGCGAATGCCGTCATCTCCAGCATACGACCGGCGTGAGTGGTTTACGGTTCCGCCTGTCCCGTCAGGTACGGGATATACGACGAAGGTCACGCAATGGCATGGTGATGCGATATGCCATCGCGTGACCTTCGTCTGCGGCGCTGCGGCGTGACCATCGATCAGAATCGGGCGATCGTCCGGTTCGTCGGCGCGATCAGTCCTCGATCGGCGGATGCTCCCACTGGTCAGTATCGGCGGCCGCCGGGCCGTGGTTGTAGTCCATGAGTCGCCAGCGCAGCGTGCCGTCTGGCATGTCGACCGGCACGAACCGCGCCCAGTGGGCGTTGCGCATCGACACGACGTCGGTGAACTCGGGGTGCACCCGATCGAGGCCCAGCAGCATGATCGTGGTCTGCATGATGCACGAGCCGTGCGAGAACACGAACAGGTCGGTGTCGTCGCCGGCGCGGTGCGCCCAGTCATCCAATGCCGCGACGCCGCGGGCGCCGACGTGTTCTTTGGGTTCGCAGCCGTATTCGAGCTCGCCGCCACGGAATTCAGCCCACGACCGGTAGGCGTCCGGGTACTGGCGGGCGATTTCGGCGACCTCCATGCCTTCCCACTGGCCGAAGTTGCGTTCGCGCACACGCTCGTCGAGATGGACGTCAAGTCCCAGCGGATCGGCGAACGCGTGGGCGGTGGCCGCGGCACGGCTCAGATCGGAGGCGACAACCAGCTGCCTGCGGCCGTCCGGCTGTCCGTCGACATACAGCGATTTCAGCGCGGCACCGGTCTGTTCGACCTGCCAACGGCCGACCTCATCGAGCGGGATATCGATCTGGCCCTGGAAACAGTGGCGGACGTTGTATGACGTGCGTCCGTGGCGTACCAGCGTGATCGAACGGACATGCTCGGTTGCGCTCATCCGATTACCTCCCTTGATGATGGACGAATGATTGATCCGTGTGCCGCCATGTTGTATCACATCGGCACACGACGATCAGTCTTCCGATTCCGTTGTCTCCGTCTTGCTGTCCTCGGGATGCGCGAGCTCAAGATCAATGGTCGGGCAGTCGCGCCACAGACGGTCGAGACGATAGAACTCGCGGGCCTCCTCGTGCATGACGTGGATGATGTAGTCGCCGTAGTCGAGCAACACCCACTGCGCCTCGGTTAGGCCTTCGCGCGAGCGCGGCTGGCGCTTGTCGCACTTGAGGTACAGATCCTTTTCGACCTCCTGCGCGACGGCGAGCACCTGCCGCTCGTTCGACGCGGTGGCGACGAGCATGAGATCGGTGATGCCGAGCAGGTCGCTCACGTCGTAGGCGACGATGTCGGTGGCCTTGAGCCGGTCGGCCGCTTCGGCGGCGATACGGATCGCGTCGATGGAGTTCTGGACTGCGGTCACGTTGCTGTTCTCCTTACGTGTTGTGTGTCTGGATGACAGATGGTGGGATTGTCGCCGTGCGACCGGTCAGGCCAAGCCGCACGGCGTCTGCCGGATGACCGTCAGCGTTCCCACTTGGGCTTCCAGCCCTCAACGTCGTGCTGCGTATTCTCGGAGTAGACCATCGTGTCGCTGGGCACGTCGTGGCGGATCACCGAGCCGGCGCCGGAGGTCACGTTGTCGCCGACCTCGACGGGCGCGACGAACAGGTTGCCCGCGCCGATGTGCGCGCCGGAGCCGATGTGGGTCTTGTTCTTGTGCACGCCGTCGTAGTTGGCGGTAATGGTGCCGCCACCGATGTTGGTGTGGTCGCCGAGCGTCGCGTCGCCCATGTAGCTCAGGTGCGGCACCTTGGTGCCGTTGCCGATGTGCGACTTCTTCATCTCGACGAACGCGCCGGCCTTGGACTCCTCGCCGAGCTCGTTGCCGGGGCGCAGGTACGTCCACGGGCCGATGTTGGCGGAGCGGCCGATATGCGTCTCCTGCACCCGGGAGCGCTCGACCACGGCCTCGGCGTCGACGGTCGCGTCGATGAGCGTCGTGTACGGCCCGATCACGGCGGCCTCGCCGACCGTCGTGTGCCCCTGCAGGAAGCTGCCGGGCAGCACGGTCACGTCGCGCGAGAGCACGACGTCGTCCTCGATCCACGTGGTATCAGGGTCGAGGATAGTCACGCCGGAACGCATCCACGCCTCGCACACGCGACGGTTGTGCTCGCGCGACAGGGCGGCGAGCTGCACGCGGTCGTTCACGCCTTCGACGCTCAAGGGGTCGGGGGCGGCGAACGCGCCGACATTGCCCTCCTCCTTGGCGGTCTCGAGCGCGTCGGTCAGGTAGAACTCGCCCTGCGAGTTGTTGTTCTTAAGGCCGGCAATGGCCTTGGCGAGCACGGCGGCGTCGAACACGTACACGGACGTGTTCACCTCCTGCACCGCCAGTTCGCTGCGGTTGGCGTCGCGCTGTTCGACGATGCGCAGCACGTGGCCGTCACGATCGCGGATGATGCGGCCGTAGCCGGTCGGGTCGTCAAGGATGGTGGTGAGCACGGTCGCGCCGTTGCCGCTGGCCTCGTGGAACGCGACCAGTCCGCGCAGCGTCTCGGCGTCGAGCAGCGGCATGTCGGACGCAGCGATGAGCACGTAGCCGTCGAGCTTGTGCTCGGCGGTCAGCTGTGCCATCGCGCACTGCACGGCGCGGCCGGTGCCGGGGATGTCGTCCTGGTTGACGATCTCGACGTCCGGATGGTACGAACGGGCGGCTGCGGCGACGCGTTCGGCCTGGTAGTGGACGACCACGGCGAGCGTCGACGGGTCGAGCGCGGCGACGGAGTCCATGACGCGGTTGAGGAACGTCTTGCCGGCGAAGGTGTGCAGCACCTTGGGATTGGCGGAACGCATGCGGGTGCCTTCGCCTGCGGCGAGGATGATTGCGGCGGAAAGGGCCATCGGGAATCTCCCATTCTGTGTGCTCCGGTCGCCGTCACTTGTCTCACATATTGGACATGCAATTGTGTAGATTCGGTGACGAAAATCGACCGAACGAAAACGCCCGACCGCGAGCCGCGGCTTTCCGCGAAACACGCCGTCGGGCGACTTGTTGCGTTCCCCCACCTGGACTCGAACCAAGACAAAGGGTTCCAAAGACCCGTGTGCTGCCATTACACCATGGGGGACCGGCGGAAACCGGAATTTCCGCCAAGTGTTTATTATGCCATACGTTCACGCCTCAGCGTGTCGCGGCTCACGCGAACAGGAATCCCTGCCCGTGGTGCTCCGGATACGTGTCGAACAGTTCGGCCACGGAACCGTCCTCGAACACCGCGCGGATAGCGCTGGCCAGCAGCGGCGCGATCGACAGCACGGTCAGGCCGTCCCAGCGCTTCTCCTCCGGGATCGGCACGGTGTCGGTGAGCACGACCTCGCGTGCGCCGCATCCCTTGAGCCGTTCGATGGCCGGACCGGAAAGCACGCCGTGCGTGGCGACCACGGTCACCGACTTTGCACCCGCGTCGGCGAGCACGTGGCAGGCTCCGGCGATGGTGCCGGCGGTGTCGATCAGATCGTCGACAAGCACGCAGTCCTTGCCGGCTACGTCGCCGACCACGCGGTTGGCGACCGCCTGGTTCGGACGGGTGATGTCGCGCGTCTTGTGCACGAACGCGAGCGGGCCGCCGCCGAGGCGCTGCGCCCATTGCTCGGCCACGCGGATACGGCCGGCGTCCGGGGAGACGACGGTGACGTTGTCGAGCTGGTTGGAGAACCGGTCGCGAATGTAGTCCACGAGCACCGGCATGGCGATCAGATGGTCGACCGGACCGTCGAAGAAGCCCTGCGACTGCGCGGCGTGCAGATCGACGCTCATGATGCGGTCGGCGCCGGCGGTCTTGAGCAGATCGAACACCAGACGGCAGGAGATGGGCTCACGGCCGCGGTGCTTCTTGTCCTGACGGGAGTAGCCCAGCAGCGGGCATACGGCGGTGATCGAACGCGCGGAGGCTCGCTTCAACGCGTCGATCATGATGAGCTGCTCCATGATCGACTTGTTGACCGGCAGCGCATGAGATTGAAGCACGAACACGTCCGCGCCACGCACGGATTCGGTGTATCGCACATACATCTCGCCGTTCGCGAAATCGTATGCGGTGGTTTCCAGCACATCGATCCCCAGCTGCTCGGCGACGTCCGCCGCCAGCTTCGGATGGGTGCGACCGGTCACCAGGATGAGATTCTTATCGGGCTTTCCTTCAAGGATTGCGCTCACCATATCTCCAAACGTTCGGCTTCGTTGAAGTGACTGCACTCATAGTAACCGTCCGCGCCGACCGTCACCGGCACGCGTGTTCACGGTTGCGGGACTCCGTCCGGCAGGTGGAACGGCATCACGCTGGCCGACGTGCCGACCTCGCGGCGACCCCGCGGCAACGTAGCGCCGTTTACCGGTACAGACCGTGCTTGCCGATGTACTGCACCACACCGTCCGGCACGAGGTACCAGACCGGCTCGTTGTGTTCGGCGCGGCGGCGCACGTCGGTCGAGGAGATCGCCAGCGCGGGGATCTCCAGCGTGTCGACCTTGCCTTCCGGCAGGCGCACGCCAACCGGCGACGAATAGCCGGGACGGGTGACCGCGACGAAGTGCGCGAGATCCCACATGTGCTCGGCGTCCTTCCACTGCATGATCTCGGCCACGGCGTCCGCGCCGGTGATGAAGAACAGTTCGGCGTCCGGGTGCTGCGCGCGGATGTCGCGCAGCGTGTCGATCGTGTACGTGATGCCCGGCCGGTCGATGTCGACGCGCGAGACGGTGAACTTCGGGTTCGACGCGGTGGCGATCACAGTCATCAGATACCGGTCCTCCGCGTTCGTGACCTTCTTGTCGAGCTTGAACACGGGCCGTCCGGTCGGCACGAAGATCACCTCGTCCAGGTCGTACACCCATGCGACCTCGGAGGCCGCGACCAGGTGCCCGTTGTGGATCGGGTCGAATGTGCCGCCCATGATGCCGATGCGCGGGCGCGCATGCCGGTTGCCGCGCGTGGACAGCCGCCATCGGGGCGTGCCGGTCACCGAACTGACGGCGTTGACGCTGTTCTCGACCGCGCTTTCCGGCGACAGGTCGGCCATGCGGCGCGCCGGCTCGCCTGCGGCGACGGTCTGTTCGGCGGCCTTGTTCGCAGGTTCCGCTCCCCCGCTCATGCGCGCACCGCCTCGTCACCCTGCTCGCGGTCGGCGTCCTGCGATTCGCGGGCGATCTCGCCGGCGGTCGTATCGGATTCCTGCGGGTCGATCTTGCCCATGTCCTCGTCCCACTCGTCCTGCACGACGCGGCGAATCTCCGCGAACGTCGGCAACGCAAAATCGGGCTGGTACAGCCGACGCACCTCGGCGACGCGCTCGGTGACGCGAATCAGCGTGTCGGTCATGCCGTCCACGTCACCGTCGCGCTCCATCGCGGAGAACTTGCCGATGTACTGCTCCATGAGCTGCATCTGCTCGCGCACGGTGCGCAGCTGGTCGGCGGTCAGGTCGACGACCTCGTTGGAATGTTCGTCGGGCCAGCCGATCAACACCGCATCCGCGTATTCGAGCGATGCGCGCTGCGCGGCCGAGGCGATGCCGTCCTCGATCTGCACGAGGAACACGTAGCGCACGATGCTCAGTCGTTCGGCGGCGATCTTCATGCCCAGCCGCGGGTCGGTCAGGTCGATGTCGGGGCGCAGCGGCTTGCTGACGAGCATGCCGTCCTCGGTGGTCGGCATGTCGACGCCGTTCGTCGTCGTCTCGGCGGTGTTCTCCTGTTCCTGCATAACGGTGGTTTCCTCCTCGCTCATCGTCTCACCTGGCCGGTGCCGTAGCCGATCCATTTCGTCGTGGTCATCTCGCGCAATCCCATCGGCCCGCGCGCGTGCATCTTCTGCGTGGAGATGCCGAGTTCGGCGCCGAATCCGAACACACCGCCGTCGGTGAAGCGCGTGGACGCGTTGACCATGACCACGGCCGAGTCGATGCGGCTCGTGAACTCCTCAATCGCGGAATAGTCCTCGGCGATGATCGATTCAGTGTGCCCGGTGGAGTGCGCGTTGATATGCTCGATGGCCTCGTCCAACGAATCCACGACCTTGACGCCCATCGTCAACGCAAGGTATTCGGTGTCCCAGTCCTCGTCGGTGGCGGCGAGCAGGTTCACGCCGTCGATGCCGGCCTCGTCGATGATGCCGTACGCCGTGTCGTCGGCGTGCAGTTCGACCTGCGCCTCGGCGAGCGCGCGGGCGATGGCGGGCAGGTATTGTGCGGCGACGTCGTGGTGGATGATGAGTTTTTCGGCGGCGTTGCATACGCCGACGCGTTGCGTTTTCGCGTTGATGATGATCGGGATGGCCTTGTCGAGGTCGCCGGATCGGTCGATGTAGATGTGGACGTTGCCGGCGCCGGTTTCGATAACGGGGACTTTGGAGTTGCGTACGACGGCTTGGATGAGGCCGGCTCCGCCGCGTGGCACGAGGACATCGATGTGGCCGCGGGCCTCCATCATGGCGGTGGCGCCGTCGCGGCCGTATTCGTCGACGGTGTCGACAAGGGCGGGGTCGAAGCCGTGGTCGGCAATGACGTCGCGGATGATGGCGAGGGTGGCTTGGTTGGTGCGTTCGGCCGCGTGGCCGCCGCGCAGGATGGCGGCGTTGCCGGATTTGAGGCAGAGGCTGGCGACGTCGACGGTGACGTTGGGGCGGGCTTCGTAGATCATGCCGATGACGCCGAGGGGGACGCGAGTCTGTTGCAGGCGCAGTCCGTTGGGCAGGTTGTAGCCGCGGACGATCTCGCCGATGGGGTCGGGCAGGGTTGCGACGTGGCGGACGCCTTGCGCGGCGGCGGCGATGCGGGGCACGTCGAATTGGAGGCGGTCGAGTTTGCCGGTGTCCATGCCGGCTTCGCGCGAGGCGATCATGTCGAGTTCGTTGGCGCCGGCGATTGCGTCGGCGCGGGCGTCGAGCGCGTCGGCGATCGCGTTCAGTAGTTCGTTTTTGGCTTCGGTGTCGGCCTGGGCGAGTGCGCGTTGGGCGCGGGCCGCGTCGTCGGCCTTCGCGCATACCGCGTCGAACACGGTCTGCGGCACCTGGACCTCTTCGCTATTCGTCATACCCACACCTTAGCGCAAGTCGGCGTCAGCCGGCATCATCCCGATCCACAGCATCGTATGTCGAAGTGGGTCATACGTACGTTTGTGCAGGACCGTCCGCAGAAACGTACATCAGCCGACGCCCAGCGTACGTTCTTGCAGAACCGTCCACAGAAACGTACGCTGCGGCGCATCATGTGTACGTTTTCGCAGCGACGGCCGCACAACCGTACGCTGGGCGGCGCTCGGCATACGGTTGTGCAGATGGATTGCCATCTGGCCGATCAGTGGACCTGATCGAGGCCCGGGTAGAGCGGGAAGTCCTCGACGAGCTTGTCGACGCGCTTCTTGAGGGTCTCCACGTCGGCGGACGGACCGGCGGCGAGCGCGGTGCCGATGATGTCGGCGACCTCTTCGTATTCCTTGGGTCCGAAGCCGCGGGTGGCGAGGGCGGACGTGCCGATCCTGAGGCCGGAGGCGATGGAGGCAGGGCGCGGGTCGAACGGCACGGTGTTGCGGTTGATGGTGATGCCGCACTGGGCGAGGAGGTCTTCGCCCTGCTTGCCGTCCATTTCGCTGTTGCGCAGGTCGACCATGACGAGGTGGACGTCGGTGCCGCCGGTGAGCACGCTGATGCCGTTCTTCTTGACGTCGTCGGCGGTGAGGCGTTCGGCGAGGATCTTGGCGCCGTCGAGGGTGCGCTGCATGCGGTCCTTGAATTCGGGAGTGCCGGCGACCTTGAAGCTGACGGCCTTGCCGGCGATGACGTGCATGAGCGGGCCGCCCTGCTGGCCGGGGAAGACGGCGGAGTTGAGCTTCTTGGCGTATTCCTCCTTGGCGAGGATGAAGCCGGAACGCGGGCCGCCGAGGGTCTTGTGCGCGGTGGAGGAGACGACGTCGGCGTACGGGACCGGACTGGGGTGCAGACCGGCGGCGACGAGGCCGGCGAAGTGGGCCATGTCGACCCAGAACTTGGCGCCGACCTCGTCGGCGATCTCCTTCATGGCCTTGAAGTCCTCGATGCGCGGGTAGGCGGACCAGCCGCCGATGATCATGGCCGGGTGGACCTCGAGGGCGCGCTGGCGGATGATCTCGGGGTCGATGCGGAACGTTTCGGGGTTGACGCCGTAGGCTTCGGCGTGGTAGAAGCGGCCGGAGAAGTTGATCTTCATGCCGTGGGTGAGGTGGCCGCCGTGGTCGAGGGCGAGGCCGAGGACGGTGTCGCCGGGCTTGACGAGCGCCTGGTAGACGGCGGCGTTGGCCTGGGCGCCGGAGTGGGGCTGCACGTTCGCGTATTCGGCGCCGAAGAGTTCCTTGGCGCGGTTGCGGGCGATGGTCTCGAGCTTGTCGACCTGCTCGCAGCCGCCGTAGTAGCGGCGTCCCGGGTAGCCTTCGGCGTACTTGTTGGTCAGGACGGAACCCTGCGCCTGCAGGACGGCGCGCGGCACGAAGTTCTCGGATGCGATCATCTCGAGGCCGTCCTGCTGGCGGTGCAGTTCGGCGGTGAGGATCTCGGCGATCTCCGGGTCGGTGTCGGCGATCGGCGCGTTGAACGCGTCGGTGGGGGTCTGGGCGAGCGGCGAAGCAGTCATCTGCGCTCCTTTAATCGGTGGTACTACGATTCCGCGGTTGCGGTTGTGCATAGTGTAGGGCCGGGTCATGTTACGAATCGTTTGCGTCTCATATTCGCGCCTCGTCCCGCTCCCCTGCCCACTGCTGACGGTACACTTGAGCCACACTGTCGGTATCCGTCATCTTTCGCGAAGGGCATCATGACCACGTTCCATTCCACGCGTTCCACCACCGATTCACTGACCTCCAAGGAGGCCATCCGCAAAGGAATCGCCGACGACGGCGGCCTGTTCGTGACCGATTCGCTCGGCGAGACAACGGTCGACATCGCGAATCTCGCCGGCCGCCCGTATCAGGCGATCGCGTACGACGTGCTGCACGCGCTGCTGCCGGACTTCGGGGAGGACGAACTGAAGGACTGCATCGCCGCCGCGTACGGCGCGCAGTGGTCCGACGAACGCATCACGCCGTTGAAGCCGGTCGGCGACGACTACATCCTCGAACTGTTCAACGGCCCGACCTCCGCGTTCAAGGACGTCGCCCTGCAGATCCTGCCGCGGTTCATGGCGCGCACCACGCCGGCCGACGGCGATGGGGACGAGAAGATCATGATCCTCACGGCCACGTCCGGAGACACGGGCAAGGCCGCGCTGGCCGGGTTCGCCGACGCGCCGGGCACCGCGATCACCGTGTTCTATCCGCAGGGCAAGGTCAGTCAGGTGCAGGAGCTGCAGATGACCACGCAGACCGGCTCGAACGTGAACGTCGCCGCGGTCGAGGGAAACTTCGACGATGCGCAGTCCGCGGTCAAGCGCATCTTCGGCGACCGCGAGCTGGCGGACAAGCTCGCCGCCGACTCGCACGTCGTCCTGTCGTCCGCGAACTCGATCAACGTGGGCCGTCTCGTGCCGCAGGTCGTCTACTACTTCTCCGCGTACGCGCAGCTTCTGGAACAGCAGGTCATCAACGTGGGAGACGAGGTCGAGTTCGTCGTGCCGACCGGCAACTTCGGCGACATCCTCGCCGGCTACTACGCGAAGCGTCTCGGCCTGCCGGTCAAGCACCTGATCGTCGCAAGCGACAAGAACAACGTGCTGTTCGACTTCCTCACGTCCGGCACGTACAACCGCCAGCGCCCGTTCTACCAGACGATCTCGCCGTCGATGGACATCCTCATCTCCTCGAACCTCGAACGCATGCTGTACTACTTCGCCGAAGGCGACACGCGGCTGATCTCGATGCTCATGAACGATCTGAAGAACTGGGGCACGTACGAGGTTCCGGAACCGCTGCTGGCGAAGGTGCGCCAGCTGTTCGGCTGCGGCTGGGCGAACGAGGACCAGGTGCGCGAGATGATCGCCGACTGCTGGACGAAGAACCGGTACGTGATCGACCCGCATACCGCGTGCGCGTATTTCGTGGCGCAGCAGATGCCGCGCGACCCACTGACCCCGCGCGTGATCCTCGCGACCGCCAGCCCGTACAAGTTCCCGCGCACGGTCAACGAGGCGCTCGGATTCGACGCGACCGGCACCGATTTCGACTGCATGGACGTGCTCGCGCGCGAGACCGGCACCACGGCCCCGGCAGCATTGCGCGGCTTGGAGCATGCCGACGTGCGCTTCGACACGGTCGTGCCGATCGACGGCATGGAAGGCTTCGTGGAGACCGCCGCCAAGGCGCTGTGATCCGTCCCCCGGCCTCTGTTATGTGAAGGCCGCTCCCAACCAATCGAGGGAGCGGCCTTCACCATATGTGACGCGGCGAGCCACACGTCACATCAGGAACGGCAATAGGATGAGCGCGATCGAGATGACGACGAGCGCGATGGCCGCGAGCCAGACGACGGGGCGGGCGCAATTGACCGTCCAGCCGACGCCGAACCGCTTGGGGACCCAGATGGCCGGGTCGTCGCGGTTGACGTAGAACACGCCGCCGATCCAGTGACGGTCGTCGTCGGCCGGCATCGCGTCATCGCTCTCCGAGCCTCCATTCCCATTCGATACACCGGCGTAGAAGCGCGACCCGTTCTGCCCGCAGTACACGCTGATCACCAGTACGCCGGTCAATGCGGCCACGGCGAGCAGCATCGCGACCGTGGCGAACAGGTCGATGGCGATCGCGCCGATGGTGGCGAGCTGCACGCCCAATCCCATCCAGCCGGCCACGAGCAGGCCGATCACAAGCGTGTAGATGCTCCAGACGCGGGCGAACGTGCCGTATGCGAATCCGGTGGTGGCGGGATGGTCTGGGTCGATCGGCTTCTTCGCGGCGATGATGGCGGCGTGGGCGGCAATCATCACCACGGCCACGATGACCTGACCGGGCACGGCCATGAGGATCAGCCACGGGCTTTTGCTCGCCCAGCCGTCGATCTGCCCGGCCATGTTCTCGTGGATCGCGACCCGCTCGGGCATGGTGCCGTAGCCGAGCACACCGACCAGGACGGTGACGGCGAGCGCCGCGACGTGGAGGAGTTCCCATGTGAGGCTGATCGGTTCGGGGTTGTTGTGTTCCGCGATGATGGCGGCGCGGCGGTCGGTGTCGGTGTGCCAGTTGCGGCGGTCTGCGATGTTGCGTGTTGTGCGGCGGCAGATCTGTTGGGCGGCGAAGCCGATCACGGTGAGCATGACAGAGACGGCCGAGATCGTCCATATCGCGGGTTCGGTGCCGAATCGTTGCCAGACGGCCAGTGATATGGCGGTTGCGATGGTGCCGGTTGCGGCCATCGTCCATGAGAATCCGCGTTTGAGCCGGCGGATGGCCGGGTCGGCGTGGGCCGCGGGCGGTACGGTCACGCCGAATGCTTCGCGTCGGTCGGTGATCCACGGTATGGCCGTGAGGCTGATGGTCACCAGTATCGGCAGCAGGAATGTGGTGCCGAGTATGACGTTCATGGTGGTGTTCGCGTCGTTCATGATCATTCCCCCTGTCTGATGTCGCGCTCGCTTGATGATGTGTAGACGCGTTCGGCCTGTCGTCGTGCGGCGTCGAGGAATGCGTCAAGGCTGCCGCCGCGGGCTTTGTGGGCGAGCGCGAGCCGGTGCAGGTCGTCGTTCATGCGTTTGGTTTGTTCGTCGGTGGTGCGGGTTGTCGCGGTGTCGGCGCCGTCGGTGGTGTCGGTGGCACGTCGGTCGGCGACGCTCGCGCCGGTGCCGCGTCGCATGACGATGTATCCTTCGTCGCGCAGCAGGGCGTATGCCTTGTTGACGGTGTGCAGGTTGATGCCGAGGTCGACGGCGAGCGCGCGGACGGATGGCAGTTGGTCGCCGGGGGTGAGTTCGTCGTTGGCGATGCCGGCGATGATCTGCCGGTGCAGTTGTTCGTAGATCGGTATGTCGCTGCGTTGGTCGATGTCGATGATCATCGGCGTTGTTCCTCCCGTCTCACGCCACGCGTTCTAGTTGTTCTATATCAACTATAACATCGATGGGCGCAAGGACGCGCGAACGTCCGTATGTTCGCATGATCGAACCGGTTGCGCGAGCATACGGAGGATGCGGGACGGCATGGTTCCGGCCGCCCGCAACCCCTCTGCCGCGGCGGCGGGGTCAGCCGACCGTCCGTTCGGTGCTTTCGCGCACGATGAGCTGCGGTGTGAGGATCTTGCGGTTGCCGCTGACGCGTTCGCCGGCGAGCATCTTGAGCAGGAGCTTGGCGACCTTCGCGCCGTATTCGCCGGCGTCGCGGTGCACCGACGTGATCGACGGGTAGACCGCCTCGCAGATGAAGCTGTCCTCGAAGCTGACGATCGCGGGCAAGCCGGCCGGGTACTCCCCCGTTTCGAGCAGCCGCTTGCTCACCGCGCGCAGGCTGGCGGCGGCCAGCGTCTCGCTTTCGTAGATGAACGCGGTCGGCGGCACCGGCAGACGCAGCAGGCGCAGCGTGGTCTCGGCGGCCTTGGTCGTGTCGAATTCGGTGAATTCCACGTGGATGGATTCGAGCCGGCTGCGTTTGGCGAACGCGCGGAACGCCGTCTCGCGGTCCCGGCTGTAGTCGAGGGCCGGATCGCCGCACAGGTAGGCGATGCGGCGGTGACCGCGGTCGAGCAGGTGCCTGAGCACGCTCGTCATCGTGCCGGAGTCGTCGATCGACAGCGACGGCACCAGCCCGGACGGATCGGGGCCGCCGGCGAGCGCCGCGGTGACGCCGAGCTGGTTGAGCAGTTCGGGGCGCGGGTCGTCGGCGCGCAGGTCGACGAGGATGACGCCGTCGACGCGTTTGCGTCGCGACCAGTCGCGGTAGACGGCCAGTTCCTCGTTCAGCGACGAGCATGGACGGTAGAGCAGGCCGTATCCTTTGGCGCTGAAGGATGCGTGCAGGCCGGTCATGAAGTGGAGCATGAAGCTTTCGTCCTGCAGTCCGTCGGCGGATCGGGCGGGGGCGAAGCCGACGGTCATCGTTTTGGAGGAGCCGAGGGCCTGGGCTGCGTAGACGGGGCTCCAGCCGAGTTTGGCGGCGGCCTGTTTGACCTTGCGTTTGGTTTCCTCGGATACGCCGGGGCGGTCGTTGATCGCGAACGAGACGGCGGTCTGCGAGATGCCGAGTTCGTCGGCGATGTCCTTGAGGCCGATCCGCCGTTGTTTGCCGGAGGATCGTGCGGTGCCCGCACCCTTGTCTTCGTCGTTGTTCGTCATCGTTGATCCACTTTCGCTCCCCTGTCCGACCGCATATTGACAGGATTAACTAAACCGTTTTATCTATTATACGGCAAGGGCGGCCCCGTGCAGCGCGCGAAGACCACCCTTTGCCCGTCGGGTTCGCATGCCGGAGGCGCGGGGTCGCGCGTATCCGGCATGCGCCCGGCGCATGATGTCAGAGCACGGATCCGTCCGCGCCGAGCACCTGCAGCTCGTAGATGCGGGCCGCGGTGTCGCTGCCCTGCGTCGGCTTGTCGACGACGAGCTTGACGTAGCGGGCGTCGACGGGGGCGAACGCGTCGGACGTGGTGCCGGCGGTGTTCTTCTTCACGGTCGCGACCGTGGTGAACTCCTTGCCGTCCTGGCTGACGGCGATCGAGTACGCCTGCGTGTTCATGCTGGCGTCCTCGCCGCCGGCCTGCGCGTGGGCGATGTCGATCTGGCTGACGGTCTTGACGTCGCCGAGGTCCACCGTGATCTCGTGCGGGGCCGGGCCGGTGACGCACCACTTCTTGGACGTGTCGCCGTCGACCGCGAACGCGGGCTGCTCGTTGCTGTTGGTGAAGCCGTCGGCCTCGGTGGCCTTGCCTTGCGACAGCAGAGTCAGGGAGGCGCCGGACTTGATCTTCGAGGAGACGACGATCTCTCCGGCGAGCTTGGTCGTGGCTTCGCCGCTGTCGTTTTTCGCGGTGATCTCGACGTCGTACACGCCTTCCTTGTCGTAGGTGACGGTGACCTTGTCGCCGTCGGCCTTCTCCTTGCTGGAGCCGGGCAGCGACCACGAGACGCTCTTGGTGTTCTTGGAGCTGGCGGAGGTGAACGTGACCTCGTCGCCCACGCCGATGAGCGTGCGCGAGGCGGTGGCGGCGGCCTTCGGCTTGCTGTTGTCGGGCCATTCCATGTCGGTCTTGGCGGACGTGCCCTGGTTGCCGTAGCGGTCGACGGGCACGACCTCGAACGTGGTGTTGTTCGTCTCGCCGGTGCGGGTCAGGGACGCGGCGTAGAAGTTCTCGACGTTGGAGATGCCGAGGAAGGAGCGGGACTTGTCCTCGTTGATCTTGTACACCTCGTAGGCGGCCGCGTCGCCGTCGGCCTTCCAGGACAGGCGCACGCCGGCGTAGATCGCGTCGTCGTCGAACTGCTTGTCGCCGACGGCCACCGACGTGACCTTGCCCGCCGAGGTCTTTTCGGCGCCGTCCTTGAGCGTGATGTTGCCGAGCAGCAGCTGGTAGCCGGCCTTGTCCTCGTCGCTCTTGTATGTAATGTCGAATCCGGTCATCGACTTGCCGGCGTACTTGGACACGTCGTATGTGACGGTCGTCCAGTCCTCGCCGATCTTCTTGTTCGACTTCGGCGCGACGGTCTCGCTCGTGCCGTCGGCGAACGTGAGCACGGCGTCGAGTTCGGTGGAGGCGTTTGCCTTGGCGGTCATCGACAGTTCGGTCTTGTCGGCGAGCTTGACATTGGCCGAGTACAGGCGCACGTCGGTGGAGCCGCCCTTCTTGACCACGCCGGAGAACTTGAGCGACGAGCCGCCGTACCATGCTTCGGCGTCGGAGTAGTCGGCCTTGGTCTTGTTGCCGCCCTGGTCGGAGACGGTCCAGCGGTAGGTCGGCTGGATGTCGGAGACGGAACGGTTGTTCCAGTCCATCTTCGAGATCTGCTCGCCGTCTCGGAAGAAGCTGTAGCCGGAGCCGTTGTTGAAGTTCGTGACGAACGGCAGCGACGTGATGGCCGACTGTTCGACCACGTAGTTGGACACGCCCTGCCAGGCCTCGTCGCCGTCGTACGAGTCGTTCTGGCTCGGGTCGCCGGCCTTGTTGACCCACAGGCGGCTTTCGTTGGCGCGGAACGTGGTCGGGTTGCCGGCCGCCCAGTAGGCCCAGCTCGGGCAGTACAGGCCGAGCGACGTGTGCGTCTTGCCGTCGGAGCCGGCGAGCAGGTTCCACTTGACCGGCGTGTCGTAGCCGTTGGCCTGCACGTCGACGCCGGCGTACAGCGAGTACGGGTCGACGCCGATCTCGGCGGCCTTGTCGGCGGACGCCTTGAGCAGGTTCTTGTCGGCCAGCTCGTCCTCGGTCCACCAGAAGTTGAGGAACATGTCGTCGGCGACCTGGGTCTTGCCGTCGGTCATGAACATCTTGTTCTCGTCGGTGAGCGCGTTCTGCCAGTCGATCGCGCCGTCCTTGGTCATCGAATCGTAGTAGACGACGCGCAGGTCGGGCGCCTGCTCCTTCAGGTACTTGATGAACGCCTGCATCTTCTCGGCGTACTTGGCGCCGAGCGCGGTCTCGTTGTCGCCTTCGGTCTCCTGGTTGATGAACCAGCCGTCGAAGCCGTAGGTCTGGGCGACCTCGATGAGCTTGTCTGCCACGGGGAACGAGCCGTCCGCGTCCTGGGCGAGGGTCTGGTCGAGCCATTCGACCTTGCCGCCGGACACGTTCTGCGGGAAGAACACGGTGCCGAGCACGGGCACGCCGTTGGTGTGGGCCATGTCGGTGACGTCCGGGCTGGGCGGCACGATGATGCCTTCGCCGGACGAGCCGCCCCAGTAGACGAGCTGGTCGACGTACTGCCAGTAGGAGAACGTGTTGGCGTTCGCGTTGTTCAGGCCGTGGGGCGCGTTGCCGGACGTAGACGAGTTCATGATGGAGATGGCCATCACCTTGGTGTCCGTGTTCTGGGTCTTGTTGACGGCCTTGAGGTCCTTTTTGTCGACGCGCTTGGCGAGCGGCACGGTGCTCACGTTGTAGGCGAGGTCCGGGTCGTCCTTCGCGTTCCATTCGAGCAGGGTGTCGGGGAACCAGTAGGAGGATTCGGGCTGGTTCTTGAGGATGAGCTCCTCGTTCTCGTTTTCCGGCGTGACCGTGTACTTCACGCCCGACGCGCCGGACGTGGCCGAGCACGCCGCGAGCGAGGCGAGCATCGCCCCGGCGAGCGCCGCCGCCATGAATCGGCGCGACACGGCTACGAGTGTCTTCTTGTTCATCGGTTTCCTTTCTTGTCGTCGGCTCTGCTGTGCGCCGACACATCTGTGGTTCGGACGGGTCTGCCGTCCGGTTTTCGGGCATGCTTGCGCCCGGCCGACCGTCTGGCCGGCTGTTGGGGAAGAGGAAGAAACGGGACTAATTCAGCCGCGTAGCAGCACTTCCGCGAGCGCTTCGACGACGCTTTGCGGCATGTGCGAGGAGAACCATTGCGGTTCCCCGTAGTCGCCCGCGGGCATTTCGAGCGTGTGCAGCGAGGCGAGCGCGTTCGCGCCCTCGCGCCGCACGAGGTCCCAGGCGCGTTCCTTGGTGAAGTAGAGCATTTGCGCGTCCTTGAGCACGGCGAATGCGTCGCGTTCGGTCGGTTGCGGGGCGATCGCGAGCCCTCCGTCGACGACGATGCGCAGGTCGTCCGTGATCGGTACGTCGGCGATGTCGACGGTCAGGCTGAGGGTCGTCTCGTCGTATGTCGTGACACAGTCGACGTTGCGGCCGCCGATCGTCGCGGTGACGATGCCGGACAGATCGATCGTGTGATCGTCGCCGGCGACGTTGGTCGCGTGGCCGCGCGTGCGGTCGGCGGCCGGATCGGCGACGCCGCGGAACACGATGCGCCACGACCGGCGTTCGGGGATCGCTGCCCGCTCCCCCGCCGCGGCGGCGACGGTGAACGCGCCTCGCGTCCAGTCGAGCGTGAGGTCGGTGCGGGTCCAGTGGTTGGATGATCCGACGCCGCCGTCGTCCTCCCACAGTGCGAACGAGCCGTCCGCGCCGGGGAACACGAGCACGTCGAGTACGGCCGGATTGTCGGTCGAGTTGAGCGGGCCGTCGTGCACGCCGCCGTGCGTGTCGTCGGCGAGACGCTGCATCGGAATGATGCCGCCGGCTTTGGCGAACACGGGCATGCGGTCGAGGCCGCGCCACGCCTGCATCGTACGGCCGCCCTCGGGCCGGGATGCGTAGTGGCGTCCGTCGAAGAAATCGAACCAGTCGCCGTGCGGGAACCACACGTCGGCCTTGGCTCGCTGCGTCTCGCGGCTGGCGGCCTCGAGGATCGGCGAGACGATGAGTTCGGTGCCGAACCGGAATTCGGTGGGCACGTTGCCGCCCGAATACTCCCAGTACATGGGTTCGACGAGCGGTTCGCCGTCGATTGCGACGCGGCGGTTCATCGCATACAGGTACGGGATGAGCCGGTGGCGCAATCTGAGCGCGTCGGTCATGGCCGCGCGGGCTTCTGCGTGGAAATTCCACGGTTCCTTGCCGTTGAACGGCGAGTCGGTGGAGTGCAGGCGGTTGATCGGGCTGAACGTGCCGAGCTGGTACCAGCGGGCTTCCAGTTCCTCGTCGCGGTAGCCGAACATGTGGCCGCCGATGTCGTGGCTCCACCAGCCGTAGCCGATGTTGGAGGCCATGGCGGTGAAGTACGGTTGGAATTTGAGCGACTCCCACGTGACGACCGTGTCGCCGGAGAAGCCGACCGGATAGCGGTGCGAGCCGTATCCGGAGTATCGGGAGAAGGTGATCGTCCGACTGCCTCGGCGGGCCGAGTCAAGATAGTGCAGGTGGTTGAGCATCCACAGCGGGTCGAGACCCTGAACGCGCGTGACGCCGTCCTGCTGCCAGTCGATCCACCAGAAGTCGACGCCCTGGTCTTCGAGCGGGTGCAGAACCTGTTCGAAGTACGCGTTCATGAACGTGGGGTCGGCCGCGTCGAATTCGATCGCGCTGCCCTGCGCCGGATCCTTGCCGAGCGCCGTGCAGACGCGCGTATAGGATTCCTCGAACGCGCGGATGCCGTCGCGCGGGTGCAGGTTGAGCGTGGTGCGCATGCCGTGATCGTGCAGCCAGCCGAGGAAGCCGGCCGGGTCCGCGAACAGGCTGCGGTTCCAGGTGAAGCCGGTCCAGCCGGAGCCGTATTTCGGATCGACGTCGGTGACGTGCCAGTCCATGTCGATCACGGCGACGCTGAACGGCAGTCCCTCGCGTTCGAAGCGTTCGACCAGCGTACGGTATTCGGCGTCCGAATACCGGTGGTAGCGGCTCCACCAGTTGCCGAACGCCCAGCGCGGCAAGAGCGGCACGGGGCCGGTGAGCCGGTAGTAGTCGCGCAGCGCCTCGCGGATGCGGCCCGCGTGGCCGAACAGGTACAGGTCGCGCGTGGCATGCGGTTTGGCCGTGACCCATTCGCCGAACGGATTGGTTCGGCCGTTGACCTCGGGCATGGCACGCACGAGGTTGTCGGCCGAATCGTCGATGACCGCCCAGCCGTCGCCGGACAGGAGGCCCGGTTCGAGCGGTGCGGGGCCGTCGACCTGGTCGAGCGTGCGCGTGGTGCCGCCGCGGTTGGCGGACTGCGCGTCGCCGTAGCGCCACGTGCTGTGCTGCGACGGCGAGTCCTTGACGGTTACCGCGAGGCCTTCCGCGCTGAACGGCTCGCCGTTGTACGAGATGCGCAGATGCGCGGTTTCGATGTCGATCCAGCCGTCCGCGTCGCGGCGCACGTCGAAGTGCGGCACGCTGCCGAAGTCGCGGTTGACGACGGTCTGCGTGCGCTCGTCGACGAATTCGCCGCTGTCGGACCATTCGAGTCGGATCAGCGAGTCGGTGAGGATACCGATGCGCCAGCGGTCGCCCTGGACGACGCATTGGGGGTTCATACGAGGATTGCCCTTGTGCGATTCAACCGTGAACCGTGCCGCGTCGACCATGACGACCGCCTTTCCTGCTTGGGATGTGTGAGGCTTGCGGGTGCTGTGGCGCACCCGCTCGCCGCCTATTTTATTCGCCGCTATTCTCCCTTGTCGGCGAACGCTGGATCGGAGACCGCGCTGTACGCGTTGCCGGCTACGGCCTCGACGCGTTCGACGCGGGTGATGCCGCGTGCGGCGAGCTTGGCCGGGTCGTCGGCGTCCGTGGACGTGATCAGGCACGGGCGTTCGCCCTGGCGGGTCAGGTCCATCCATGCCTCGAACACGCTGCCGGCCGGGGCGAGCGCGGCGCGCAGGGTCGGGTCGCCCTGCTCGTCGACGGGGATGGCGATGGCCGTGGTGCGCGGTGCGGGGGCCGGCGCGTTCGCCTTCGCGGAGCGGATGGCGTCGCGGAACGCCTCCCCCACGTCGGTGAGCGAACCGTCCACGTCGAACAGGCCGAGTTCGTGTTCGAAGAACGGGAAGTCCGAGAACGTCTTCGGGATGCGGTGCGAGCACCACCAGGTGATGCCGTACACGTCCGGGCAGTCCTCGATGGCTTCGACCGATTCGCGGCAGAACGCGGGCGCGTCCTCGGGGGCGACCACGTTGCCGGGTGCGCCGATCTCCTGCACCCACACCGGACGGTGCGCCTCGGCGGCGAACGCCTTCGACAGTTCGACGAGCCATGCGGCGTGGTGCGTGCTTTCGAGCGACATCGGGCCGTAGTGCTGGCCGGTGCCGTTGAACACCCACGAGTGCACGGTGGTGATGTCGCCCTTTCGGGAGGCGTACTGCGGGCGGAACGCGTGGCCGTCCATGTACCACACGGCGTCGTTCTCGCTGTGCAGGATCATGCGGCCGTCCTCGTGGGCGCGGTTCTCGACCGAGCCGATGAGCCGGTCGAGCCATGCGCCGATCTGGTCGGGCGTGGCGAACATGCGGCGCGGGTGCGTGCGGTCGGTGAACTGGTTGCATTCGTTGCCGAGCGTGAGTCCGGCGAACGCCTTGACGTCGGCGAGCGCGTCGTAGATGGCCTTGACGAGGTCGCATTGGGCTTCGATGGCCGGCTCGTCGGCGAACATGCTCGCGTCATGCCAGGAGACGAGCCAGGACGGCACGAAGTCGAAGCTGGAGAGGTGTCCCTGGATGACGTCGACGTAGACGTCGAGTCCGGCTTCGCCGCCGATTTCGACCATGCGGCGCAGGTCGACGAGGGCCTTGGGGTTGATCCATGTGCGGTTCGGCTGCAGCAGCGTCCACAGCGGGAAGACGCGCACGTGGTCGGCGCCGAGGTCGGCGATCTGCTTCAGGTCTCGGCGGATGGCGTTCCAGTCGGGGTTGAGCCATGAGTAGAACCATTCGCCGGAGGGCGTGTAGTTGACTCCGAATTTCATGGTGGGTGTGCTCCGGGGTTATTCCTTGACCGATCCGGCTTCCAGGCCGTTGAAGATGTAGCGCTGGAAGACCAGGAAGAAGATCATGATCGGGATGAGGGCGACGATGGTGCCGGCGGCGACGACGCGCGGGTCGGACACGAAGGTGCCCTGCAGGCGGCTCATGCCGAGCGTGAGCGTGTAGTGCGAGTCGTCGGTGAGCACGATCAGCGGCCACAGGAAGTCGTTCCACGAGCCCATGAAGGAGAAGATGCCGACGAGTGCCATCGTGCCCTTGACCTGCGGCACGCAGATGCGCCAGAAGCGTTGCCAGATGTTCGCGCCGTCGACTTCGGCGGCTTCGATCATCTCGCGCGGGATGGCGTTGAACGCGTTCATGAACAGGAGGATGTTCATGGAGCTGACCAGGCCGGGCAGGGCCACGCCGATGAGGTTGTTCTGCAGGTCGAGGTTGCGGATGATGAGGAACTGGGAGATGAGGATCGTCTCGCCGGGCACCAGCATCGACAGGAACAGCAGGCCGACGACCAGTCCCTTGCCCTTGAATTTGAGCAGGGCGAGCGAGTAGCCGGCGAAGCATCCTGAGATGATGTTGCCGCCGATGTTCAGGGCCGCGACGATGAGCGTGTTGCACACGTAGAACAGGATCGGTAGACGCTTGAACACCTGGATGAAGTTGTCGATGGTCGGGTCGACGGGGATGAGGTACGGTGCGGCGTACATGTCGTCCTTGGGGCCCTTGAACGCGAGCGAGATCTGCCATAGCAGCGGCGCGGCGAGGAAGAGCAGCAGGGCGATGAGCACGACGATGCGCACGACCTTGCCGGGGGTGACGTGGTTGTACTTGTTTTCCATCACTGCTTTGCTTGCCATCAGTCTTCGCTCCTACGCTGGACGATCCATTCGATGCCGATGATGCAGCCGAGGACCACGAACATGACCATGCCGAGCGCGCCGGAGTAGCCGGTGCGGGCGTTGATGCCGGTGCCTTCCTGCTTGATGAGCATGGTCATCGTCAGGTCGGCGCCGCCCACGCCGCCCGAGCCGCCGGAGAGCATGTAGATCTCGCCGAAGACGCGGAACGCGGACATGGAGCTCAGGAGCATGACGAGGATCATCGTCACGCGGCAGCCGGGAAGGGTCACGTGGAAGAACTGGCGGATGCCGCCGCAGCCGTCGATGGAGGCCGCCTCGTACAGGGTGTTGTCGATGTTGGCGATGTTGGCCAAGTAGATGAGCATGTAGTAGCCCAGGCCGCTCCAGATGGTCACGGCCATGGCGCTGAACAGCAGCAGCCAGCGGTCGGTGAGGAACGGGATCGGGGTGCTGATCCACTTGAGGGCCTTGAACGTGCCGTTGAGCAGGCCGTCCTTGTCGAGGATGTTGGTCCACAGCAGGCCGACGACGACGCTGGACATGATGACCGGCGTATAGAAGGCGGTGCGGAAGAAGTTCATGATGCGGGTCTTCTCGGCGACGAGCGCGGCGAGCATGAGCGGCAGGATCACCATGAACGGGACGATGCACACCACGTACAGCGACGAGTTGAAGAACGCGGTCTGGAAACGCCGGTCGGTGAACATCGTGATGTAGTTCTGCAGTCCGACGAACTTGCCCGGCCGAAGCAGGGTGGAGTCGGTGAAGGACAGGCGGATCGTGTTGAAGAACGGCACCAGCGAGAAGGTGCAGATCCACAGGATCGGGGGCAGGACGAACAGCCAGGGGACGATGCGGCCGCTGTTGCGGGGATCGACCCCCTGCGCGGCGGGCTTGCCGCCGCGCTTCTTGGTCTTGGATTGAGCCATGATGGGGGTTCCTTACGGATTCGAGGGACGCTTAGATGCGCTCGTTGCAGTACTTGACGGTCGCGTCGAGGGCTTCCTTCGCGGTGATCTTGCCCTGCAGCGCCTGGGCGATCTCCTCGCGCAGCATGGTGGAGCAGGCGGAGGTGAACTGCGGCGGGCCCCAGATCTCGCCGTTGCGGATCTGGTCGGCGGACATGCGCATGGCCTCGGCGTCCATCGTGTCGTCGGACGGGTTGAAGAAGTCGTCGTCGATGGTGCCGGTGGAGGACGGGAACACGTTGGCCTTCTTGTCGAACGCGAGCTGGTTGTCGGAGTTGGTCACGAAGCGGGCGAACTTGATGGCCAGGTCCTGGTGCTTGCTGGTCGCGTTGACGGTGAGCATCTCCATGAACATGTTCGGCTTGGTGTTGGCGATGAAGTCGGTGATGGCGAGGTTCTCGAACACCTTGGGCGCGTTCTTGCGGATGTCGTCGACGCTGTACGCGTTGCCGTTCATGAACGCCTGGGAGCCGCCGTTGAAGCTCTTGGATTCGCCGGAGGTGGAGCTGTTGAGCATGTCGTCGGTGAACGCGCCGGCGTTGTACATGTCGATGTAGTGCTGGACGAACTCGACGCCCTTCTCGTTGTTGAACGTGAATTCGGTGTGGTCGTCGTTCATGAGCTGCACGCCGTACATGCCGAAGTCCTGGATGGACGGGATGCCGGAGGTCAGCGCGTACTTGCCGCCGCAGTTCTTGCCGAACGTGTCGGCCATGGCGAAGATGTCGTCCTGCTTGGTCGGCGGGTCGTTCGGGTCGACGGTGATGCCGCATTCCTCGAGCACGGCCTTGTTGTAGAAGGTCGGGCCGGAGTTGAGGTACCACGGGAAGCCGTAGGTGCCTTCGGCGAGGTCGGTGCCCTTGAAGGTGGCGGCGCTCCAGGCGGCCGGCAGGTAGTCCTTTTCGGCTTCGGGCGCGGCTTCGGCGAGGTTGAGCAGGATGCCGGCCTTGGCCAGCGTGTAGGCCGGTTCGGGGCCCATGTCGACCACGTCGGGCAGTTCGCCGGCGGCCGCGTCGGTGGACAGCTTGTCCTCGTAGTTGTCGGCCGGCTGGTCGACCCACTTGATGGTGACGCCCGGGTTCTCCTTCTCGAACTGGGCGATGAGGTCCTCGAAGTAGGAGGTGAACTTGTCGTTCTTGAGGTTCCAGGTCTGGAACTTCAGTTCGGTGCTGCCGCTCGACGAGCTGGTGCCGCAGGCGGCCAGACCGCCCATCATCGCGATTGCCGCGCCGAGTGCGACGGCCTTCTTGAGGGTTCCCTTCATGGGTTTCTCCTTATCTTTTTTTGGTGATGTTTCTTCGTCGAAACGTGTGGTGATGCGGGCCGGAAAAGGCCGCGTTGGGTGAAATCCGCGGCGTGCGCGCTGCGGATCGGGTTGATGGTTGAGTTATGTGGTTGGTTGGGTTGGGGTCGGCTCCGGGAAAGGGATAGGTCCCGGAGCCGAAATCTTGTGCTGTTGCCGTTAGGCGCGCGACAGGCGCAGTGTGGTCAGCTGGAACGGCTTGAGCGCGAGCTTGGCGCCTTCGGCCTGCTGCTTGCCGCCGACGAGTCCGGCGGGTTCGTCCGCGTAGGATTCGTCCTGTTCGAGCGTGTTGGTCTCGCGCACCTGCCAGCCGGACAGCGGCCCGGATGCGTGCAGCGTGGCTTCGGCCTTGGCGCCGGCGGCCTCGTAGAGGCGGACGATCACGTCGCCCGAAGCGTCGTCGGCGAGCTTGATCCAGTCGATGACCGGTGTGCCTTCCGCGGCTTCGATCGTGACCGGCGAGCCGATGGCGGGCATGTTCTCGAGCACGGGCGCGTTGATCTCGCCGGCCGCGGCGACGAGCGGCGCGATGTCGGCGCACGGCAGCACGGTCCAGTCGAACTCGTGGCGGCCGATGTCGGTGCGCGGGTCGGGCGCGGTGGGCGCGGCGACGAGCGAGAGTCGGACCATGGTGCCGGCGATCGCGCCGTCATGGTCGCGCAGCGAGCTGACGTCGGAGCCGTAGGTCGAGCCGTTGGCCACGCCGATGCCGTAGGACGAGTCGTGGATGCGCACGAAGCGGTGCGAGCAGCTTTCGAACATCGCCTCGTCGCCTTCGGTGTTCTTGACGATCGGGCGTTCGATGAGGCCGTACTGGCATTCGTACTGTGCACGGGTGGCGGTCAGGGCCATCGGCACGTCGACCTTGAGCAGCTTCTCGGGCACGTTCCAGTCGACGTCCGCGTGGAAGTCGAGCTGGCTCTTGCCCGGGCGCAGGGTGATGGTCGTGGCGATCCGGTCGGTGCGGAAGGCGTTGACGGTGCGGATCACCGCGGTGCCGTCGGCGGCGGTTTCGACCGATTCGATCGAACCGTCCTCGAGCGGGGTGGCGCACAGGAAGGCGTCGCGTTCCACGTCCCAGGCGTCGAACACGCCGGGCTCGTCCTTGAGGATCTCGTAGCGGCCGAGCGAGGCGTCCTTGGCGACCGTTTCGCGGCCGGTCTTCAGGTCGATCATCGAGTCGACGGTGCCGTTGGCGGCGATGTGCGCGCGCAGCAGGCCGTTGTCGATCGTGACGGTGCCGTCGTCGTGGCGTTCGATCGCGACCGGCTCGCCGTTCGCGTCCACGCTGGCCGGCGTCCACGAGCCGACTTCGGCGAACTGGCTGATGCGGGCGCGGGCGATGCGCGCGGCGTCCGGGTTGGCGGCGGCGATGGCCTCGATGGCCTCCTGCGCGATCTCGTGCAGACGCTTCAGGTCACGGGCATAGTCTTCGCGGGCCACGCGGTGCGCCCATTCGATGGCGGAGCCGGGCAGGATGTCGTGGAACTGGTTCAGGAGCAGCGTCTTCCAGATGCGGTCGATGTCGGCCTGCGGGAACGTGTAGTCCTTGTTCTCGAGCGTGGCGAGCGTGCCGAGGTATTCGACGGCGCGCAGCGCGGATTCGGTCTTGCGGCAGCCGCGCTTCATCTCCTGCTGGGAGGTGAGGGTCTTGCGGTGCAGCTCGAAGTAGAACTCGCCCTTCCAGCGCGGCATCTCGTCGCCGGCCTCGGCCTTCATCTCGGATTCGGCCTTGGCGAAGAAGTCGTCCGGCGTGCCGTATTCGACCTTCGGCATGCCTTCGAAGCTTTCGAAGCGGTGTTCGCGCATCGCCATCTCGCGGATCGGGCCGCCGCCGCCGTCGCCGTAGCCGAACAGCAGGATGCCGCGGTCGGAGGTGTCCTTGTCCTTGTAGTTGCGCTGCACGTACGCCATGTCGTGACCGGACATGTCGGAGTCGTACTTGTCGGCCGGCGGGAAGTGGGTGAAGATCTGCGAGCCGTCGACGCCCTCCCACATGAACGAGTGGTGCGGCAGGCGGGTGGTGTCGTTCCAGCACAGCTTCTGGGTGAGGAACCACGAGTAGCCGCTTCGCTTGGCGATCTGCGGCCAGGCGCCGGTGTAGCCGAAGCTGTCGGGCAGCCAGATGCCGTTCGGCACGACGCCGAGCTTGTCCTTGAAGTAGCGCTTGCCGTAGGAGATCTGGCGGATGAGGGATTCGCCGCACGGGATGGTGCCGTCGGATTCGACCCACATGCCGCCGACCGGGATGAAGCGGCCTTCGGCGATGCGCTCCTTGACGCGTTCGAACAGGTCGGGGTGGCGTTCCTCGAGCCAGGCGAAGTGCTGGGCGGCGCTCATCACGTAGGTGAAGTTCGGGTCGATGTCCATCAGGGCGAGGGCGTTGGAGACGGTGCGGCCGACCTTGCGCTCGGTCTCGCGCACCGGCCACAGCCATGCGGAGTCGATGTGGGAGTGGCCCATCGCGGTCAGGGTCATCGCGGAGGCGTTGGCCGGGGAGGCCATCACCTTGTCGAGGGCCTTGCGTGCCGGCGCGAGGGTGGCGTAGTCCTTCTCGTCCCACAGGTTGATGGAGCGCTGCATGGCCTTGGCGAGCTTCCAGTAGCGCGGGTCGGCGTCGTTCATGTTCTCGAGCGAGCCGGTGATCACGTCGAGGTCGGCCCAGTAGTCGAACATGTCCTGGTCGAGCGCGGCGATGTCGATCGAGCTGAACTCGTAGCGTTCGTCGGCCTTGCCGGTGGGCTTGGTGCCCAGTTCGGTGACGGTGAACGAGGGGACGTTCGGGTTGTACGCGCCTTCGACGTAGATGACGAAGGAGCCGTCCGGGTTGACGACGCGGTCGCGCGTGCCGTCGGCCTTGACCAGCGGCATCCAGTGGTTGCGCGGGTGGAGGGCCTTGATGACGGTGCCGTCGGCGCGGTAGGCCAGTGCCTCGATGTGGCCGCCGACCGGCCATTCGAGCCAGCCGAGGTTGAACACCAGTTCGATGGCGCGACCTGCGGGCAGGTCGGCCGGCAGCTGGCCTTCGACGCGCATCCAGGTGGTGCCCCATGAGGTGCCCCACGGCTCGCCGACGGCGAGCGGCTTGAAGTCGACCTGGCCGGACACGGCGCGGGTGATGAAGTCGGCGGGCATCTCCGGCTCGCCCGGGTTCATGACCGCGCCGACGGCGCACTGCGCCAGCGTCTGGTGGATATGCGGCCAGACACGCTCGCGCATGACGCGCTTGCAGCGGTCGATCTCACGATTGACTTTCAGCAGCATGGCTCTCCTCTGTTGTGATATCTGCTCTTCGCTGAGACTAAAGCGATTTAGTGGACCGCCGTGGTCCATCGCCGGTTACTAAAGCGATTTAGTTAGAGGATAACACGATATTCGCATGTTTGCAAACCAGTTCCCCGCATGTCGCCATACGGCGTGTCGCCGCAAGAAGGCCCACACATACGCCGAGGGCTCCCCTCTGGTTCGAGGAGAGCCCTCAGTGACGAATCGCCGCGGAACTAGCGGCAAATGCGCAGCGTGGCGAGCTGGAACGGGGCGAGCGCGATGACCGCGCCGTCGGCCGGCACCGCATCGTCGCCCGAAGCGAGCGCACGTGGCAGTTCGGCGTCAAGCCCCGGCTCCTCCATCAACGTCACCTCCCGCACGCTTGCGCCGGCGAGCGCGCCGTCGAGTCGCAGCGTGGCGGTGGCGTTGCCGCCGGCGGCCTCGTAGACGCGCACGATGAGGTCGTCGGAACCGTCGTCGGCGAGCTTGATCCAGTCGAGCACGGGCGCGCCGGTCACGTCGGCGAGCGTCACGAGCGGCGCGATGGCGGGCAGCTGGCCTATGACGGGGCTGTTGAGGCGTGATGCTTCGGCGAGCACCGAGCCCATCGGCGCTCCGGCGACCACGCTCCATGCGAACGAGTGCTCGCCCTGGTCGGTGCGCGGGTCCGGGTAGAGCGGCGCGGACAGCAGCGACAGGCGGATCATGGTGCCGCGGCCGGTGCCGTGCGCCGCGTCCTCGTGGATGGGGCTGACGTCGGAGCCGTAGGTGGACGCGTTGACGACGGCGGCCGCGTAGCCGGAATCGGCGACTCGTACGAAGCGGTGGGTGCAGCTTTCGAACTTGGCGTCGTCGGAGCGCGTGTTCTTGTTGATCGGGCGTTCGACGATGCCGTACTGGCATTCGTACTGTGCATTGACGGCCTGCACCGTAACCGGCAGATCGACCTTGAGGAACTGCTCGACCGCGTGCCAGTCGACGTCTGCGGCGAAGTCGAGCGTGTCCGCGCCCGGCCGCAGCGTGATCGCCGTGCGGATCTCGACGTTCGGCGCCTTGGTGACGACGTGCACGACGGCGCTGCCGTCGGCGGCCGCTTCGACGCCTTCCACGCTCGCGTCGTCCAGTTCGTTCGCGGTGAGGAACGCGTCGCGCTGGATGTCCCAGGCGTCCCAGTGGAACGGTTCGTCCTTGAGCAGCTCGTAGCGGCCGAGGCGCGTGCCGGCGGGCACGAGTTCGCGCCCTGCGGCCAGGTCGGTCAGCGAGGAGACGGTGCCGTCCGGTTCGATGCGCACGCGCAGGCGCCCATTGTCGAGGATCGTCGCCTCGTCGTCGCGCGTGACGGACACCTTGCCGCCGGCGACGTGCGCGACGGCGGCCGTCGGACGCACGGTCCACGCGTCGCAGGCCTCGCGCGAGTACGGGGTGATCACCGCGTCCACGACCGTCGCGTCGGCCGGTTCGACGATGGCGATCGCGCGTCCGGCCTCGAGCGCGATCTCGCGCAGCCGGGCGATGTCGCGCGCGTATTCGGCGCGTGCCTGGCGATGCACCCATGCGATCGCGGAGCCGGGCAGGATGTCGTGGAACTGGTTCAGGAGCAGCGTCTTCCAGATGCGGTCCATCTCCTCGCGCGGGTAGACGTAGTCCGGGTTCTTGACGCGGGCCGCGGCGCACAGGTATTCGGTCACGCGCAGCATGGCCTCCTCGTTTCGACAGCCGCGCTTCATGTCCTGCTGGGCGGTCAGGGTGCCGCGGTGCAGTTCGAGGTACAGTTCGCCCTTGAACACCGGGGTTTCGCCGCGCGCGTCGTCGACGATGTCCTTGCGCACGCGGTCGAACAGCTGGTCGGGCGTGCCGAAGTCGATCTTCGGGGCGCCGGCGAGGTCGCGGTCGCGGCGGATGCGCGCGGTCATCTCGCGGGTGGGGCCGCCGCCGCCATCGCCGAAGCCGTACAGCAGGATCGCGTTGCGCGACAGGTCCTTGTCGAGGAAGTTGCGCTGCGAGTACATGAGCTCGTGCATGCTCATGGACGAGCAGTACGTGTCGGACGGCGGGAAGTGCGTGAGGATGCGCGTGCCGTCGACGCCCTCCCACATGAACGAGTGGTGCGGGAACTTGGTGCAGTCGTTCCACGAGATCTTCTGCGTGAGGAACCAGTCGAAGCCGGCGCGGCGCGCGATCTGCGGCCACGAGCCGGTGTAGCCGAAGCTGTCGGGCAGCCAGATGCCGCGCGGGGTCACGCCCAGGTGCTCCTTGAAGTAGCGGCGGCCGAACGTGATCTGGCGGATGAGCGATTCGCCGGAGGGGATCATGTTGTCGGATTCGACCCACATGCCGCCGACCGGGATGAACCGACCTTCCTTCACGCGTTCCATCATGCGGCGGAACAGGTCGGGATGCTCGGTCTCGAGCCACTCGTACTGCTGGGCGGAGCTCATCGCGTACTTGAAGTCCGGGTCCTCGTCCATCAGGGCGAGCACGTTGGACACCGTGCGGGCGACCTTGCGGCGGGTCTCCCTGACCGGCCACAGCCATGCGGAGTCGATGTGCGCGTGGCCGATGGCGATGTGGTTGATCGCGCTGGACGACGCGTGCTCCGCCAGCACTCCGGCCAGTTCGCCGCGTGCGACGGCGAGCGTGCCGTCGATGTCGCGTTCGTCGTAGGCGTTGAGCGAGCGCTGCAGGGCCTTGGCGAGCTGCCAGTAGCGCGGGTCGTCGTCCTTGAGCTCGCGCATCAGGGACTCCACGGTTTCGAGGTCCATATAGTAGGCGAACACGTCCTCGTTGAACACGGTGACATCCATGCGGCTCAGCGTGTACGGGAAGTCGTACTTGCCGGTCGGTCCTTCGCCGAGTTCGGTGGGCGAGAACGGGGTGGGGCCTTCGACGAACGGGTTGGCGGCCGCTTCGATGTAGACGGTGAAGTCGCCGTTCTCGTCGAGGTCGACGATGCTGGTGCCGTCGGCGTAGACGAGCGGGATCCAGTGATTCTTCGGGTTCGCGGACTTGATCGCGGTGCCGTCGGCGCGGTAGACAAGCCCTTCGGACTGGAAGCCGGGGCCGCGGTGGCCGAGCCAGCCGAGATCGACCTCGAGTTCGACCTTGCGTCCCTTGACGGCCTCGCGGTCGATGCGGCCGGTGACCTCGAACCACGTGGTGCCCCACGTGGTGCCCCACGTGCCGGGGATGGTGAACGGTTTGAATTCGACTTCGCCGGCGCGCACCTTGGCGAGGAATTCGCCTGACGGCACGGGTTCGCCGGGGTTGTCGTGCGAGCGCAGCGTGCACGCGCTCAGCGTGGTGTGGATGTGCGGTTCGACGCGCTGCCACATGACGCGGTCGCATCGGTCGAGCTGCTGGTTGGGCAGGAGAAACATGCTGGTTTCGGCTCCTTTGCTGATGATGGTGGTTGGTGTTGGTCTGGTTGACATTATGGTGACGCCGGTGCCATGCCGGACGACGCCCGCGAATGAGGCCGTCCGCCCCCGGTCCGGGAGGCGGGACGGCCTTGCGTTCGTCTCAGCGCGTGATGCGCAGCGTGGCGAGCTGGAACGGCGCGAAGTGCAATGCGGCGCCTTCGGCTGGCTGTCCGTTCTCGCCCGTGAGCGCGACCGGAAGGTCGGCGGCGATGTCGTCGCCTTCGAGCACGTTCGTTTCGCGTACCGTGGCATTCCTGAGCGCGTCGTCGACGTGCAGGGTCGCGTCGGCCTGTCCGCCGGCCGCTTCGTACAGTCGGACGATCAGGTCGCCGCTGCCGTCGTCAGCCGGTTTCATCCAGTCGATCACGACGGCGCCGCGGTGTGTCTCAAGCGAGGCAAGCGGTGCGATCGCGGGCACGTCGCGCAGGATCGGCGCGTTGAGTTCGCAGGCCGCGTCGACGGTGTTCTCGATCGTCGCGTCGGCCACAATCGACCAGTCGAACTCGTGCGTGCCTATGTCGGTGCGCGGGTCGGGGAAGGTGGGCGCGGACAGCAGCGACAGGCGGAACATGGTGCCGTTGCCGGTACCGTCCGCAGCGTCGCCTCGGATCGGCGCGGCGTCCGATCCGTAGATCGAACCGTTGACGACGGCGGCCGCGTAGCCGGATTCACGCAGGATTGCGAACCGATTGGTGTCGCTTTCGAACTTGGCTTCGTCGGATGCGCTGTTCTTGACGATCGGCCGGGTGACCAGGCCGTACTGGCAGTCGTAGGTCGCCCGGTCGGCGCTGATCGCGAGCGGCAGGTCGACCTTGAGGAAGCGTTCCTTCTCATGCCAGTCGATGTCGGCGTGGATGTCGAGCCGGCGCATGCCGGGGCGCAATGTGATGGTCGTGTCGATCACGGTGTCGTCGCTGGCGGTGCGTACGACGACATGCGCGGCGCCGTCGTCGCCGGTTTCGGCGGAGACGATCGAACCGGTGAGGTCATGGCCCATGAGCAGCGATTCGCGTTCGATCTCCCATGCGTCCCAGACGGCGGGTTCGTCCTTGAGCAGTTCGTAGCGGCCGAGACGGGTTCCGGCCGGCACGAGTTCGCGGCGTGCGGCGATGTCGGTCAGCGACGAGATCGTGCCGTCCGTTTCGACGATCGCCGACAGGAGCCCGTTGTCGATGCGCACGCGGCCGTCGTCCAGCGTCTCGACCGTCGCCGCGGACGCAGTGCGGTCGCCCGCGGACCAGACTTGCCACGACGAACCGTCGGCTCGGTACTGGCTGATGCGCGCCGCCGGCAGCACGTCGGCCGTCGGGTTCGCCTTGCGCAGCACGGCGCACGCGTCTTCGGCGATCTCGGCGAGCCGGGCAAGGTCACGAGAGTAGTCCTCGCGCGCCTCGCGGTGTACCCACGAGATGCCGGAGCCGGGCAGGATGTCGTGGAACTGGTTCAGGAGCAGCGTCTTCCAGATGCGGTCCATCTCCTCGCGCGGGTATTCGTAGGCCGGGTCGGCGAGCGTGGCGGCCGCGCCGAGGTATTCGACCGTGCGCAGCAGCGATTCCTCCTTGCGACAGCCGCGTTTCATGTCCTGCTGCGAGGTGAGCGTGCCGCGGTGCAGTTCGAGGTACAGCTCGCCTTGGTATTCGGGCATCTCCGGACCGGCGTTCGTCTCGAGCTGGGTGCGGGCCTTGTCGAAGAAGTCGTTCGGACTTTCGATGGTGACCTTGGAGACGCCTTCGAGGTTCTCGTAGCGGTGCAGGTGCTCCATCATGTCGCGCGTGGGGCCGCCGCCGCCATCGCCGAATCCGAAGAGGAGCAGCGAACGGTCGGCGAGGTCCTTGTCCTGGAAGTTCTTCTCGGCATAGTCGAGCTCCTGCACCTTGCACCATGCAGCGTACGTGTCGGACGGCGGGAAGTGGGTGAAGATCGGCGTGCCGTCGATGCCGCGCCACAGGAACGAGTGGTGCGGGAACTTGGTGGTGTCGTTCCACGAGATCTTCTGCGTGAGGAACCATTCGTATCCGGCGCGGCGCGCGATCTGCGGCCAAGCTCCCGTGTAGCCGAAGCTGTCGGGCAGCCAGATGCCGCGAGGCTCGACGCCGAGGTGCTCCTTGAAATATCGGCGACCGTAGGAGATCTGGCGGATGAGCGATTCACCCGTGGGCAGCATGCCGTCGGCTTCGACCCACATGCCGCCGACGGGGATGAACCGGCCTTCCCTGATGCGCTGGAGCATGCGCCGGTAGATGTCGGGGTGGTCTTCCTCGAGCCAGGCGTACTGTTGGGCGGAGCTCATCGCGTACTGGAAGTCGGGATCGGCGTCCATGAGCGCGAGCGCGTTCGAGACGGTGCGGGCGACCTTGCGACGGGTTTCGCGTACCGGCCACAGCCATGCGGAGTCGATGTGCGCGTGGCCGATCGCGCTCACGTTCATGGCGGACGCGTTCGCGGGTTTGGCGAGTACGCCGGCGAGGGCGCGGCGGGCGGCGTTGACGGAGTCGTGGTCGCGTTCGTCGTGTGCGTTGAGTGCCCGCTGCAGGGCCTTGGCGAGTTGCCAGTAGCGCGGCGAGGACTTGTCGGCGTAGGTCATGAGCTGGCTGACGACGTCGAGGTCGACGCGCAGGTTCTCGTAGTCGGCGTCGAATTCGGTCAGGTCGGCGGCTTTGAACACGTACGGTTCGTCCGGCTTGCCGGTGGCCTTCTCGCCGAGTTCGGTCTCGATGAACGGGGGTACGCCGAGCAGCAGCGGATTGCTGGCCGCCTCGAGGTACAGCGTGAAGCTGCCGTCCTCGGCGATGGGGACTTGAGCGTTGCCGTCCGCATCCATGAACGGCACCCAGATGTTGAGCGGGTGCACGGCCTTGATGGCGGTGCCGTCGGGCCGGTAGACGAGTCCTTCGATGTGGCCTCCGCAGGAGTGCGGGTACCAGCCGAGGTCGAGGATCAGTTCGAGCGGCTTGCCGGCCGGGTAGCCTTGCGGCACTTGGCCGGTGAGGCGGAACCAGACGGTGCCCCAGGTGGTGCCCCATTCGCTACCGATGGTGAACGGCTTGAAGTCGATCTCGCCGGCGTTGACCTTGGCGAAGAATTCGTCGCTCGGCATCGGCTCGCCGGGAATGTCGAAGGATTCGACGTTCAGGTGTGCGATGACCGGATGGATATGCGGTTGGACGCGTTGGCGCAGGATGCGCGTGCATCGTTCGAGTTGCTGTTCGGGTTTGAGGAACATCGTTGGCCTTGCACTCCCTTGTCTGTGTGCCGATCGGTCGGCATGTGTGCGCCGTCCGGCATCGGGCGGCTTCGTCGTTGCGCTCCCACGGTTTACTAAAGCGCTTTAGTACCATTGTCCCCACAACCCGCGACGGTGTCAAGCCAACTCCCCCGCGCGTGTTGGCCGCCCCTTCTGGCTCATGCTCCCCCGCCAGTGGGATGACGGCCTTCAGCGGGCTCCAGCTCCTCACCCGCAATGCGCCATCCCCTTCCCGGGCTTACGGCCGTTTCCACGCCCCGAACCGGCCGTATGCCCGGGAGCGGCGCGATCCGCAGGCACAACAAAAAAGCGCCGCCCCTTTCGGAGCGGCGCTTGTGTTGGTGGAGATGCGGGGAATTGAACCCCGGTCCGGTAACCGTACCCTCAGTCTTCTACGTGCGTAGTCTGCTGGCCGTGCGGCGGTTTTTCTGCCCCCATCTGTGTCGCAGACAACCGATGGCGAGCATATTCGCAGTTAAAGTCCCGACACAGCCCTGCAACGCAGCTGCATCAGCAAGTCTTCTTAACGACGCTCAGCATCCTCCCAAAGACGAGGAGGAGTGAACGGAGCGGCTGCTCACTGGTTAATCCTGGCGCGAAGCTCAGGCAGCGAGAGCGAACTCAGTGCGGTTAGATTTAGCACTTATTCTTTTGCCGGGGGCATCCACGAGCGGACCCGGCGTTCTCGGCACGCTTCCCTGCGACGAACAGGTCACCGTCGAAACCGATCATCCCCAATCTTGAATTATCAAGCTTCCGTTTGCACGGACATTTCAGTATATGCTGAATATGCGCTGCCGCCAAATCCACGGCGTCGGCGTGTCGCCGACGGTCCGCATGCCGACGTCCTGTTCACGCGAACACGGTCTGCACGAGCACCATGTACAGGATGGTGCCGCCCGCGATTGATAGCAGCATGTTCTTCTTCCACGCATGCAACCCGATGATCGCCAGCATCGAGATCGCCTCGGGTATGCCGTGGCCGCCCGAGGTCAGCGACACGTCCTTGAGCGAGTACACGACCAGCAGTCCGGTCATCGCATACGGCAGCACCTTGCCGAGGTAGCGCACGAACCGCGGCGGCTCCTTCGATTCGGGAAACAGCAGGAACGGCACAAACCTGGTGAGCATCGTGCCCAACGCGACGACCGCGATCGTCGCCACCGCCTGCCATACGCTCATCGTCATCGTCCGGCCTCCTTCTCCCGTCCGTCCCGTTCGCCGCCCGCGACCGCGCCATCCTCGGCCGCCCCGGTCTTCCCATCCGTCTTCATGTCGTCCAGATACGGCCGCAGGCCGACGAACAACGCCAGCATCAATACCAGCGAGGGAATCATGAACCGTTCCGGACCGAACACCAGCAGGCACACGGCCGACGCGAGCACGCCGACCATCGCCGGCATATGCCGCCGCTGGCCCATCCACTGGTCGAGGAAGATCACCAGAAACAGCGCGGTCAGCACGAATTCGATGCCGCGCGTCGAGAACGGCAGCAGTCCGCCGACCAACCATCCGATCGCCGTGCCGCCGATCCAATACCAGCGGTTGAGCAGCGAGACGAACAGCATGAACCAGCCGCGGTCAACGCCGTCCGGGATCTTCGCGGACGAGTTGATCGCGAACGTCTCGTCGCACATCGCGAAGATCAGGTACGGCTTCTTCCATCCCATGCTGCGGAAGGGCCCCAGCATCGACAGCCCGTAGAACAGATGCCGGGCGTTGACCATGATCGCCAGCAGGAACGCGGCGAGCGGGTCGAACGCCGACAGCAGCAGGTTCACGGTGACGAATTCCATCGACCCGGCGAAGATGAAGAACGCCATCGAGACCGGATACCAGAACGCGAACCCCTTGGCGTGCATGAGCAGGCCGTACGAGCAGCCGAGGAACAGGAATCCGGCGGCGATCGGCAGGGTCAGCGGCATCGCGGCCCCGAACGCGCGGGATATCACTCCCCCGCCGTTGCCGTCATGTGTGCCGTCACCGCCCGTAAGCCGCATGTCGCCTCCCGTTGTGCCCATCCGCCGGTTTGCCGTGACCTTATCTTAGACCGCACGGCGACCGGACGCGGGATGTGTTCGGCAGACAGACGGAGAACCGCCGATTCGGCGGTCGGATCGGCCAGGCGGCGCACGACGCGCCCCGTCGTCATCCGGACAGCGGCAAGGTGATGAGCATCGTGGTGCCGCCCTGCGACGACGATTCGACGTCCAGCGTGCCGCCGTAGCGGTCGGCCACGTCTCGGGCGAGCGCGAGTCCCAGCCCGTAGCCCTGGTGCGCGGTGCCATCGTCGTCGCGGGCGAACCTGCGGAACAGCCGCTCCGGGTCGCCGCCGATGCCCGGCCCGCGGTCGGTCACGCGGATCGCCGCGTCGCCGTGACGGTAGCCGAGCGACACGGTGACCTCGGAGCCGTCCGGCGCGTGCGCGACCGCGTTGTCGAGCACGGCCACGACGCAGCGCGACAGTCCGACCGCATTGCCGGAGACGACGAAATGGTTCCGTTCGCCGTCGATGCGCGTGGCGATCGTCACCTTGCGTTTGTCGGCGAGCGGACGCACCGCGTCGGCGGACTGTTCGATCACGCCGGCGAGCGCGACCGGTTCGGCGTTGACCGCGCCGCGTGCGGCGACAAGCAGATCGGTGAGGATCGCGTTCATGCGGTCGACGTCGCCGCGCAGGTCGGCGAGCGGCTTGTCGATGCTCTGGCCGTGCGAGCGGCGGAAGTCGATGAGGTCGATGCGTGTGGAGATGACGGCGAGCGGCGTTTTCAGCTCGTGGCTGGCGTCGGCGACGAAGTCCTTCTGCAGGGCGAAGGCGCGTTCGAGCGGTTCGACCTCCTTGCGCGAGTAGTGCCAGCCGACGATGGCGACGGCTGCGATCACGCCCACGACGAACAGGAGGGTGAAGGCGACGGCCTTGCGTGTGTCGATGACCATCATGCCTGAGCCGAACTGTTCGGTCACGGACATGGCGTTCGGGTCGAGGCCGCGTTCGGTGAATTCGTGGCGTGAGCCGAGCAGCACGCCGGCAACGAACAGGATGCCGCCGATCAGGGTGACGATGCTCATGGCGATGGTCATGCGCAAGCTGATCAGTCCGGCTTTCGTGTGGTTGAGCCGCAGTCCGCCGTTCCGGATGGCGGTGAGGCGGCGGCCGTGGGATGTCGTGTCGTTCATTGATGTCGGTTTCTCGTGGGATGTGATGGCGGTTGGCGGTCAGTCGGCGAATGGGTTGCCGATGCGGTAGCCGCGCCCGCGTACCGTGTCGATGATCGCGCGGTCGGTTTTGCCTCGCACGTAGGAGACGTACACGTCGACGGTGCCTGCGTCGGCGCCGTCGGAGAACACTTGGCTGAGCAGTTCGTCGCGGGAGAACACGTGATCGGGGGACGCGGCGAGTGTGGCGAGCAGTTTCGTTTCGGAAGTCGTGAGCGAGACGGCGCCGCCGTCCGGGTCTTCGATGAGGTTCGATCCGGGCTTGAGTAGCCAGTCGCCGATCGCGACGCCGGCGGTCTGCGCGTGGAATCCACGCAGCAGCGCGCGCAGCCGGGCTTCGAGTTCGACGAAGTGGAACGGTTTGGCGAGGTAGTCGTTCGCGCCGGAGTCGAGTCCTTCGACGATGTCGTCGACGCCGGACAGGGCGGTGAGCACGAGCGCCGGCACGGCGATGCCGCTGCCGCGCAGGGTGCGGATAAGGTCGAGTCCGTCGCCGTCTGGCAGACGCCGGTCGACCACGAGCACATCGTATCTGCCGGCCCGCAGTCGTTCCCGTGCGGCGGCGACCGTTTCGACCCAGTCCACGCGATAGTCCGGTTCGAGCATTTCACTGGTCATCGAACCGAGGTTCGGATCGTCTTCGATCAGCAGCACCGCGGGCAGCAGCAGCCGCATCGGATCGGTCTCGTTCCGGTGTCCGTCCGTATCCGGTTTCGTCTCACTCATCGTCCATCACGCTCCTCATTCTAGTGGCCGCGCTCCGCTGGCCTCGGTCATCCGCCGCAGCCATCCCATTCGCCGCCGCATACCGCGGCTCACGGACGTCGCAGCCGGTCTGTGATCGACCCCGCGCGGCCACGTCTGCTATCGCATCGTCCACTCAACGCCAAGCCGTCTAAGAGAACGCTTAGAATCGCCGCAAACGGCCGGATCGTCGCGTTTCCTCGTAGCATTGCGAGCATGGAAACAAGTACTCAACCATTGTTCACGGCAGAACATGCGACGTGCCGGATGCCGAAGACGACGACGGCCGCGGCGGACGACTCGGTGCGGCTGCCGTCGCTGTTCCGCGGCTTCGAACGCAGGCATGACGACATCGAGTTCAAGACCATTTTCTCCGACGTGGCGTTCACGCTGCACCGCGGCGACATCGTCGATCTGGTCGGCCCGTCCGGCACCGGCAAAAGCACACTGCTGACGACCGTCGCACAGCTCAACCCGTATGCGAGCGCCGATTTGACGCTGGAGGGCACGCCAAGCACGGCGATGACCCCGGAACGTTGGCGTCGCGAGGTGGCGTATCTGCCGCAGCGGCCGACGTTGACCGGTTCGAGCGTGCGCGAGGCGACCCTCATGCCGTTCACGTTGCGCGTGCACCGGTTCTCCGACGACGGCTCGTCGCTGGACGAGCGCCGGCCGGACGAGGCGACGCTGCGGCGCACGTTGAACACGGTGGGCTGTTCGGATATCGAGTTGGAGCGGCCGCCGCAGGATCTGTCGGTGGGCCAGCAGGCGCGCGTGTGTCTGCTGCGCACGCTGCTCACGTTGCCGAAGGTGATGCTGGCCGACGAGGTCGATGCCGGTCTGGACGAGGAGAACGCGGACAAGGTGGGCGAGATTCTCGCGTATGCGGCTCGGGAGAAGGGCATGGCGATCGTGCGCGTGCGGCATCGTGCGGCTGATGGCCGTGCGACGCGCACGCTGCATCTCGAGGCGGGTGTGCTGACGGAGATCACGGGGAATGTCGCGGCCGGGGCGGCGCATGACGGACATATGGAAAGTGAGGCGGCGCGATGAGCACCGGGAATGCGGGAGCCTATCCCATCGACGTGTGGGGTCTGATCATCACGATCGTGCTGGTGGCGGTGGCCGCCGGCCTGTCGTATGCGATGCGGCTCGGCGTGCACCGGCAGATGCTGTGGGCGACGATCCGTTCGCTGATCCAGCTGCTGGCGATGGGCTACATCCTCAAGTTCGTTATCGAACAGAACAATCCGTGGCTGGTGTTCGCGCTGATCGCGGTGATGATTCTCGCGGCCGTGCAGATCACGATGTCGCGCGCGGCGAACATTCCGCGTTCGGTGATGCCGTCGGTGTTCCTCACGTTGACGGCGAGCGTGATCCTGCAGGTGTGCGTGGTCACGGAGATGGTGATTCGGCCTCATCCGTGGTATGCGCCGACCGTGCTGGCGACGATGAGCGGCATGCTGCTGGGTAACGTGGTGTCGGCGATCGCCGTGGCGATGAGCCGGTTCTTCTCCGACATGGATGCGCGCCGTTATGAGATCGAGATGATGCTCAGTCTGGGTGCGACGCCGTTCGAGGCGGCCAAGCCGTCGACCATCTCGTCGGTCAAGCTGGGCATGATCCCGACGATCTCGCAGCTTGCGTCGAGCGGCATCGTGCTGATCCCGGGCATGATGGCCGGCCAGGTGATCGCGGGCGCCGACCCGTTGACGGCCGCGAAATACCAGTTCGTGGTGTTGGCGGTGATCAGCGCGCTGACGCTGATGGCCGATTCGCTCATCATGATCCTGATCTACAAGACCTCGTTCACCGCCCTGCACCAGTACAAAACCGCCGACGCGCGGTAGACAGGGTTTCTCCACGTATATGAATGGCGGTTGTGCTGTCGTTGGACATGGCTCAACGACAGCACAACCGCCATTCATGTTATATATGCTCAGCGGCCCATGCGGAACGGGGCGCGCTTGATCTTGGAGTGACGGCGGCGCGGGCCGTCCGTGGTGCCGTATTTGGCGATCATGCGGCGTTCGTGACGCTTGACGGCTTCGCCGCGCTCGTCGGAGACGATGCGGTTCTCGTCCCTATGGTGGATGCGCTTGCCGCCGCCGTTGCCGTCGCGGCGACGCGACTGGTACGTATCGCGACCGGCACGCCCGTTGCTGGTCTGACGGTCACGGTCGGATGAACGGCCGACACGATCACGGTCGCGGTCGGTACCGCGGCTCCTTCTGTCACTGCGATCGTCGGACGACGTGGCCCGGCGATCGGCCCGATCATCATGCTTGCCGGACGTACGCGGCCTGCCGCCGCGGCGCTCCTCGGGATGCTCGAACAGGTAGTCGCGGCGTTCCATCTCGGGATCGCTCAGTCCCGAGCGGCGTTCGGCGCGGTTCGGCGTCGCGGTCTCACTGATCTGCCGGGCGGCGGCCTGCGCACGTTCGAGCCGTTCAGCCGCGCGGCGACGGCGACGTTCCTTCTTCATCGCGTTGCGCTCATGCATCAGGCGTTCCGCACGCTTCTGGCGGCTCTCGCCGCTCGTCGCATCCTCGTCGTCCATCAGGTCGGCGCCGGGCATATGGCGAAGCGCCTTGCCCCGTTCGCCGTCGGTCTTGCGGTCGCGCGACTTGCGGCCCCGACCGCCGGCCGGCTGCGTCTGGTCAAGGCTCCAGCCTTCCACCAGCTCGGCCGTCTCCCCCACCAGTTCGGCGACTTCGGGCGAATCATGCCGCACCTTGACCGTCGTGGCCTCGATGCCGGCCGCCTTGAGCAGTCGACGGGCCTCGCGCCGCTGGTCCGGGGTGACGAGCGTGACCACGACGCCGGACTTGCCGGCTCGCGCGGTACGTCCGGAACGGTGCACGAACGACTTCGGCCCTTCCGGCGGGTCGACCTGCACGACGAGTTCCACGTCGCTCACGTCGATGCCGCGTGCGGCCACGTCGGTGGCGACCATCACGTTCACGTCGCCTTCCTCGAACGCGGCGAGGTTGCGGTCGCGCTGGTTCTGCGACAGGTTGCCGTGCAGTTCGGATGCGGGGATGCCGGACTGGGTGAGCTTCTTGGCGAGGTTCTTCGCCTGGTACTTGGTGCGCGTGAACAGGATGCGCCGGCCCTTGCCGGAGGCGAGCGTGCGCACCACGTCGTTCTTGTCGGACTTCTCGATCTCGAACACGTACTGTTCCATCATGTCGGCCGCGTTCTCGGGCTCGGCCACGCTGTGCACCTTCGGATCGCGCAGGAACTCGCGCACGACCTCGTCGATGCCGTGGTCGAGCGTGGCGGAGAACAGCATGTGCTGCGCGTCGGGGCGGATCTGCGCAAGGATGCGCTTGACCGGCGGCAGGAAGCCCATGTCGGCCATTTCGTCGGCCTCATCGAGCACGACGACCTGCACGTCGGACAGCACAAGCGCCTTCTGACGCAGCAGGTCCTCAAGTCGGCCCGGGCAGGCGACGACGATGTCCGCGCCGGCCTTGAGGTCGCGGATCTGACGGCTGTATTTGACGCCGCCGTACACGGTGGTGGTGGTCATGCCCGCCATGCCGGCGAGCGGTTCGAGCACGTCGTTGATCTGGTTGGCAAGTTCGCGGGTCGGCGCGAGGATGAGTCCGCGCGGGTGCGGCATGAAGCCGTCGGCGATGCGCTCCTCGCGGCGGGCGGCGCGCACGGCCTTGATGTTGCGGCGGTAGTCAGCCATCGGCATACCCGGCTCCCATGCGGCTTCGCACAGGCGTGCGGCGAGCGGGATGCAGAAGGCGAGCGTCTTGCCGGAGCCGGTGCGGCCGCGGCCGAGGATGTCGCGGCCGCGCAGCGAATCGGGCAGGGTGTCGGCTTGGATGGGGAACGCCTCGGTCTTGCCGTCGGCGGCGAGGACGCGCAGCAACGGCTCGGGCACGCCGAGTTCGGCGAACGGGACCGGTTCGATGTCGACGGCGGCCGTGGTGACGGCGAACGGTTCGGAGGTCTCTTCCGTGAAGGTCTTCTTGGTCTTAGTGGACTTCTTCTTGGTGAATTTCTTGGGCACAGCGGCCTTTCATGTCAGGTTCTCGCGCAGGGTGCGCAAACCTAGACACTATAGCTGGTTCCCGGGATTTTTCCTCAGCGATCCCGGGATCATTCCGCCCGATCCCGGGACCCGGCTCACACGTAGTTGCGTTCGATGAGGATGTCGGAGACGGTCAGGTTCGCGTCGTTGACGAGGTTGAACAGGATGACCTCGGCCAGTTCGGCCGGGTTCATGAACGTGTGCTGCTTCTCTTCGGAAACATAGTCGTGACTGTCGCGGTAGAACGCGGTGTCGATGCCGCCCGGGTACACGCCGACGATCTTCACGCTCGTGCCCTTGTACGCGGCCTTGAGGCTCTGCGTGTAGCCCTTCTCGCCCCATTTGGTCGCGCAGTACACGGATTCGTTCGCGTTGCCGCGCGTGGCGGCGGTGCTCATCACGTTCGCGATCTTGAGATCGGTTTCCTCGTCGGCCTTGAGCGTTTCGACCGACCACAGGATCATGCCCTTGAGACCCTTGAGGCACTTGTCGACGTCGGCGGCCTCGTAGCCGGTCGGCACCTTGAACGACGGCTGGCCGGCGTTGTTGATGAGCAGGTCGATATGGCCGAGCGCCTTGATCTCGGCGACGGATTGCCTGACGAACGCCTCGTCGGACACGTCGCCCACGTAGCCGCGGTACACGTCGGACGGGAATTCCTCGGCGAGCGCGTCCTGGCGTTCGGCGTTGAAGTCGATGCCGGCGACGAACCAGCCGCGTTCGATGAGCTGCCGGGTCAGTTCGTAGCCGAGTCCCAGTGCGCTGCCGGTGACGATCGCGATGCCGCGTCCCTTGCTGTCCGTCATGATGGTTCCTCCTGTATGCGCCGTTGACGCCCTCAGCCTATCATCCGCGGGCGCCTGCTTCCCTTGCCGTGCGCCCGTGCCGCGAGCAGCCGGCGCCACGGGCGCAGCAAACGCTATTTGATGATCGGCCGCGAGGGCGCGGAGACGTCCACCTGCTTCTTGTCGCCGATCACGTTCGGGTCGGGCAGGATCTTGTCGACGATGGCCTGTTTGAGGGCCAGGTCGGAGGAGTCGCCCCAGATCACGACGTGTTCGCCGCCGTTGAGTTCGGTGGTGATCGAGTCCTGCGTGTCCGCGGTGACCTTGGTGATCGTCGAGCGCAGGGAGTCCGGCAGGCTGCCGAGCACTTTGAGCGCCTCCTTGACCGCCTTGCTGCCGAGCGAGCGTTCCACGTTGGCGACGTCGATGGTTGGGATGCCGTCCGTGGAGGCGTCGCCCACTTGGTTGAGCACGCGTCCCTGGCTGTCGACGGCCACCAACGTGTTGCCGGGGCCTTTGAGCATGGCGGCCGGCTGTTGGGCTTTGACCGTTACCGACAGGCTGTTGGGGAACTGTTTCTTCACCGTCGCTTCGGTGACGCCCGGAATGTTCTTCAACTGGCTGGCCACGTCGTTCGTGGAGACGAGCAGCAGGGATCGGCCGGACTGTTTGCCGGCGATTGAGAGGATGTCGCTGCTGGAGACCCAGTCGTTGCCGCCGGAGACGCTGATCCGCGAGGTCTCCAGCCGGAACACCGATGAGAAGAACAGGAGCCATACGAGCGCGGACACGGCGGCGAGCGCCGCCAATGCGGCCGCGGTTCGGATCGCGATGACCTTGAGGCTCATGCGGCGGCGTTCCTTGAGGCGCGCGTTGAAGTCCACGATCTTGGGTCGTGTGGGCACGCCGAGCACGCCGGCCGTCTCGTTGAGCGTTTTCGCCACCATGTCCTCGCTGGGCATGCGGCGCATGTCGACGAATCCCTTGCGTACGGCCGTCTCGCCGGCCGGTTTGCCGCCGGATGCGGCGGATCGTGCCGTCCTGCCGTGTCGGCGGGACGTTTCTGTGCCGGCTGTGCCGGTACTGCCGGCCGTGCCGGCGTGCGAGACCACGGCGCGTGGACCGCTGCCGGTTCGGCGTGTGCCGGGTTCGGGAAGTCCGTCCTCGTCGTGGGAGCTGATGATCCGTCGCGCCATCAGCGCTCCGTCGCCGGCGCGGCGTCGTCCGTCGCGCCGGTCGGGCAGTCGAAGCGGTGCGCGGCGAGCGCGTGCAGCAGCACGTCGTCCATGGTGGTGATGTCGCCCGCGCCGACGGTGAAGATCACGTCGCCGTGGTGGGCGCGCATGACGAGCATCTGCGCGGCGACACGCATGTCGTCTACGGCCGAGATCCATGCGGCCGGTTCGTGCGCGAGCCCGGCAGCAGCGTCCACGATCGTGCGTGCGCCGATGCCCGGGAAGTCCTCCTGCTTTTCGCGGGCGGGGAAGATGCCGCTGACGATCACGTCGTCGGCCTTCGCCAATGCCTCGGCGAACTCGCGGGCGAAGAACTTCGTGCGGGAGAACAGGTGCGGCTGGAACAGCACGTGGAGCGTCGAGCCGGGGTAGCGTCGGCGTGCGGCGTCGAGCAGGGCGGCGATTTCGGTCGGATGGTGCGCGTAGTCGTCCACGACGGTGACCTGCGCGACGGTGCCGCGTACCTGGAAGCGTCGGGCCGCGCCGAGGAACGTGCCGACGGCTTCGGCGGCCGCGTGCGGGTCGACGCCGAGCAGCGTGGCGGCGATGATGGCGGCGGTCGCGTTGCGCGCGTTGTGGATGCCGGGGACGATCAGGCTGACCGGTAGCACGAGATCCGTGTCCGCGCCGGCGAGGAGCGTGGCCGGCAGGGTGATGGCGAAGTGTTCCGCGCCGCTGCCGGCGTGTTCGCTTTCGGAAGCGATGCGCACGAACGTGGCGCCGTTGAGACCGCCGATTTCGTGTTCGGGATGCGTCGAATAGACGATGGTGCGCGCCGCGACGGTCGGTTCGAGCGCGCGCAGCACGGTGAGCGCGCCTTCGTCGTCGCCGCACATGACCACGTGGCCCAGCGCGTGTCCGGCGTGCTGCACGAACGCCGCATGGTAGTTGTCGGCGGTGCCGTAATGGTCGAGATGGTCGGGTTCCGCGTTGGTGATGATCGCGATGGTGGGATGGTACTTTTCGAAGCTGCCGTCGGATTCGTCGGCTTCGGCGACCAGCACGTCGCCCTTGCCGGCGTGTCCGCCGTCCATCGTGGTGCCGTCCGGGCCTTGGATGGATCCGCCGATCGCATAGCTCGGGTCGGCGAGGTCGCCGGTTCCCGCGTGGACGAGGATGTGGGCGAGCATCGAGCTGGTGGTGGTCTTGCCGTGCGCGCCGGCGACGGTCACGGCGCGCCGGCCGTTCATGAGCAGCGCGAGGATGTCGCTGCGGTGCACGATGCGCGTGCCGGCCTCGTGCGCGGCGACGATCTCGGGGTTGCTCGGCTTGATGGCGCTGGAATAGACGACCGTGGCCGCGTCGGCCACGTTTTCGGCGCGCTGGCCGAATTCCACCGTGATGCCGAGCGACGTGAGACGGTCGGTCTTCGCGCTGCGTTCGCGGTCGGATCCGTCGACCGCGACGCCGTGCTCGTGCAGCATTTCGGCGAGCACGCTCATGCCCGCTCCCCCGATGCCGATGAAATGCGTGCGGCCGAGGTCGCCGGTGGTCTCGTGTTCGTCGAACGCGGCCGCGGTCGGGTCGAGCACGATGGCGTCAGTCTGGTTGGTTTCGCTCATAGTCCTTGTCATCCCTTGTTATTTCACCAGTGCGAGCACCTTGCGGGCCATCACGTCGGCCGCGTCGCGGATGCCGTAGTTCCATGCCTTTTCGCCGAACTGGCGCAGTTTGATCGGGTCGGCCAGCAGCGCCGGCACGTTGTCCTTCACCCATTGCGGCGTGCAGTCGCGGTCGGCGACCATCAGGCCGCCGCCGGCCTCGACCACCGGCTGCGCGTTGAACCGCTGCTCGCCGTTGCCGATCGGCAGCGGCACGTAGACGGCCGGCAGGCCCAGCGCGGCGAGTTCCGACACGGAACCGGCGCCGGCGCGGCAGATCACGAGCGCGGCGCAGGAGAACGCGAGGTCGATGCGTTCGAGATATTCGGCGACATGGTAGTCGCCGCCGGTCGCGTCGTCGAACAGTCCGGACAATGCGGATTCGCCGACCTGCGCGGCGACGGTCGCGCGGACCTCGTCGATCTTGCCGCGGCCGGTCAGGTGGATGACCTGCGCGTGTTCGAGCAGCTGCGCGGCGGCGCCGGACACGGCGCGGTTGAGGCTGACCGCGCCCAGCGATCCGCCGGTGACGAGCACGAGCGGACGGTTCGGGTCGACGCCGAGCCGGGCGGCGGCCTCGTCGCGCACGGCGACGCGGTCGGCGGAGAACTTCGCGCACAGCTGGGCGATGGCCGGGCGCAGCGGCAGTCCGACGCGTTCGACCGGCACGCCCTGGCGGGCCTTGAGCCCGGTGTGCTCGTATGCGGTGCCGATGTAGTCGGCCCACCGGGCGCCCAGTTTGTTGGCCATGCCGGCGCGCGCGTTCTGCTCGTGGATGGCGATCGGGATGCCCATCTTGTGTGCGGCCGCGTACACGGGCGCGGAGGCGTATCCGCCGAAGCCGACGACCACGTCGGCGTGGCGGCGTTCAAGAATGTCTCGGACCTTGGCGGTTTCGCGCCGCCAGCGTCCGGGGAAGCGCAGCGCGTCCAGATTGGGCCGGCGCGGGAACGGCACCTTTTCGATCGTGTCGAGCTCGTAGCCGGCCTGCGGCACGAGGTCATGCTCGAGGCCGACCGCCGTGCCGATGACGCTCACCTGCACGTCCGGGTCGATGCGCCGGATGGCGGCCGCGACCGCGAGCAATGGATTGACATGGCCGGCGGTACCGCCACCGGCGAGAACGACGTTGCGAACTCCTGTACTCATAATTCCCTCAGCTTAGCCCACGGCCGCAACACCTCGCGGCCTATATTCTTGCGTTTTCCGCCTTGATCTGCGGCTGCGCGCGCATCATGCCCACGGCGGCGCCGGCGGCGCACAGGCACATGATCATCGACGAGCCGCCCGACGAGACGAACGGCATCGGCACGCCGAGCACCGGGAAGATGCCGATGACCACGCCGATGTTGACCAGCGCCTGGCCGACAAGCCATGTGGCGATGCACACCAGCACCATCGCCACGTAGCGTTCGCGGATCTGCAGCGCCACGCAGATCAGGCACCAGCCGATCACGACGAACAGCAGCAGCACGGTCAGCGCGCCGACGAAGCCGGTCTCCTCGCCGATGATCGCGTAGATGAAATCGGTGTGCGCGGCCGGCAGGTACTGCCATTTCTCGCGCGAGTTGCCGAGCCCCACGCCGAGCAGACCGCCTTCGGCCAGCGCGTATTTGGCGTGCATGGACTGGTAGCATACGCCTTGAAGGTCGGTGCACGGCTTGTAGGCGGCGAGGATGCGGCCCATGCGGTTGGGGCTGGTGATGACCAGCATGCCGACGCCCGCGGCCATCACGCCGACGCCCGCGGCCATCCATTTGATCGGGAACCCGCCGATCAGGAACGCGACCGCGCCGATGAACACGACGATCAGGCCGGTGCCCAGATCCTTGCCGAGCATGATCAGGCCGAGCGCCGCCAGATAGATCAGTCCGGGGACCGCATAGGCTTTGAGGCCTTCGTTCACGGCCCGTTTGGAGGCGCGCAGCAGCGCGAACGGCATCCATACGCACAGTGCGAGCTTGGTCAGTTCGGCCGGTTGCAGCGAGACGGGTCCCAGCACGATCCAGCCGTTGTTGCCGGTCTCCTCCTCGCCGGTGCCCAGCGGGGTGAGCGTGAGCATCTGCACGAACAGGGCGCCCAGCATGGCCACCGGGCAGAATCTCAGGTAGGTCTTGATCTTCAACCGCGACAGACCGAATGCGCACGCAAGGCCGATGGCACAGTACACGCCCTGGTTGATCGCGCGTTTCCACGGCGACAGTCCTTCGGAGACGAGGCTGACCGACGAGCTGGAGAACACCATGATCACGCCGAAGCAGCACAGCGCCAGTACGGCCACGATGAACCCGTGGTAGCACCACAGCGGGTTGAGCAGCGAGCGGATGCCGGTGAATTCGGAGAAGTCTCCCCCGTCCACGCCGTCCGTCGCCTCGGTCTGCCGGCGACGCGTGCCGTACGGCTCAGGCGTCCGCCCGCCGGATTCCTTGCCGGCCTTGCCGGAGGCGATGCGTCTACCGTTCGCCATGCGCCCCCGCCCAACGGGTCGCGGCCGCCGCGAACCGGTCGCCACGGTCGGCGTACGACTTGAACTGGTCCATCGACGCGCAGGCGGGCGCCATGAGCACCACGTCGCCGGACTTGGCGTATGCGCCCGCGGCTTCGACCGCGCGGTCCATGACGGTGGCGTTGTCGTCCGGGGCGATGACGGTCAGCGGGATGTCGGGCGCGCTGGCGGCGAATGCGTCGAGCATGGGCTGCTGGTCCTTGCCGATGATGACGGCGGCCTTGATGGTGTGCGCCTGGTCGGCCACGAGATGTTCGAAGCGGCTGCCCTTGGCAAGGCCGCCGGCGATCCACACGACGGACTTGGCGCCGAAGCTGTTCAGCGATGCGTTGGCGGCGTGCGCGTTGGTGGCCTTGGAATCGTCGACGAAGCGGATGGTGCCGCCATCGGCGAGCGTCGCGGTGGCGACGGTCTGGATGCGGTGGCCGCCGGGCGCGAAGCCCTGCAGCGCGCGCACGGCCGTCTCACGATCCGCGCCGTAGCCAAGCACGAGCGCGAGCGCGGTCAGGGCGTCGGCGAGCAGATGCGGGTAGACGGTGCCGTCCGGTTCCATCAGATGGGTGAACCCGGCGATCGGCGCGACGCGTTCCGCCACGCCGGCCTCGCCGCCCGCGACGCCGCTCATGTCGACGATCCAACCGTCCTTGACACCGATCTGGCCGTCCGTCGGCTCGTGCAGCGTGAAGCCGACCTTGCGGCAGCCCGGCGTCGTCTCGGCCGCGAACGCGAGCCCGGTGACGCGCTCGTCGTCGGCGTTGTAGACGAGCGTGCGGGTCACGTTGTGGAAGACCTTGGACTTGTCGGCGGCGTAATTCTCGATGCCGCCGTGCCAGTCGAGGTGGTCGTCGGCAATGTTGGTGATGGCCGCGCATTCGAGCGCGAGCGAGTAGGTGAAATGCAGCTGGAAGGAGCTCAGTTCGACGCACAGCGCGTCATGTTCCGGTTCGACGGCGGCATGGGAGACGGATTTGCCGATGTTGCCGACCGCGGGCGCGTCGAGGCCGCATGCGGTGAGCATCTCGGAGGTCATTTCGGTGGTGGAGGTCTTGCCGTTGGTGCCGGTGATGCCGATCCATCCGGCGTGCGCGCCGTGGCCGTCGCGGTCGGCGCGCAGCCGCCACGCGAGCTCGACCTCGCTGATGACGGGGATGGCGCGGCGCTGGGCCTCGAGGATGAACGGAGTGCGCGGGTTGAACACCGGGGAGGTGCACACCAGGTCGACCCGGTCCCAGTCCACGTCGTCAAAGGAGTGCAGGTCGGCGGCCTCGTTGCGCTCGTCCACGCTGAACACCTTCGCCGCGCGCGGGCGCAGCACTTCGACCATGCCTCTGCCGGAGACGCCGAGTCCCGCCACCATCACCGTTTTGTCATCCAACCGCATGTCATCAACCATGTCAGACCTTCCGTTCATCGATATCGTCACCTACAGTAGTCGTCCCGATCGGATACGGGATCAGCCGAGCAGTCCGGAACGCGCGACCCAGTCGGCGTAGAAGACCATGAGTCCGCACAGCACGAACAGCAGCTCGACCATCCAGAAACGCACCACGACCTTCGTCTCGGTCCAGCCGCACAGTTCGAAGTGGTGGTGGATCGGGGCCATCTTGAACACGCGCTTGTGGGTCATCTTGAAATAGCCGACCTGGATCACGTCGCTCATGGCCTCGATCACGTACAGGCCGCCGAGGATCACGGCGAGGAATTCGGTGTGCGTGGCGATCGACATCGCGGCGAACAGGCCGCCGAGCGCGAGCGAGCCGGTGTCGCCCATGAAGATCGTGGCCGGGTTCGAGTTGTACCACAGGAATCCGAAGCATGCGACAGCCGCGCATACGGCGATGATGGTCAGGTCGAGCGGGTCGGACACCGCGTAGGAGAAGCCCTGGTGGGTGCCGCCCTTGATGTGGTAGGTCTCCCAGAACGCGATCATCGCGTAGCCGGCGAACGAGATCATCGACGAGCCGGCCGCGAGGCCGTCGAGTCCGTCGGTGAGGTTGACGGCGTTCGTCCATGCGGCCATGAGGAAGTTCACCCACACGACGAACAGGATGATCGAGACGATGCGGCCCGCGAATTCGAAGCTGATGAACGGCGTCTCGATGAAGCTCATGCCGGCCTGCGCGCTCGGGAACCCGGATTTGGTGGGGATGATGAGCGCGAGCACCGCGTAGATCGTGGCGAGGATGAATTGGCCGATGAACTTGCCGGCGACGGTCAGGCCCTCGTTCTGCTTCTTGCGCACCTTGGCGAAGTCGTCCACGAAGCCGAGGCATCCCATCGAGAACATGGCGAACAGCACGAGCACGGCCGACCAGGAGGGCACGCTGCCGGCGTTGATGTACCGGTAGAGGGCGGAGGCGCCCCAGCCAAGCAGCACCGCGAAGTTGATGACCACGCCGCCGAGCGTCGGCGTGCCGCGCTTGATCTGGTGCGACTTCGGGCCGTCCTGGCGGATGTACTGCCCGTAGTGCAGCTTGTGGACCAGACGGATCAGCAATGGCGTGCCGACCATGGTGACGACCAGCGACACCAGAATGCCGATGATGAGTGAAATCATGGGTTCCTCTCCAGTTCCGACTCGTTCTTATCTTCTCTTGTACGTCTTATTGCCCCTACCCCGGGCGCGCTACGCCTGCGGGGCCCAGCGCGAGGCCAGCGCGCTCAGCCCGGAGGCGTGCGACCCCTTGAGCAGCACGACCGACGACGTGTGTTCGGCGGCGAGCCGCATGACCAGCGTGTCCGCCTCGTCGGCACCATGCACCCAGTCTACCGAGACGCCGTCGCGGCCGGCGGCCGCGTCTCGCGCGCCCTGCGCAAGGTCCGATGCCAGTTCGTCGAGGTGCGGGTCGGTGCCTCCGACCGCGACGACCGCGTCGGCGCCGACCTCGACGGCGTAGCGGCCCATCTGACGGTGCAGATCGGCTTCGTCACCGCCCAGTTCGAGCATCGCGCCGAGCACGGCGATGCGGTACGGCTTGTCGGCGTCCGACGCGTGCCATGCCGCGAGCCCGTCGAGTCCCGCGCGCATCGAATCGGGATTCGCGTTGAACGAATCGTCGATCAGCGTGAACGAGGCCCCGTCGCGTTCGACGGCGGACACGGCCATACGGTGCGCGCTGATGCGGTGCTGGCTGGCGAGCACGAGGGCGATGCGCTCGAGCGGCATACCGAACTGCAGTGCGACGCTGGCGGCGGCCAGCGCGTTCATGACGTTGTGACGACCGCGGATGCCGAGCGACACGGTGGTTTCGGCGCGTCCGCCGGCCGGATCGGCTGCGATCATGGAGAACGCGGGATGCCCGGTCTCGTCCTGTGTGATGTCGCGCGCGGTGAGCGTGCCGAGGCAACGCGTATCGTCCGCACGGCCGTCTGCCAGGTCGTGCGCAAGGCCGAACCAGCGCACTTTGCCCGGCGCGATGGCCTCCATCGCGGCCACGTGCGCGTCGTCGGCGTTGAGCACGCTCACTCCCCCGGGCAGCAGGCCGCGGATGATCTCGCTTTTCGCCTGGGCGATGCGCTCCACTGAGCCGAACTCGCCCAGATGCGCCACGCCGACCTTGAGTACCACGGCGACGTCGGGCGGCGCGATGGTGGTCAGACGCGCGATCTCGCCCACGTGGTTGGCGCCCATCTCCGCGACGAAGAATCGCGTGCCGGCGTTGACCTTCAGCGCGGTCAACGGCAGGCCGATCTCGTTGTTGAACGAGCCGACCGGAGCGACGGTCTCGCCCAGATCGCCCAGCAGATGCGACAGCAGGTCCTTGGTCGTGGTCTTGCCGACCGACCCGGTGATGCCGACGATGCTGAACGGCGAGGATTCGGCGCGGCGGCGTTCGAGGTTGTGCTTGGCGAGCAGGCCCAGCGCCGCGACGGTGTCGGGCACGACGATCTGCGCGATCGGCGCGTCGACCTCGTGGTCGACCAGCGCGCATGCCGCGCCCTGTCCGGCGACGGCACCGACGAAGTCATGGCCGTCCACGTGCTCGCCGGCGATCGCCACGAACACCGATCCGGCGCCCGCCTGCCGCGAGTCGCTGACCGCCGAAGTCGCCACGGGGGCGTTCACGTCAAGCCCGTCCGCGCGCGTCAGTCGGCCGCCGACCGCTCTGGCGATCTCCTCGAGTCCCATCGGCATCATGCCGTTCGTGTTGCGTTCCGCCGTCATCTGTCACACCTCTCTTGTTGCTTACGTACGTTCCGTTGTCGCCCGTCGCGGCCGCGCGCCGCCGGGCTGGTGGCCTACTTGCCCAGATCCCTGCTCACGCGCAGCGCGTTGCGGATGTTGTTGCGCCGCACGCCCGCCGCCATCACCATCGCGATCGCCAGCGAGGACCGCTTCACGTCGCCGATGCCGGTGTCGTGCATCGAGGGGAACTGCATGGCGATCTGGTCCGATTCGACGCTGCGCCCGGTCAGGTGCGTCTGCGCGTCCATGATGAAGCCGTACCGTTCGCTCGCCTTGCGGGCGATGTCGCGGTTGCGCGGGTCGCTGTCCATGCCGTCGACGCCGAGCACGTCCACGTTGACGCCGCCGAGCGCGTCGGTCTGCAACGTACGGTCGTCGAGCGCGATGACCACCGCGGCCGAGCCGTCCTCCTGGCACACACCGAGCGTGCGCTGCAGGTCGAGCACGCCGATCGGATATTCCAGCGGCAGCGGACGCTCGAGCGATTGCGATCCGGATGCGTCGATCACGCTGACCGGGTTGCCGAGTATGTGCAGCAGTCCCGACAGCCGCTTCACATTGCGGTGCATGTCCTCACCGTCCGTGTTCGACGAGCTCGAGGCGAGCGCGAACACGGCGAGCATGCTCGCCGGCGAGCCCGCCACGTCGTTCGCCATCGCGCCGAAGCGTTCGCCGGCCGTGTCGCCGATCAGCACCGGCAGTTCGGCGTCGGCCACGACGTCGCGGCTCTCCTCGGGCACCAGCGCGGCGTATGCGCCGTGTTCCAGCGCCTGTTCGATCATGTTCGCGTCCGCCGTCCCTCGAGGCACGTACAACGCGCCGGGGGTGACGGACGCCACGCTGTCAGCGATCGAGTTGATCGTGACGTTGCCCGCGAACGGCGGCACCAACTCGTATCCGTAATGATCCGCAAGATAGCCCAGTGTGATCCGTTCGGAGACGCCCTCACTCACCGCACTCATCGCTTCGCCTTTCCGTCACGTCCGTCCCTACCATTCCACCGGGATAGCATCAGTACGTTCCGCGGACGGGGACACATTGTATTTCTGCATAAGGAATTCACCGATCGTGGCGAACACCGGGCCGGCGGTCAAGCCGCCGAACGAGCCGACCTTCGCGTCCTTCATCACGACGGTGATGACGAACCGCGGGTTGTCGGCCGGGATGATGCCCGACCAGTCGGAGATGATCGACGTGAGCTTGCCGTCCTCGCCCGCGACCTCGGCGGTGCCGCTCTTCGCCGCGATGCGGTAGCCCGGCACCGACACCATGTTCTTGTACAGGTCGGAGACCGACTCCATCGCGTTGAGCACCTGCGAGGCGACGGATTCGTCGACGACGCGCACCGCGTTGCCGTTCTTCGTCTCGCTGACATGGCCGTCCGCGTCGGTGGTCGATGCGATCAGACGCAGCTTGGGCATGACGCCCTTGTTGCCGATCGTGGCGATGGCCTGCGTGATCTGCAGCGCGTTCATCGCGTAGCCCTGGCCGAACAGGACGGTGTTGCGCGTGCGCAGATCCCAGTCCTGGTAGTTCGACAGGATGCCGGCCGATTCGCCGGACAGGTCCAGTCCGGTCTTCTGCCCGATGCCGAACTTCTTCAGGTAGTCGTAGCGCTGCTGGTCGGAGTAGTTCGACGCGGACAGGATCATGCCGACGTTCGACGAGTTCTTGAGGATGCCCGCGTATGTCCAGTGCTCGTCGGCGTGCGTTTCGGCGTCCTTGTAGGTCTGGCCGTCGTCGGTGGTGATGGTATCGGGCACGGTGAACTGGTCGGTTGCCTTGTGCTGGCCTTCCTGCAGCACGCCGGCCATCGTGAACACCTTGCCGATCGATCCCGGTTCGAAGACCTCGCTGACCACGCGCGACGTGTTGAGCTTGGCGTCGTCGCTGCCGGCCTCGTATTCGTCGGTGTCCTCGAGCGCGAGGATGTCGCCGGTCTTGATGTCGGCCACGACGGCCATCGCCCATGAGGCGTTGTATTTCGCCTTGCCGTCGATGAGCGCCTTCTTGACGTACCAGTCGACGTTGCTGTCGACGGTGAGCGTCACGTCCGAGCCGTTGACCGCGTCCTTGGAATCGGTGAGCGTGCCGGGGATCATCTCGCCGCCGAGGCCGCGCTGGTATACCTGGTAGCCGTCCGTGCCGGTCAGGGTCTTGTCGAGGCTGGCCTCGAGGCCGGCCACGCCGTTGCCCTGCGCGTCGACGCCGCCGAGCACCGGGCCGAGCATGGTGCCGCCCGAGTAGACGCGTTCGTTGGTCAGTTCGCCGTAGACGATGCCGCCCAGGTGCAGGTCGTCGATCTTGCGCTTGATCTCAGGGGTCACGTCCTTGGCGATGACCGCGTAACGGCTGTTCGCGTCGCTGAGCTTGGCGCCGAGCTCCATCGCGTTCATGTCGGTGAACACGGTGGCGAGCAGGCGCGCGACGGCCGCCGCGCCGGTCGCGCCGACCGGCTTGCCGTTGATCTGGTGGCAGTAGCTTTCCTTGCCTTTGGCGCAGGTGGTCGGCGTGAACTCGTTGGCCAGTTGCGGGTCGGCGATGATGTTGTAGCGTTCGACGCTCTGCGCCAGGACGATGCCGTTCGCGTCGAGGATCTTGCCGCGCTTCGCATTGACGGTGATCTGCGTGGTGCGGCCCTGCGTGGCGGCGAGCGCCGTGTTCTTGCCGAGCAGCTGGAGGTTGGCCAGTTGCACGAGGCACCCCGTCGCCACGAAGGCGAGTGCGGCGGCGACCGCGAAGCAGCGTGATGCGAAGGAGTGCAGCCGCTTGGCTTTCAGGGGTGGTCTGTTGTCGTTCACTGGGTGTTCCCTTCCTGCGACGTGGTCTTGCCGTCGGTGGAACCCGTGCCGTTCTTGGCGTTGGTTTTCGTCTTGCCGGTGGAGGATGTGTCGGTTCCGGGCGCCTGGTAGCCGCTCAGGTCGATGGATAGGGATCCTTGCTGGAGCACCATGCCCATTTCCTCGGCTTTCGCCGGCAGTGAGGATTCGAGTGCATCGAGCTTGGCCTGGTCCTCCTCCACGTCTTGGGTGAGCGTGTTGATGTTCGCCTGCACGGAGGCGGCCTCGAACGAGTTCTCGACCATCTGGGTGCGCAGTACGAGGGCGCCGACCAGCGTGGCGGCGAGGAAGACGGCCGCGATCACGATGTGGATGAGCGAGGTGCTGCGCGATCTGGTCCACACGACGAGTCGGGTGATGCCGTTGGCGACGGCGCCGCGCGCCGAGGCCGATTCGGAGACGACGTGCAGTTCGGGGCGTACGGGGGCCGCTGACGTGGACGGGCGGCTGGGCGCCGGCACCGCGTTGGAGCGCGACGAGCCGGAACGGATGGTTCTTCCGTGGCTGCTCATCGGCGGTTCCTTCCTTGCTTGGTGCGGCCGGCGGTCTTTTCGCCGCCGTGTGCGCGTCCGCGGGTTTCGCGGCGCGGCTGTCTGTCGTGTGTCTCGCGTGGGTCGGTGTCGCCTCGTTCATATCGGCGGCCGTTCTCGACGAGCCCGCGCATGCGGTGTTCGGGTATGGGTCTGGTCAGTTCGACGGCGCGCAGGCGCACGGATGCGGAGCGTGGGTTGGCTGCGATCTCGGCTTCGTCGGCCTTGATCGCGCCACGGGTCAGTTCCTTGAAGAACGGCTGCGCTTCGGGTGGGATCATCGGCAGGCCGGCGGGCGCGTCGACCTTCAGGCCCTCGTTCATGAAGCCTTTGACGGTTTTGTCTTCGAGCGAATGGTAGGACTCCACCACGAGGCGTGATCCGACGGCCATGTGGGCGGCGATCTGCGGCAGCGTGCGGGCGAGTTTGTCGAGCTCGCCGTTGACTTCGATGCGCAGCGCCTGGAAGACTCGTTTGGCGGGGTTGCCGGCCGGGCGGTGGGCCTGGGGCACGACCTCGTCCACAAGACGGTTGAGCTGGGCGGAGGTGGTCAGCGGTTCGCGTTCGCGGCGCGAGACGATCTCGCGCGCGATTTGGCGCGCGAATTTCTCCTCGCCGTATTCGCGGAAGATGCGGGTCAGTCCCGGGGCTGAGTATTCGGCGAGGATCCGGCGCGCGGTCAGTGTCTGGGTCACGTCCATGCGCATGTCGAGCGGGGCGTCATGCGAATAGGAGAAGCCGCGGTCGGTCTCGTCGATCTGCAGACTTGACAGGCCGAGATCCATGAACACGGCGTTCACTTCGTCGATGCCCAGGTCGTCGAGCACGTCGGCGAATTCGTCGAATGCGGCGTGGACGGGCGTGAACCGGTCGGCGAGGCCTTCGTCGTCCATGCGCTTGGTGGCGAGGGCGAGCGCCTCGGTGTCGCGGTCGATGCCGATGAGCCGCGCGTGCGGCGCGGCCTTGAGGAAGTTCGTGGCGTGTCCGGCGAGGCCGAGCGTGCAGTCCACGGCCACGGCCCCGGGCTGCGCCAGGGCAGGCGCGACCAGATCCACGCACTGCTCGAGCAGCACTGGCTGGTGAATGGCTGTCACATCGATCATCAGAATCCCACCGCCGGTAATACGTCGTCGGCGATGTCGGAATAACCCTGCTCCTGAGCGGCCAGGTATTCCTCCCACGCCTGTTTGTTCCAAATCTCCGCACGAGTGCCCACGCCGATCACGACCACATCGGTGCCGAGGTTCGCGTAGTCGCGCAGCATCTGCGGCACGAGGATGCGCCCCTGCTTGTCGGGTTCCTGGTCGACCGCGCCGGACAGGAACACGCGCAGGTAGTCGCGCGCGGCCTTGTTGCCCATCGACGTGCGCTGGATCTGCATGGCGATCCGGCGGAACTCGATCTGCGGCAGCAGGTAGACGCACCGCTCCTGGCCGCGTGCCATCACCATGCCCGGGCCGAGGGCCCCGCGCAGTTTGGCGGGCAGGGCGAGACGGCCCTTCGCGTCGATCTTCGGCGTATAAGTGCCCAGCAGCAGCGGGGGCAACGCCCCGCCCATGCCGTCCATACCGCCCGCGTACTGGCTCGCGGAGGTGTTCTGGACGTTCTGCATGGTCTGCTGGTCGTCCATTTCCACCTCCTTGGTTCAGTTGTCGATCGGCCATCGGGCACACTCATGCCACAACTGGTTCACCACTTTACCCCACAGCCCGCCACAAAACCCCACCTTTTCACATTTTCCGCCCGTTTTTGGCATACTTCTTCCCCCAACTCCCCCGATCGGCACGACAGGCCGTGCGCGTTCACGAAAAGTTCATTCCGCCGCCGGGCCGGCGACCCCGCCGACGTAGGTGCCGGGGAGTACATTGGTATGCCTGAGTTTTCACCGGAGCCAAGGAGAGTAGAGGGCATGTCGGAATATTCGGCGCAGATCCACGAGGAGCAGCGGGCGGTCGATCGGGCCTACGGAAGGCTCGACGCGTTGCGCGCGCAGGTCAAGTCGCGGCTGGACACCGTCCGCGCGGCCGGATCCCACGGCTCGCCCACCCAGCGCACCGAACGCGACTCCTTCGCGACCATGTACGAGGACCGGCTCACCCAGATGCGCGCGGTTGAGGACCGTCTGGTCTTCGGCAGGCTCGACGACATCGACTCGAACCGGCGCTACATCGGCCGCATCGGCCTGTCGAATGACAACCACGAGCCGATCCTGACCGATTGGCGCGCCGAGGCCGCGCGCCCGTTCTACGAGGCCACCCCGTCGAACCACGGCGACATCGTCATGCGCCGCCATCTGACGCTGCGCTTTCGCGAGGTGGTGGGTATCGAGGACGAGGTGCTCGACGTGGATTCCAGCCAGGTCGACCGTGCGGCCGCGTCCGGCACGCTGACCGGCGAGGGCGCGCTGCTTGCCTCGCTCAGTTCCCGGCGCACCGGCAAGATGACCGACATCGTCGCCACCATCCAGGCCGAACAGGACCGCATCATCCGCTCCGATATGAATCAGGCCGTGGTCGTGCAGGGCGGCCCGGGCACCGGCAAGACCGCGGTCGCGCTGCATCGCGCCGCCTATCTGCTGTATACGCACCGGCGCATGCTCGAACGCTCCGGCGTGCTCGTCGTCGGCCCGAGCTCCACGTTCCTGCGCTACATCGACCAGGTGCTCCCCTCGCTCGGCGAGACCGGAGTGGTCAGCCGCACCATCGCCGATCTGGTGCCCGGCTTCGCCGCTACCGCGACCGATTCGCCGACCGCCGCCATGCTCAAGGGCGACAAGCGCATGGCGCGTCTGGTCGCCGACGCGATCGCGGCGCGCGTGCGCGTGCCGGCCGATCTGCCGACCGTGCGCGTCAACGGCTTCGCCGTGCCGATGCTCGCCGTCGACATCAAGCAGGCGCAGCTGGACGCCAAGCGCACGCATCAGCCTCATAACAAGGCCCGTGAGACGTTCGTGCGCAGCATGCTTGCCGCGCTGCGCACCCGCTACGCGGAGCAGCTCGACTACACGCCGGACGAGGCCGAGCTCTCCCGCGTCACCTCGATGCTGCGCATGGACGACAAGGTGCGCAAGACCCTCAACCTCGCCTGGCTGCCCATGAACGCGCCATGGCTCATCGACCAGCTGTGGGCTCGCCCCGAACGACTGCGCTCCCTTGCGCCGTGGCTCACCGACGAGCAGATCCACGAGCTGGCCCGACCGAAGGGTTCTCCGCTGACGCGCTCGGACATCCCGCTGCTCGACGAGGCGATGGAACTGCTCGGCCCGGATCCGAAGACCGTCGGCCGCACGAGCGCGCAGGACGCGGCGCGCGCCGAGGAGGAGCAGTTCGCGCGCGACACGCTGGCGCAGAACGGCATCGGCTCGGGCATCGTCACCGCGCAGATGCTGGTCGACAACATCAACGGCGCCGACACGGAGCTGACCGCGCAGCGTGCCGCATCCGACCGCGAGTGGACGTACGGGCACATCGTCGTGGACGAGGCGCAGGAGCTGACCGCGATGGACTGGCGCATGCTCATGCGCCGCTGCCCGTCGCGCTCGTTCACCATCGTCGGCGATGTCGCGCAAACCTCAGCGCTGGGCGGCACCCGTTCGTGGCCGCGCGTGATGGACCGGCTGTTCGGCCGGGGCCACTGGAGCCTCAACGAGCTGACGATCGACTACCGCAACCCGCAGGAGGTGTCCGATCTCGCGTCGCGCTTCGCCGAGGCGGAGGGACTGTACATCTCGACGGTTAAGGCGGTGCGCGCGCTGCCAGATTCGGTGCGCCGCGTCACCGTGGATGACCGCGCCGCGCTGCTGGACGACGTCGCTGCGCGCACGGTCGAGCTGACCCGCGAGTTCGTCGGGCAGGACGGCACCGGCCGCGTCGCCGTGATTACGCCCGACTCGCTGCGCGCCGACGTGCTGGCCCATGTGCGCGACGCCCTGCGCCGCGCGCTGCCGGCCGACCAGTTCGCGCGGCTGAGCGAGCAAAGCGCGTGGGACGAGCAGGTCAACGTGTGCGGCACGCAGGAGGTCAAGGGACTCGAATACGACGCGGTGGTCGTCGTGGAGCCCGGACTGATCGAACAGGAGGCGCCCTCGCGTCTGGTGGCCGCCTCGGACCTGTACGTGGCGATGACGCGTCCGACCCAGCGCCTGCTTATAGTGCGGACAAAAGCGGACGAAGACGACCTGAGCATCTAAGGTGGAACCATGCCTAAAGCGTTGTTATTGGAAAACATTCATCCCTTCGCCGCACAGTCGCTGCGCAACCACGGCTTCGAGGTCGAGACGCGCAAGGGCGCGCTGGGTGAGGATGAGCTCATCGACGCGCTGGAGGGCGTGGATCTGCTGGGCATCCGCTCGAAGACCAGCGTCACGCGCAAGGTGATCGACGCGTGCCCGAACCTGACGGCCGTCGGATGCTTCTGCATCGGCACCAACCAGGTCGACCTCGACTACGCCGGCAAGCACGGCCTGGCGGTGTTCAACGCGCCATACTCCAACACCCGTTCCGTGGTGGAGCTGGTGATCTGCGACATCATCTGCCTGCTGCGCCGCATCCCCGCGCACACGCACCATATGAAGCAGGGCGTGTGGGACAAGTCCGCCGCCGGCTCGCACGAGGTGCGCGGCAAGACGCTCGGCATCATCGGCTACGGCAACATCGGCTCGCAGCTGTCGGTGCTGGCCGAGGCGCTCGGCATGCGCGTCGTGTTCTACGACACCGAGGAGAAGCTCGCGATGGGCAACGCCCACCGCTGCGACACGCTCAACGAGTTGCTCGAACAGTCCGACGCGGTGTCGATCCATGTGGACGGCCGCAAGGAGAACACCGGCTTCTTCGGCGAGGAGCAGTTCCAGCACATGAAGCAGGACGCGATCTTCATCAACCTGTCGCGCGGCTTCGTGGCCGATCTCGACTCGCTCAAGCGTCATCTCGACTCCGGCCACATCTCCGGCGCGGCGGTCGACGTATTCCCTGTCGAGCCGAAGAAGGTCGGCGACCCGTTCTCCACGCCGCTGGCCGACGAGGACAACATGATCCTCACCCCGCACATCGGCGGCTCGACCCTGGAGGCGCAGGAGGCCATCGGCCACTTCGTCTCGCAGCGTCTCGAGGACTACTGGGAGAAGGGCTCCACGATGCTGTCGGTGAACCTGCCGCAGATCACGCTGACCTCCCTGCCCGGCACCGCCCGCATCGCCCACCTGCATGCGAACCTGCCCGGCGTGCTCGCCAAGGTCAACCGCGTGCTCGGCGAGGAGAACATCAACATCGCCGCCCAGGCACTCGGCACTGAAGGCGAACTCGGCTACGTGGTCACCGACGTGTCCCAGACCCCGAGCGCGGCGGCGTTGGACGCGCTGCGCCACATCGAGGGCACCATCCGCATGCGCGTCATCCGCTAGTTGCCTGGTTCGGTGTCGTCCATCCGTATCCGTCCGTAGTCCGCATCCATCTATATCCGTCCGCGCCGCGCTCCGTCTTCCCGGCAGAGCGCGGCGTTGTCATATCCATGATCGCCGGGAACGCAGGGGCTTATATGGACATCGTCTTCCACAAATCGGGCAACGTATTCCACATCATGAACCGCGGGTTCAGCTACATCTTCACCGTGTTGAAGAACGGCCAGCTCGGGCAACTGTATTTCGGCGCTCCCCTGGCCGACCGCGACGGCTTCGAGCATATGCTGGTCGCCGCGCACCGCGACATGGCGCCCTGCCCGTTCGAAGGCGACGGCGATTTCTCGATGGAGGACATCAAACAGGAGTATCCGGTCAACGGCAACGGCGACCTGCGCAACGTCGCGTGCGTGGTCGAGACGCCGGACGGCGCGCGCAACGCGGATTTCCGGTACGTCTCGCACCGCATTCTCCCCGGCAAGCCGACGCTCAACGGACTGCCAGCCACGTACGTCGAACGCGACGGCGAGGCGGAGACGCTCGAGATCACGCTGCGCGACGATCTGCTGGATCTGCGCATGATCCTGAGCTACACGACGTACCGCGACCTGCCGGTGCTCACGCGCAACGTGCGGTTCGTCAACGACAGTATCGCGGCCGATGACGGCAGCACGACCGGCGGCACCGACGCAGCCGACGCTGACGGCACGGTCACGCTGCGCCGCGCCCTGAGCGCCAGCCTCGACCTGCCGGACGCGCACTGGAGCATGATGCAGTTCACCGGCGCGTGGGCCCGCGAACGCCGCCCGCAGACGTTCCGATTGCATACCGGTGTGCAGGAGATCTATTCGCTGCGCGGGCACAGCAGCCACCAGTTCAACCCGTTCCTGATATTGAAGCGTCCGAACACGAACGAATCCGCAGGCGAGGCGATCGGCGCGGCGCTCGTGTACAGCGGCAATTTCCTCGGTTCGGTGGAGGTCGACAACTATCACGTCACCCGGCTGATGATGGGCATCCATCCCGAAGGGTTTGCGTGGACCCTGCGGCCCGGAGAAACGTTCCAGACGCCGGAGATGGTGGTCGCGTACACGCGCGACGGGCTGAACGCGTTGAGCCAGTCGTTCCACACGCTGTTTCGCACGCGGCTCGCCCGCGGCTATTGGCGCGACCGGCCGCGGCCGATCCTCATCAACAGCTGGGAGTCCACGTACATGAGGTTCGACGAGGCGAAACTGTTGTCGATCGCGGGCAAGGCTCATGAACTGGGCATCGATCTGTTCGTGCTGGACGACGGCTGGTTCGGCCACCGCGACGACGCGACGAGCTCGTTGGGCGATTGGACGGCGGACCGGCGCAAGTTGCCGGACGGCGTCGAGGGATTGGCGAGGAAGATCAACGATCTGGGCATGATGTTCGGCCTGTGGTTCGAGCCGGAGATGGTCAGCCGGGATTCGGACCTGTACCGTGCGCATCCGGATTGGATGATCCGTGTGCCCGGCCGGGAGCCGTTGCAGGGCCGCAACCAGTACGAGCTTGACCTGAGCAAGAGCGAGGTGGTCGACTATCTGTTCGACTCGATGAGTGCGATTCTCGCGTCCGGCCGCGTCTCGTATGTCAAGTGGGATATGAACCGCAGCATCACCGACGTGTTCTCGCAAGGCCGGCCGGCCGCGTTCCAGGGCGAGCTGCTGCACCGGCAGATCCTTGGCGTGTACGCGCTGTACGAGCGGCTGACATCCGCGCTCCCGAAGGTGCTGTTCGAGTCGTGCGCCTCGGGCGGCGCTCGGTTCGATCCGGGCATGCTGTATTACGCGCCGCAGGGTTGGATTTCCGACGATACGGATGCGGCGGAGCGCGTGAAGATCCAGTTCGGCACGTCGTATGCGTATCCGGTCTCCAGCATGGGCAGTCATGTTTCGGCGGTGCCGAACCATCAGCTCATGCGCGTCACGCCATTGAAGACCCGCGCGGACGTCGCGTATTTCGGCACGTTCGGCTACGAGCTGGATGTGAATCGGATGACGGACGGCGAGCAGGAGCAGATGCGCCGGCAGATCGCGTTCATGAAATCGCATCGCGAGCTGATCGATACGGGCGACTTTTTCCGGCTGATCAGTCCGTTCGACGAGTCGGAAGTGGGATTGCAGCCGGGTGCGGAGGCCGCGTGGATGGTGGTGTCGGCCGATCGACGGCATGCGCTGGTCGGCTACTATCGCATGATCATGCCGGTCAACGAAGGCTATCGCACGCTGCGATTGGCCGGACTCGACCCGGCTGAGACGTACACGGTGCGCGACACCGAGTTCCCGTTGCCGGCGTCGCGGTTCACGTACGGCGGCGACGAGCTGATGGCCCGCGGCTTCGACATCTCCGACACCGGGTTCGGCCCGTTCACCACCGACATGTATCAGGGCGACTATCTGACCCGCCTGTTCGAGGTCGACGCGGTCTGATCTGTGTGCCCGTGCGACGCATCGCTCCCGCTCGCGGATCTCGTAACATGTCGCCGCCCGTTTTGGACTACGATATGCGTGGAACACAAGTCAATCCACGTCCATAAAAGGAGTACTGACGGTGAGCGAAGTGGTAACCGACAAGGACAAGGAATACGAGGCCGAGGAGTCGAAGACGGCTCCGGGCGCGAACCAGCCGATGAGCGACCGCGTGAACAACCGGTCGCTGCGTCCGAACAGCGACGCGTTCAAGGCGTTCATGAAGACCGGCTGGGACAATCAGGAGCCGGCCGTCGAGCCGCTGGAGTCCTCGAAGTTCACGCCGGCGCGTCTCGAGGCGCTCGGCAAGGCGTTCCCGGGCGAGCGCCTGGTGATCCCGGCGGGCCAGCCGAAGGTGCGCAACAACGACTGCGATTACATGTTCCGTCCGGACACGTCGTTCGCGTACTACACCGGCTTGGGTCAGGATTACGAGGCGGGCGCGGTGCTCGTGCTCAACCCGGTCGACCCGGACTCCGACGAGGCGAAGGCCGGCAAGACGCATGTGGCCGAGCTGTTCGTCGCCCCGCGTGCCGACAATTCCACCGAGGACTACTACCGTGACCCGCATTACGGCGAGTACTGGGTCGGCCCGCGCGCCGGTTTGAAGGAACTGCATGCGATGACCGGTCTGGAGACGCATGACATCGCGCAGCTTGCCGACGCGCTCGGCAAGGACGTCGGTTCCGAGGCCGGCGCGGTGCGCGTGCGCGTGATCTCCGACGCCGACCCGCAGATCACCGCGCTGGTCGAGGGTATTCGCGAGGCGAACGGCTACGCGGATCCGGACAAGAACGCCGCGGACGACGACAAGCTGCACGAGTTCTCCGCCGAAGCCCGCATGCTCAAGGATTCCTATGAGATCGGCGAGATGCGCAAGGCGATCGCCGCGACCAAGGACGGTTTCGACCGTATCCTGACCCGTCTGCCGCATGTGATCGACAAGCCGAACTCGGAGCGTATGCTCGAGGGCGCGTTCAACTCGAACGCCCGCGAGGAGGGCAATGGTCTGGGCTACGATACGATCATCGCGTCGGGCGAGCACGCGCCGATCCTGCACTGGATGCGCAACACGGGCGTGGTGCGTCAGGGCGACATGCTGCTCATCGACGCCGGCGTGGAGGTCAATAGCCTGTACACGGCCGACATCACGCGTACGTTCCCGGTCGGCGGCAAGTTCACCGATCTGCAGAAGCGTCTGTACCAGGCGGTGCTGGACTCCCAGCAGGCCGGTTTCGAGGCTGCCAAGCCGGGCGCTACCTATTCGGATATCCATCACGCGTGCATGCGCGTGATCGCGGAGCGTCTGCACGAGTGGGGCATTCTGCCGGTCGGCGTGGAGGAGTCGCTCTCCCCCGAAGGCCAGCAGCATCGCCGTTGGCTTGCCTGCGGCGTGGCGCATCACCTCGGCCTTGACGTGCACGACTGCGCGCAGGCCCGTTACGAGTCCTATCAGGGCGCGAAGATCACGCCGGGCATGATCTTCACCATCGAGCCGGGCCTGTACTTCGCGAAGAACGACCTGCTGCTGCCGCCGGAAATGCGCGGCATCGGCATCCGTATCGAAGACGACGTGCTCATGACCGAACACGGCCCCGAATGGCTCTCCGCCGGCATTCCGAAGCAGATCGACGAGGTCGAGCAGTGGATGGCCGATCGCGCGGCCGCCGCGTTGGTCTGATCGTTTTCCTTGGCTCCCTCTCACCAGAGGGAGCCAAATCATTCTTACAAGACCGTCATTTCGACCGAGCGTAAGCGAGTGGAGAAATCTCTCAGATCTCGTTGCTTCTCAAGATTTCTCCGCTCGCTTACGCTCGGTCGAAATGACATTGTCTTCCAATCCGTTCCCACAAACTGTCATTTCGAGCGGAGCAAAGCGAAGTCGAGAAATCTTAAGAAGCATCGCATCTCTGAAAGATTTCTCCATTCGCTTCGCTCGGTCGAAATGACATATTTTTCGAAGGACCTACCTATGCCAACTCCCGATTTCGTACTGGAACTTCGTAAAAAGATCGGCCATGATCTCCTGTGGCTGATGGGCGTGACCGGCTGCGTGCTGGACGGCGAGGGCCGCATCCTGCTCGGCCGGCGCTCCGACACCGGCGAATGGGCGATGGTCTACGGCATCAACGAGCCGGGCGAGCAGCCGGGCGACACGGTGATCCGCGAGATCAAGGAGGAGACCGGCGTGGACGCGGTCGTCACCGATCTGGTTGCCGTGATCTCCTCCGACAAGGTCATCACCTACGCGAACGGCGACAACACCATGTACATGGACCATTCGTTCCTGTGCACGGTCAAGCCCGGCGGCAACGCCGACCCGTTCGTCGGTGACGAGGAAAGCCTCAACGTCGGCTGGTTCGGCCTCGACGCGCTCCCCCAGCCGCTCGCCAAGAGCACCATCGAACGCCTCGCCCTGTTCCGCCGCTACATCGACGACAAACGCCACGGCGACGCCCACGCCTTCTTCATCACCGACGGCGAACTTCACTGACATCGCGGATGTCATCCCGCTCATGAGCCGCCAATCCCCGTATGATGGTGGCTCATGAGTATGTCTTCTCTCCTCGACGGCGAGCTGCGCGATTACGCCGACCGCCGTTTCGCCGAACGCGCCGATCTGATCACTAGACTGCCCGCGGCATCGTCGCTGCTGGATACGTTGTCCGACGACCGGCTGACGCTGATGCAGCTCGCCTACGGCACGTTGCCGGCCAACGATGTCATCGACTGCGATCCGGCCGTACTGCTCTCGTTCGTCGATCATGCGCTGATGCTGCGTCGCACGATGGCGTGGACGCGCGATCTGCCGGTCGATCTGTTCGTTCATTACGTGTTCTGGCCGCGCATCAACAACGAGGCACTGGCCGACTGCCGTCCGTTGTGCTATCGGGAACTGGCCGACCGCGTGCAGGGTCTTGACGCCACGCATGCGATGCTCGAAACGAACTACTGGTGCGCCGAACACGTCACCTATCATCCGTCCGACAACCGCACGCTCAACGCTCTCGGCGCGTTGAATCTCGGTCTCGGTCGTTGCGGTGAGGAGTCGACGCTGCTGGTCACCGCGCTGCGTGCGATCGGCATTCCGGCCCGGCAGGTGTACACGCCGCGCTGGGCGCACTGCGACGACAATCACGCGTGGGTGGAGGCGTATGTGGACGGCCGTTGGCGGTTCCTCGGCGCGTGCGAGCCGGAGGAGGTGCCGGATCGCGGCTGGTTCGACAAGGCGTCGACTCGTGCGATGCTCGTGCATGCGCGCGTGTTCTGTGATTTTTCCGAAGGCAACGTCGATGCGTCGGCGAGCGCGGGCGGCGACGGCACGATGCTGCTGTGCAATCTGACCGCCGACTATGCGCCGACGACCGATCTCGTGGTGACCGTGACGGACGGCGACGGACGGCCTGTCGCCGGCGCGAATGTGGCGTTCGAACTGCTGAACATGGCCGAATACTATCCGATCGCGACCGCGGTCGGCGACAACCAAGGTCGTGCCCGTATGACGCTCGGCAAGGGCAGCATCCGCGTGCACGTCGACCACGACGGCGTGTTCGCCGACGTCATCGTCAACACCGCCGATACCGATGCCGTCACCGTCGTACTGCCAATCAACGCTGTCATCGATAAGCCGAATCTCTCTCTGTCATCTCGACCGAGCGCAGCGAGCGGAGAGATCCTGCCACCCATCACGCGCAACTCTCCATTCTGGCGCCCCATCGACCTCGTCGCTCCCCCAAGCGGCACGCCGCGCAGCTTGCCATTGACCGACGAGCAGCAGCGTCGCACGATCGAACGCCGCGCACAGGCCGAGTCGATGCGCGCCGAACGAGTGGAGGCGTTTGCCGATCTCGTCGATGAGGCGACCCGTCAGTCGCTGGCCGATCGGTACCGATCCGTATCACCCAATGCCGCCGATACCATCCCGTCCCTGCTGGCCTCCGCCGGAGCCAACGTACCCGTCATCGCGTCGTTCCTGCTCGCTGACACCAACGACGATCCCGGTATCGCCGACCAAGACCGTCTCGCGCTGCTGTCGGCGCTGAGCGTCAAGGACCTGTGCGACGTGTCCGCCTCCGCGCTCAATGATGCCGTTCATTCAGCCGCCAAGGTACGCGACTATGCACTGAATGTCGCCCTGTCCGGCACCGCGGAATCCGACCGGTACGATCGGTACGCGCGCTACGTGCTTAATCCGCGAGTCGGCAACGAACCGCTGGCCGGCGACCGCACGCGGCTGCAATCCGTGCTCGAACGCACGGCCGACACGGATGCGTTGCGCGCCCAACCGCAGCTCATCCGTCAGTATCTGCTCGATCATGTCGACGCCGAACAGTCCGAAGAGGAGACTCCGGAGCCGGTCTCCCCCACCGGCATGCTGACGGCCGGCATCGGCACGCCGCGTTCGTTGGACACCGCGTTCGTCGCCGTCTGCCGCGTGCTGGGCGTGCCGGCGCGGTTCGACCCGCAGACCGGCGAACCCGAGTATTTCCAAGGCGAATCGTTCCACCATCTGCCGGCGATGCATGCGGTCGATGATGCAGTCGCAACGGCCGAGCCGACGGCGACGCTCACCGTCGTCGCGCCGACTGGCGAACACCCCGCGTACGGCACGGATTGGAGCATCGGCCGACTGGTCAGCGACACACACGGCACCGATTTCGCGTCGCTTGACCTGTGGGAGAGAGCATGGGACGGCGAACGCATGCCGTTGACGGTCGAAGCTGGACTGTACCGGCTGATCACCACGGTGCGGTTGCCGAACGGCGGCCAGCAGACCAACGAGACGACGTTCCGGCTGGATGCCGGCGACGAGCGGACGGTGACGCTGGCTATGCGCGAGCCGAGCGAGGACCAGTTGCTGGAGTATATCGTCGTCGATGACGCAACGTTCCACGGAACGACGTGCGACGATGCGAACGAGATCAGGAACGAAAACGATGCGGTAGATGATCGACACAACGGTCGCGGCGACTCCGACGAGACACGTCACCTGTCGCAGCTGCTGTCCGACCGCGCGATCGTCGCGATTCTCGACGCGCATGGTTCGGAACCGAGCATCCATGTGCTCGACGAGCTGATCGCGCGTCTGCGTCGCGATGCGCACGATGACGGTTCCGTCGGCGAGGTTTCGACCGATATTCCTGTCGTGTTCGCCGCATGCCCGGTCGATGCGCCGTTGAGCGCCACGCTGCGCTCGATGTTCGACCGGCTCGGCGGCGACTCCCCCGCCGTGTGGCGATGCGACGCGACGACCTACGAGCGACTGACGCGCGGCATGTACGTCGACCCCGACAAGCTGCCGATGATCCTCGTCACCCGTAAGGAAGGCGACCGGATTATCGGCACCTACGCCTCCACCGGCTACAACGTCGGCTCCGTCGACCTCGCCTTCCGCCTCGCGGCGAAATAAACGAAGATGGCGTCGGGTGTCACGATCCGACGCCATCTCAAACCGCACGCAACCCGGTTACTTGAGCTTGCGGCCGGCGCACCAGACCTCGTCGACCTGCCAGGTGGCGGGGTCGGTGAGCAGCAGGTCGGCGGCGTAGCCGGGGGCGATCAGGCCGAGCGGCGCGCCGGTGACCGGGTTCGGCCGGTCGAAGCCGAATGCGCGCGCCGGCGTCAGGGTCGCGGCTTCGACCGCCGCGGCCGCGTCGAAGCCGAGCTCCAGCACCGCACGCTGCACGGCGACCTCGAGCAACAACGTCGAACCGGCGATCGCACCGTTGGAGACGAGCCTGGCATGCCCGTCCACCACGTTCACATCCAACGCGCCGAGCTTGTACGCTCCGTCCGGGCAGTCGGTCGCGGCCATCGCATCGGTGACGAACGCGATCCGGTGCGGCGCGAACCCGAAGCCGAGCTTGACCATCGGGTTCTGCACGTGGAAGCCGTCGTTGATCAGCTCGATGGTGACGCGCGGGTCCTCCACGGCCGCCGGAATCGGACCGGGTTCGCGATGGTGCAGGCCGTTCATCGCGTTGAACATGTGGGTCATGATGCCCGCACCCGCGTCGAAGCCACGCTTGGCGGTTTCATAGTCGGCGTCGCAATGGCCGACCGCCGGCACGACGCCGGCCGCGGCGAACTGCTTGATCGCGCCGATGCCGTGCGGCAGTTCGGGCGCGATGGTGATCTGACGGATGCAGCCATCGGCCGCGTCGAGCAGCTCGTCGACCAGCTCGGGCACCGGGTCCTTCAGACATTCGGGATCGTGCGCGCCCTTGCGGGCAAGCGCAAGGAACGGACCTTCCAGATGCGCGCCGAGAATATCCGGGCGTTCATCCATCTTGGCACGCACGTTGCGCACGTTGCGTTCGATCACGTCGATCGGATTGGTGATGAGCGAAAGCACCTGACGGGTCGTGCCGTGCACGGCATGGCCGGCTCGCGCGACGTCGATGCCGTCCGGACCGTCGTCGAAGCTCTTCTCCCATGCGCCGTGCGCGTGGATGTCGACGTAGCCCGGCGTGAGCACTCGCCCGCCCGCGTCGATGATCGCGCTGTCGTCGGCCGGGTCGATGCCCACCGACCGGCATGCCGATTCGAACGCCTCCTCGTCGGTGCCGGTGGCGACGATCACGCCGCGAGCGTCGGAGACGACCCAATAATGTTCCTGCACGCCGCGCGCGTCCACCTTGCGCGCGTGATGGATGGCAATGGCCGACGGCTCGCCGGTGAGCGCGGCCGTCACCCGGGCGACGGTCCGTTCGCGTGGTTCAGTCATACGAATTCCTTTCCGTATACGTACACGACAATGATAGGTACACGACAACGGGCCCCTTGCCTCGCAAGGAGCCCGTCAACGAATCAGATGCCCTGCCACGCCGGCTTGTGCTCGAACGCGTAACGGTAGTAATCCTTGTGACGCAGACGGCTCGCGGCCTCCTCGTCGATGATCACGGTCGCATGCGGGTGCAGCTGCAGCGCGGAGGCCGGGCAGAACGCGGACACGCCGCCCTCGATGGTCTCCTCGATGGCCTCGGCCTTGCCCGAGCCGAACGCGAGCAGCACGAGGTGACGGGCCCTCAAGACCGTGCCGATGCCCTGCGTGATGCAGTGGGTCGGCACCTGGTTGATGTCGTCGTCGAAGAAGCGCGCGTTGTCGATGCGGGTCTGCTCGGCGAGGGTCTTCACGCGCGTGCCGGAGGCGAGCGAGGAGCCGGGCTCGTTGAAGCCGATGTGGCCGTCGGTGCCGATGCCGAGGATCTGTACGTCGATGCCGCCCGCGGCTTCGATCGCCGCATCATACGCGGGTCCGGCGGCGGCGATCTTGTCGCCGTCCTCGAGAGGCGCGCCATCGAGCACGTCGCCGGGCACGTGCACCTTGGCCGGGTCGAGGCCCAAGGGCTCGACGACCGTGCGGTGGATGGTGGAATGGTAGGACTCGGGGTGGGTCAGCGGCAGGCCCAGGTACTCGTCCAACGCGAAACCGCGCACCTGCGACACGTCGATATGCTCGGCTTTGACCTTCGCGGCCAACGCCTTGTAGGCGGCCAGCGGGCTGGAGCCGGTGGCCAGGCCCAGCACCGCGTCCGGCTTGCTCTTGATCAGTCCGGCGACGCAGTTCGCGTAGATCTCACCGGCCTCGTCCTCGTTCTTGACAATGATGACTTCGGTCATGGCCGTCCTTTCATCCTTCGTTCCGCGGGGCGCCCGGTCCACGATGGCCGAGTCGGTCCCCACACGGGTGGTTTTCGTTTCAGGCTCGCCGCACCGCACTGTGCGCTCGCATATGCATTCACAACGACACCTGTAATTGTTAATAGTACTTACATAAATAGAAAACCGCCATCTTTCGGCGTTTTCCCGGTTGCCGCGCGGAAAGTACCAGCTATAATGAAAAGACAGTTATTAGGAATTCGATGACGCATTCCTTGACGCAACGACTCACATACGGGACCATCGCAAGGAAAGGCGGCAGACATGGCCGAACACACCTACACGGGATCGTTCCCGTTGCATACGCCGGGAAAGATCACCAAGGCCAGTCCATCGGACGTACGTCGCAAGAACCGTTCGCTGATCTTCAGCCTGCTGTTTCCCTCCAACCAGTGCTCACGCGCCGAACTCGGCCGCCGCACCGGTCTGTCGCGCGTAGCCGTCTCCGACGTGGTCAACGACATGCTCGACGAGGGGTTGATCCGCGAGAACGGGTTCGAGACGGCCGCCACCGGCAAGGGCAAGCGCGGCACGCTGCTGAGCATCGACACGAACCGGCTGCGCATCATCAGCCTCGATCTGTCGCAGGATCATCTGGTGCAGGGGGCTGCGACCGATCTGCTCGGTCTGCCGCAGCAGCGCATGGAGATCGCGCTTGGTCCCGACAATCCGATCGACGTGGACATGATCGTCCAGTTCGTCGACGAGCTGCGCGCCGACCTCGACGTCAACCGCATCATCGGCATCGGTATCTGCGTGCCGGGCGTGATCGACAACGGTGTGATCCGCGAATCGACGGCGCTAGGATGGCATGACGTCGATCTTAAGGCGACGTTGGAACGTCGGTTCGGCATTCCGGTCACGGTTACGAACGATGTGGTCTGTTCGATGCTGACCGAACGGTTCTTCGGCCAGGGCGGTCCGAACATGCTGTTCGTCAAGAACGACCGCGGTATCGGCTCGGCCACGCTGATCGACGACGTGCCGGTGGTGGGCGAGCATCATGCCGGCGGCGAGATCGGCCACATCTCGATCGATCCCGATCATGGGCCGCAGTGCCCATGCGGCAAGCGCGGATGCATGGAGCGGTTGATTTCCGCGACCGCGCTGCGCGAGCGGATGGCTAAGGTGCCGAAATCCGAACGCCCCGAGATCATTCGCAAGGCCGGAGAGTATCTGGCCGCCGCGCTGGCGATGCCGATCGGCCTGCTCGACATCACGGATGTGTGCGTGTACGGGCCGGCCGACATCATCAACAACACGTTCCTCGATGCGGCGCAGGAACGGCTCGACCGTGCCACCGCCTCCAAGTTCCACGCCCGCAGCATCGTTCGCCGTTGCCAGTGCGGCGCGGACATCACGTTGCGCGGCGGCGCCATCGCCGTCATCCGCCACTACATCGAGGAAGGCTGAGTCGGCTTTCTCTCCCGCTCCGTCTCCACTCATTCCCACCCGCCCATATGTCCACAGGCCGTAACCCGACACCAGCAAACCCCTCCCGTTGAGCTGCGGCCGTCTCGAAGGCAAAAAAGAGGCCGTAACTCAATGGGAGAGCATGGCTCCTGTTGAGTTACGGTCGTCTCACAAGCAAAAAACGGCCATAACCCAACAATGGGATGGCGGTGATGTTGAGTTACGGCCGTCCATAACGCCGATGGTTACGCCAGGGCGGCGCCGATGGCGCCGAGCGGGGCGTCGGCCGGGGCGAGGCGGATGCGGGAGACCAGATCCAGTCCTTTGAGGAACGGGCATGTGGCTTCGCGCCGGTGCAGTTCGTCGGCCGTGACGTCCAGTAGCGGCTGGCCGGTCTTCGCCATGCCGCCGCCGAAGATGATCATACGCGGGTCGACCGATTGCGCAGCGATCTGCACCGTGTCCACGATCGCATGCGTCACCATGCCGAGCACGCGCACCGCATCCGCATTGCCGCCGCGGGCCTTCGCGATGAGGTCGGGCATGGGCGGCACGCCGTCCTCAGTCGGCCACAGTCGTGCGACGGACGCGCCCGAGCACACGGTTTCGAGGCACCCCCGCTGACCGCACGGGCATGGCAGACGGTTCGGGTCGACCGGCACGTGGCCGATCTCCCCCGCCGCACCGCTGGAACCGTGCTGCAGCACGCCGTCGATGAGGATGCCGGCGGCCAGCCCGGTGCCGAAGTTCAGGAACACGATCGTGCCGCTCACGTCGTCGCCGCACAGCACGTTCGCCGCACCGACGGCCGCCGCGTTCACGTCGTTGTCGACATGCACCGGCACTCCGCCGAGCCGTTCGCTCACCAGCGCCCCCAGATCGAGCGTGTCGATGTCGAGGTTGACGACGTTGGCGATGCGTCCGGTCGCCGAATCCACCCGTCCGGGCGTGCCGATGCCGATGCGCGTCACGTCGGCGAGCCGTTCGCCGGCGACCTCGCGCGCCAAGGCCACGACATCCGCGACGACGTTGTCTCCGCCGCGCCGTGCGGGCACGCGATGCGAGGCGACGACGGCGTGTGCCGCGTCGAGCAGCACCGCTTCGATCTTGGTGCCGCCGATGTCGACGCCGATCAGATAGTGACGGTCAGTCATGATCATTCCACCTTACTGTTGCGTAAATCCGAGCGACGTCAGGAACGCCAGCGTCTGCTCCTTGCGTTTGAACACGGCGGTGTTGCCGAGGATGCGTTCGCACACGCTGCCGAGTTCGTCGTGCACGGCCGCGCGGATCGCGTCGCGGTCGCGCGAACCGTCGAGCGCGGCGGTCAGCTCGTCCCAGATCATCGTGAACTCGCCGACTTCCTGCGGCAACTGTCGGCCTTCCGCGAGCGCGTCCTCGATCATGCCGAGCTGGCCGACGAGACGTCCGGGCAGGATGAACAGGCCCTGCGCTTCGATCAGGCCGATCGGCTCCTGTTTGATCGGCCAGTATTCGGGGTGCGCGTGGAACACGCCCTCCGGGTATTCGTCGCTGACCGCATTGTTGCGCAGGATGAGGCTCATCTCGTAGCCGCGTTCGGTCGTGATGACGCTGGGCGAGAGCGCGGACTGCCGGTTGCCGTCCGCATCGTGGCTGGCGATGCCGGCCGCCGCGTCGTCGTAGTCGATCCACGCCTTGCGGATGATGTCGGCGAGCGCGATGATCTCGTCTCGCGAGCGGGAGACGACGCGCATCGCCGTGCCCGGCCAGTCGAGGATCTCGACCGTCGCGTCATGCCCGGGCAGTGTCAGGCTCGCCCATGTGGCGGCCTTGAACATGGGCAGGATCTCGCCACCGCCCTGGTAGTGGTCGTGGGCGAGCACCGAGCCGCCGATGCGCGGCAGTGCGGCGTTGCAGCCGAGGAAGTAGCCGTCGAACCGGTCGACGAAGTCGAGCAGGTGGCCGAACGTGTCGCGGTCGACGTGCATGGGCGTGTGCTCCATGTTCACGCAGATGCCGTGCTGGTTGAAGTACCCGTACGGCGAGAACTGCCAGAACCATGGGGTGCCGCCGAGCGTGACCGGTATGGTGCGCAGCGTGCGCTTGTCGCGTCCCGCGAAGCCTTCGTTTTCGTGGCAGATCGTGCATGCCGGGTAGCCGCCCGCGACCGCGTTGCCGGCGGCCGCCTTCTTCATGTTCTTGAATTCGGGTTTGGCGAGGTTGATGGTGACGACGAGGCCGTGCGAGTCGAAGCGCGGGTTGCGTTCGAGCGTGGCTTTTTTGACGTACGTGTTGGCGACGCAGTAGTCGTAGAACCAGCGCATGGCCTCCATGCCGCCGTGCTTCGCCTCCACGGCGGCGAACCGGTCCTCGATGGCGGAGGGTGCGGCGGAGAGGATGCCCATGACCTCGTCCGCGATCGATGCGCCGTCTTCCGGTTCGATCAGTCCGGCCGTGACGGCGGCCGTGCGGAACGCTGTCACAAGATCGTCGACGGTGCTCTCGCCGGCCGTCATGCCGGTCGGATGGTACGAGCCGAGGTCGAAGAGCGCGAAGATGCGGTTGCGCGTCCAGTCGGCGTCGCGCGGGTCGAGGTCGAGGTGTCGGATCGCATGGTCGACGAGTGCGTCGATGGCCGCGTACACGGTGTCGAGCGGCGTTGCGGCCGCGGCTGTCTGCCCGTCCATCAGTGCGTCTCCCCCATCACGTCGGCGACGATCGCCGCGGTGTCGGCCGCCTTGGCTTCCATCTCCTGCACGAGTTTGATCTGCGTGCGCGTACGCACGAGATTGTGCTCGGGATACTTGGTGGCGAAGTACACGTCGCCGGCGAGATAGTCGGCGAGGAATCGCATGCCGCATTCGATCGTCATCATGATCGCGCCCATCGGCAGCAGTTCGGCTTCGCGTGCGGTGATGCTGCTGCGCAGTTCGCCGACGAAGCCTTCCGTGTACGCGCGGAACAGGTCGGTGCTGAAATGCACTTTGTCGAGGTCGGGTTCGTCCTCGAGCGCGGTGGAGGCGCCGAAGCGGATCGAATCGCCGAAGTCGTAGAGCATGGAGCCGGGCATGACGGTGTCGAGGTCGATGATGGCGCGCGCCTTGCCGGTGTCGGCATCCATGAGGATGTTGTTGAGCTTGGTGTCGTTGTGGGTGACGCGCAGCGGGATCGTGCCGTCCGCAAGCCCGGAGGTGATGGCGTCGTAGATGTCGGCGTGGGCCATGTAGAAGTCGATTTCGCCTTGGCAGGTCTTCGCACGGCCCTTCGCGTCGGCGGCGACGGCGGCCTTGAAGTCCTCGAAACGGTGGGGCGTGTCGTGGAAGTGGGCGATGGTTTCGGTCAGCTGCGAGGCGTCGAAGCCGGAGAGCTGGTTCTGGAACGCGCCGAACGCCGCGCCCGCGCCACGGAACACGGCCGCGTCGGTGACTAGGTTATAGGAGACGGTGTTTTCGATGAATGCGTAGACGCGCCATGCGCCGGACGGTTCGGTGACGTAGGTCGCGCCGTCGTTGGTTCGGATGATGTCGAGCGTTTCCTGGCCCTGCTCGCGCAGGTAGGCGGTGACGAGTTCGACGTTGCGCATGAGATGCACGACGTCGGGGAAGATATCGGTGTTCATGCGTTGCAGGATGTAGCGTTTCGCGTCCGTGACGACCAGATAGGTGGCGTTGATGTGGCCGTCGCCGTACGGGGTGATGCTTTCGACCGTTCCCTCAAGCGGGAAGCGGGAGGCGACTTCGGCGAGCGTGGCGTCGGTGTCCGTCATGGGAACTCTCCTTCACGATCCGTTGAACGGCGGCTCGCGCGGGCGGGCTGCGCATGATCGCAGACATCCTGCCCGGCGGCACCGTTATTTGTTAATGATATATACATAAATAAGGGACGGCAATCGCCCTATCGCGTGGCGGTCTTCTCTCACCGGGAAACGCCCGGTGAGAGAAAACCGCCGTGCGGGGTGTTCAGATGCGCCGCCAGGCGATGGCGCTGGCGTCGAGGTCGAAGTGCTCGCGCGCGCCGTTCGGCAGCGTCACGTCGGTGGACTGCGGACGGTCGGTGTTGTTGATCACGCAGTACCAGCCGGACTTGGGGAACCGCGCGACCTCGCATTCGGGGTTGGTCGAGCTGTAGGCCGCATACCGGTCCTCGTGATGGCTCGCGTAGAACAGGATGCGTTCAAGCAGTCGCGCGTTCGCGGCCGAATACGACAGTCCGGACACGTATACGCCGCGGCCGGCCCCGTACTCGTTGACGGCGAGCTGCACTTCGCCGCCGTCCGCGCGCAGCAGGGTCACGTTCTCGTTCACCGGGAATGTGTTGGCGATCGCCTCGCCGAAGTCGATGCCGCCGAGCGACGCCTTGCCCTGGCCGCCGCCGCAGCCCGACAGTGGGATGCGATAGCCGGCCGATTCCCATGCCTCGCGCGCCGCCGGATCGACGGGCACGTCGGCGGTGATGAAGTGGTCGGGCGTGACGGGCGGGAAGTACTTGTCGACCGACAGGGTCTGGAAGCGCTCCTCGTCCACGCCGAGCACGTCGGCCAGCTGGAAGAAGCGTCCCTGGAACCATTGCGAGCTGGGTTCGCCCACGCCGACGAGCGCGCCGCCGCCACGCACCCATGCGCGCAGCGTTTCGGCCAGCCGCGGGTCCTTCGCCCAGATGTCGCCGCCCGAGTATGCGGTGTCGACCGGACCGCCGGTGATGATCACGTCGATGTCGTCGTCCACGCCGTGTTCGATCACGTCGTCGAAGCTGACGAACCGCACGTTGACGCGCATGCCGGACAACGATTCGAGGATGCCGTAGTACGAGTAGGTCTGCTTGTTGGGCAGGGCGTGCGCGACCGTGTACGCCATCCACGAGCGCATGCGGCCCCACGAGTTGAGGATCGCGACGTTGAGTTCGCCTTCGGCGGCCTCTCCCCCAGTACGCTCGTGGATGTCGCGGAATTCGTCGGCGATGTGCGTCACCGCGTCCACGAACTTGGGGAACTTCGCGGCCAGCGACAGGTAGCCGCCGTAGCCCATGCGCGCGATCGGCGAGCGCAGGATGGCGCGGCGGGCCTTGCGCCAGTTGTCCCATGCCTCGATGCTCGGATCGTTGCCCTCGTAGAACGTGTCGGGGAAGAAGTACGGCAGGAACCGGCCCTCGGTATAGCGTACGCCCTTGATGTCGGCGATCATGCGGGTGGTGGTGCCGTCGCCGATCGAGCCGACCACGGCGTCGAGGCCGAGGTCGGAGAACCCGTCCTTGTACGGTTCGGTGCCGATCCACTGGTCGCCGAGGAACATCATGGCTTCCTTGCCGGCCGCATGCGACATGTCGGCGAGCTTCTTCACGTTCTCGCGCACGAAGCCCGACAGGAAGTCGATCCAGTCGCGCTGGGCCTTGCGCGGCACGCGCCATGCTGAGTTGTAGCAGCCTTCGTCCACGAAGTCCTCGGGGCGCAGCCGGTAGCCGTACTGCTGCTCAAAATCGTCGAGCGCGGCCGGCGAGACGGTACACGAGCAGCCGAACCAGTCGACGATCTTCTCGCGGTGTTTCGGGTCGAAGATGAGCGTGAACTGGTAGAAGAACGTGGTGAAGCGCACGACGTCGGTGTCAGGATTGTCTTTGAGCCACTGTTCGAACGTGTCGAACACGAACTTGCGGGTGGCCGGATGGTAGATGTCGAACGGGATCTCGTGTTCCTTGTCGCCCCAGTCGTTGGTCAGATGGTTGTACATCTCGACCGGATCCCAGATGATGTAGGCGAGGAACGAGACGGTGTACTCGTGCATCGGGGTCGCACCAGTGACAGTGACCGTATGGGCCGCCGCGTCAACCGTCCAGTTCGCCGGGTCCACGACGGCGCCGGTGGTACGGTCGACGACCTCCCAGTATCTGGCCGGGTCGGCATCATAGTTCGGAGTGAGCTGTTCGGCGAAGAACCCGGACATGAGGTCGATGGTCACAGTGTCGGTTTCGGCGAGTTCGCGCTGGGTGAGCAGATAGACCTGCGGCGTCTCGTCCATGTGCAGGGTGATCCACTCGTTGTGGGCGCGGGTCGGGAAGTACGCGCTGTAGATCTTCTTGCCGAGCGCGCGCACGGCGTCGTCGAGCTGGGTGCCGTCCGAGTTGCGGATCGCGTCCGCGCCCCACAGGTCGGCAAGCTCCTTGGTCTTCTCGGCGAAGTTCGATTCGCTCGGAAGGGTGAAACGTCCGGTGGTCATGAAGTATTGCTCCTTTGCAACGATTCTTGGCTCCCCTTGCTAGGGGAGCTGTCAGCCGAAGACTGACTGAGGGGTAGCCGCACCCCATATGTTCGACACGTGTTCCCTCCCCCAGTCAGCTTCGCTGACAGCCCCCTCATCTGAGGGGGCCAAGGAGGAAATACGCAATTAAGGACTCGCGCTGCGCTCGGGCTCAATGCTGCCTTCGCTTGCCTATCGGCTCGCTCAGGCTGACGCTACGGGAAGCCCACCGGGCTTCCCGCTTAACTCATCAGCCTTTAACGGCACCTGCGGCGAGGCCGGCCTGCCAGTAGCGCTGGAGGCCGAGGAAGAGGATGATCACGGGCAGCACGCCGAGCAGCGCGCCCATCATGAGGGCGCCGCGCTCGTTGAACGTGGCGAGCGAGACCATGCCGTACAGGCCGAGCGTGACTGGCTTCAACGTGTCCGCCGAGATCATCATGAGCGGCAGCAGGAAGTTGTTCCATGTCGCGACGAACAGGAACAGGAAGATCGTCACCATCGCCGGCGCGAGGATGCGCAGCACGATCGTGAAGAAGATCCTCGCCTCGCTGGCACCGTCGATGCGCGCGGCCTCAAGCAGTTCGTTCGGTACCGAGGTCTGCGCGTACACGCGGCCAAGGAAGAAGCCGAACGGCGAGACACAGCACGGGATGATGACGGCGAGCATCGTATCGGTCAGGTGCATCGCGTGAAAGATCGAGTACTGCGGGATGGTCAGCAGCGCGGCCGGCATGAGCATGCAGCCCATGATGACGCCGATGGCGAGGTTCTTGCCGCGGAAGTTGAACTTGGCGGTGGCGTAGCCGGCCATGACGGCGACGAGCGTGCCGACGCCGGCCGAGACGCCCGAGTAGATCAGCGAGTTGAGGACCCAACGCCAGAAGTTGCCGCGCGTCCAGCCCAGTAGCTTACCGTAGTTGGTGGCGATGGCGTTCGGCAGGTCCTCAATACCGACGGCGAACCATAGGCCGTTGCTGCCGGTCATCTGACTGGGCGTCTTCGTGGACGCGATGACCGCCCAGTAGATCGGGAACAGGAAGTAGATGAGCGTCAGCACCAGCACGACGATCGTGACAGTTTTGACGGCCGCGGACGGCTGCATGGAACGCGGCAGGTCGTTGGCATGCAGGTCGCGGATGCGGTCGGCCTTCTTGCGGGCGCGCAGGGCGGCTCGTTCCCGAGAGGTCATGTTGCTCATTCTTGGTTCACCTTCCTTTCGGCGAGGGCGTACAGCGCGGCGAGGACGCCGGCGATGAGCGCCATAACGATGGCGATGGCGGATGCGGGGCCGTCGCCGCTCGGGGTGAGTGTGCCGCGCGAGGTGTAGAGGGCCATCATCATCGGCGTGAACGACTTGGAGATGCTCGGGTCGGACACGGACATGATCTCCGGCTCGTTGAACAGCTGGATGGTGCCGACGATCGACAGCAGCATGGCGAGCAGGGCGGCGGCGCGCACGTTCGGCAGCTTGATGCGCATGGCGATCTGGAATCCGTTCGCGCCGTCGATGCGGGCGGCCTCGTACAGGTCGTGCGGGATGGCCTGCAGCGCGGCGAGGAAGATCAGCATGTTGTAGCCGGTGAACGTCCAGGTGGTGATGTTGGCCATCGAGCCGATCACGATATTCTTGGCGAAGAAGTCGACGTTGATGCCGATGGCCGCAAGTCCCTTGACGATCGGCGAGATCTGGCCGTTGTACAGGAACACCCAGATGATCGACGCGACGACTCCGGGGATCGCGTACGGCAGGAAGTAGCCGAGGCGGAACACGGTGACGCGCTTGACGATGAACGAGTCGAGCAGCATGGCGAGCGCCAGTGCGGCGATGATCATGAACGGCACCTGGATGAGCGTGTAGAGCAGCACGCGGCCGATGCCGGACCAGAACGCGCTGGAGGTGACGACGTACTGGAAGTTCTGCAGGCCGACGAACTTGTTGACGAGCTTGCCGCCGCCGTACGCGCCGCCCCCTTCGGCGACCTGGCGGAAGAAGCTGGAATAGATGGCCCAGACGATGGGCAGGATGAAGACGAGCGCGAACAGGATGGCGAACGGGGCCATGAAGGCCCAGCCGGTGCGGTTCTCGCGCTTGGCGGCATCGGAACGCTTCGGCTTGGATGTTGTTCCGGCCTTGGTCGCGTTCGCCGCATGCGTGGTGTCAGTCATGGGAACGACCTTTGCTTTCGGACTGGGAGATACGATGCGATTCATAAGGAAAGGCCGGAGCGTTGGACTCCGGCCTTTCTTCAGATGGTGTGGGAACGGCTGTCATCTGCCGGAAAAGGCCCGGTCAGCAACCTGTTCACTCCTTGACGGACAGGTTGAGGTTCTTCAGCGTGTCGATAGAGGTCTTCTGCGCGACGGAGAAGATGTCCGCGACCTTGCCGGAACCGTCGACGGCCTTGGCCGCGGTCTCGTTCATCGCGGTGGCGACGGCGGAGAAGCCGGGCATGTAGGTGAAGTCGCCCATGTTGTTGTTCGCGGTCTTGAACTCGGCCATGATATCCTGGCCGCCGAAGAACTCGGCCCACTTCTCGGGGGTCTTGGCGTCCGCGGTGGTCGCTGCCGGCACGAGGCCCTGGGAGACGAGATCGGAGATCTGCGTGTTGAACCAGTCGAGGAACTCCATGGCCTCCTTCGGGTGCTTGGAGGTCTTGAGCACCGCGACGCCGGAGCCGCCGTCGGGGCCGGTCTTGCCGTCGTTGCCGAACCAGTCGCCAAGCTGGGCAACCTGCCAGTCGCCGGCGCCGGTCTCGCCGGCGGAGGCCATGAACAGCGGGGCCTCCCATGCGGCGGCGACGGTGCCGATCAGCGAGCCGTCCTGCAGCGAGGCGTCGAAGGAAGCGTCCCAACGGGCGTTGGTGGTGGCGGCCTTCGCGTCGATAAGCTGCTGGTAGAGGTCGGCGACGGCCTTGGAGCCGTCGGTTTCGGTGTTGACGACCCACGCGTCGTCCACGACCTTGTACCAGCCGCCGGAGGCGCCGGCCAGGCCGGAGATCATGTTGCCGGCCTCATCGGGCTGGTAGGACATGATGTACTTGCCCGCGGCCGCGGCCTTCTTGGCGGAGGCGATCATCTCGTCGGCGGTCTTCGGCACGGAGATGCCGAGCTTGTCGAATTCGGCCTTGTTGTAGAAGTAGACGAGGGGGCCGGTGTCCTGCGGCAGACCGAAGTACTTGCCGCCGACCTGCATGAGCGAGTACGGACCGGACGCGAAGTGATCCTTGTACTGCTCGGCGTATTCGGTGACGTCCTGCAGCATGTCCTTGGTGAAGACTTCGGGCAGCTCGGCGTAGCCGACCTGTGCGAGATCGGGCGCGTTGTCGTTCTTGACGTCGGTCTCGAGCTTCTTGATCATCTCGGAGGCCTTGCCGTCGAACTTGGTGGCCTTGACCTGGATTTCGGGATGCTCTTTGTTCCACTTGGCGACGATGTCGTTGACGAGCACCATACCGTCGTTGTCGGGCAGACGATGCATGTAGGTGATGTTCACCACGCCGCCATCAGACGAGTCGCCGCCCGCGTTGTTGTTGTCGTTGGTGGTCGAGCCGCAGCCCGCGAGTCCCACGGACAGTGCGGCCACCGCGGCCAAGGACGCCATCATTCGTTTGTTGACCATTGTTCCTACTCCTCTATGAGATGGGAGCCACCGCTTCGTTGCGGCAACTACGATGTAAATATAGAGGCTTGACGGTTATTTGTCAACTATCTTTACATGAACAGCGTGTCACCGGACAATCCGCGGAATATCGGCAATACACAGTCCCGAACATCGCAATAAATACCATGAGTTAACTATCTTTACTGCAACATCATTAACAATAGCGAACGGGGTTGCGCCGACCGGCTTTCCAACCGGCCGGCGCAACCCCGCCATCCCGACGAACAGATGCGCGCGGACGCCCGACATCACGCATGGGCCGCAGCCACGGCGGCCCGCACGACATAGCGGTCGGTGCGTTCGAGCGGCGTGTCACCGCCGCCACCGGGTCCGCCCTGCGCCGACACCAGCGTCTTGGCCGACAGGTGCACGGCGTCCACGCCGGTCGAGCGGATATCGCCGATGCGGTCGACCTTCACGCCGCCACCGGCCTCAATCTGGATGCGGCCTGCCGCGTGATGCACCAGCGCGCGCAGCCGGTCAAGCCCCTCGGGCACGCTCGGCGCGCCGCCCGACGTGAGCACACGGTCGTAGCCCAGCTCAATCAACGTGTCGAGCGCCGAGAACTGGTCGGGCACCATGTCGAACGCGCGATGGAACGTAACCTGCACGTGGCGGTTGCAACGCCGGGCCTCCTCGTGCGCGGCATCCACTAGCTGCGCGGCGAAGTCCACGTCGATGCGTCCGCTTTCCGTCAGTCCGCCGACCACCACGCCCCGCGCGCCGGCGAGGATGGCCGATTTCACGTCGATCAGCTGCACCCGCTTCTCGCGCTCGTCGAACACGAACGATCCGGCCCGCGACCGGATGAGCACCTGCACGCCCTGCGGCACGCCCACATGGGCACACAGCTGGATCATGCCGTAGCTGGGCGTCAGTCCGCCCGTGGCGCCGAGCGCCGAACACAGTTCGATGCGGTCCGCCCCTTCCTGCAACGCGACGACGGCACCGTCGACATCCTGCACTGCGATTTCCAGCGTCGTCATCTTTTCTCCTTAACATCCGCGCCGTCAGCCCCGACGACGCCAGCAATACCGGTCCTGCCAGCGTATCATCGTCCGTCCGACCCACGGCCCGGCACGACACGCCGAACGGGTTCGATTTGGCACTCGAGATTAACCGCGTTAATATATCAATCAAGTTCAGATTCAAGGAAGATGTGCGACGAAGCTGGACACAAGGAGGTGAAGGACACATGAACGCAACCGCGACCGCATCGCAGGCATCCATTTCGGAATCCAACCGTTCCCGCATCCTTCAGCACCTCTATCATAACGGCATCAGCTCGCGCGCGCAGATCGCCAAGGCGCTCGAACTGACCCCCGCGGCCATCACCAAGATCACCGCCCGTCTGCTGGAAGCCGGCATCATCACCGAGACCGGCGACCTCGAAGGCATCAAGAACCGCCGTTCCATCGGCCTCAAGCTCGACACCGCGCTGTTCCACGTCGTCGGCGTGAAGTTCGCCCGCAGCCTCGTGGAGATCGGCCTGTTCGATCTCGCCGGCAACCGCATCAGCCTCGAGGATCTGCCCACCGTCAGCGACAGCACCATCCCGGCCACGATCCGGTCCATCCACGAGCACGTCAACCGGCTCCTCGCCGCCGACGACGAGATCGTCGCGATCGGCATCGCCGTACCCGGCCCCTACCTGCGCGACCAGGGCCGCACCGCCGTCGTCTCCTCCATGGCCGGCTGGCGTTCCGTCAACTTCATCGAAGAATTCGCCGACGCGTTCCCCGTGCCGGTCTACATCGAGCAGGACGCCCGCGCGGGCGCGCTCGCCCAGTATCTGTTCGACCGCGACAGCACCTGCGAGAACCTCGCCTACTACCTGATCGGCGAGGGCGTGGGGCTGGGCGTGATCGACAACGGCCGGCTCATCGACGGCGCCCAGGGCGCCGCCACCGAAATCGGCCACATCAGCGTCGACGTGCACGGCATCCCCTGCGACTGCGGCAACGTCGGCTGCCTCGAACGCTACTGCTCCGCGGTGGCCGTACACGAGCAGATCGTCGCGAACGATCTCGTGCCGGGCGCCGCGAACATGACGCACACCGAGGCATGCCGCGCCCTGTTCGCCGCCGCGAACGACGGCGACAAGCCGGCACTCGATCTCGTACACCGCATCGGCCGTTACGCCGGATACGGCTGCGTGACGATTCTCAACGCCTACAACCCCGAGCGCATCGTCATCGGCGACATCGTCTCCGAAGCCGGGCAGCCCCTGCTCGACGCGATCCTCGAAACCGTGGCCGAACGCGCGATTCCCGACATCGCGCAGGCCACCACCATCACCCTGTCGCCGCTGCCCACCGATGCGACCGTCACCGGCGCGGCGGCCGTGGCGATCACCGAATTTTTGGAGCACCCCTCGGTGTTCTTCGACGACGTCTAACCACGCCGCCGGCCTACACGGCAAACCCCAAACAACCAACTGTCGACGCCAACCGCGCCAACCATAGAAAGGAACCATCATGTCCAAGCCAATCGTGCTGTCCCTCGGCGAACTCCTGTGGGATATGCTGCCCACCGGCAAGCGCGCGGGCGGCGCCCCCGTCAACTTCGCCTACCATGCGATGATGAACGGCACCGAAGGCTGGTCCATCAGCGCCGTCGGCGAGGACGAGCTCGGCGACGAGCTGCTCGTCGAGGCCGAGAAGGCCGGCATCCACACCATCATCCAGCGCAACGCCTGGCCGACCTCCACCGTCGAGGTGGCCCTGAAGAACGGCATCCCGGAGTACACCATCGTCAAGGGCGTCGCCTGGGACCACCTGCTGCTCACCCGCCAGCTCATCGAGGTCGCCGAACAGGCCGACGCCGTCTGCTTCGGCACGCTGGGCCTGCGCTCCCAGGAGTCGCACGACACCATCGTCGAGCTGCTCAAGCACACCAAGGCCGGCGCGATGAAGTTCTTCGACATCAACCTGCGCGGCGACCACTACTCCAAGGAGCTCATCGAGGAGCTGCTCGGCTACGCCACCGTGTTCAAGATCAACGACGCCGAACTGCTGCTCCTGCGCGACATGTTCGACATCCGCGGCACCTCCGACGACGAGGCCTGCCGCTGGTTCATGACCGAGTACGGCCTGGACTACGTGATCCTGACCGGCGGTTCGACCTTCTCGACCATCATCTCCAAGAACGGCGAATCCTCCACGCTCAACACCCCGCACGTCGAGGTCAACGACACCGTGGGCGCCGGCGACTCCTTCTCCGGCACGTTCACCGCGAAGATCCTGCTCGGCAACACCCTCGCCGAAGCGCACCGCGCGGCCGTCAACACCGCCGCCTTCGTGTGCACCCAGGCCGGCGCGTGGCCGAAGTACCCGGAAGTCATGCCGGACTACCTCGCCGAAGACGCCGAGTGACGCATCACGTCTCGCCGTGCACGCACGGCGAGACGTTCGGGCCGACGACGACGCCGGCCCACCCCTCTTCTTTCGGCTCACCGAAAAACCGACGCGAATCCCCCTCCCGCTGGGCCGTTCGCGTCCAAAAACAGACAACGTCAGTCAATAACCCACTGATCACACAAACAAAGGAGTAATCATGGCCATTCAGGACACCGTCACGGGCGTGCAGCACGTCGGCATCCCCACCACCGATCTCGAGGGCACCATCGCCTACTACGAGAAGCTCGGCTTCAAGTGCCTCGGCATCTACCCGAACGGCGAGGACCGCTGCACGTTCCTGCGCCTGAACAACCTCACCCTCGAGGTGTGGACGATGGACCCGACCCCGATGGAGAACGGCGCGATCAACCACTTCGCGCTCGACTCCACCGACATCGAGGCGTCGTTCGCCGAGGCGCAGAAGCTCGGCCTGAACTTCGTTGAGGGCTCCATCCAGCACATCGACACGTTCTGGGAGCACGGCATCCGCTACTTCAACGTGCTCGGCCCGAACCACGAGGTCATCGAGTTCTGCCAGATCATGTAGTCGCGCGCCCGCCGCGAGCGGGCCGCAGCCGCACATCGGCATCACCATCAACCGCAACCACCACGCCGGCGTCCACGCAGCGTCGCGAACGCCGGCGAACCATGACACCAGTGTTCCCAAAAAAGGGATTTAAAAAGGGATAACAGGGATTCACTATGAGCAACACAACCTCTGCAAAGACGCCGTGGGTAGAGAGCCCCGACGGATACCTTGACCGTACGCCGGTCCTCCAGTTCGCCATGACCTCGGTGCTGTTCGCCTTCTGGGCGATCGCCTCCAGCCTCAACGACGTGCTGATCACCCAGTTCAAGCCGGTGTTCGAGCTGACCGACATGCAGACCGCACTCGTGCAGAGCGCGTTCTACGCCGGCTACTTCATCATCGCCATCCCCGCCTCGCTGTTCATCAAGCGCACCAGCTACAAGCTCGGCATCATGACCGGCCTCGCGTTCTTCGCGCTCGGCTGCTTCATCTTCTTCCCGGCCTCGCGTCTGATCACGTACGAGATCTTCCTGTTCGCCATCTTCGTCGAGGCGATCGGCCTGAGCTTCCTCGAGACCTCGGCCGACACGTACGCGACGCTGCTCGGCCCGAAGCGCCTGAGCACGCTGCGCCTGAACGTCGCGCAGACCATGAACGCGCTCGGCCTGCTTTCCGGCGTGCTGCTCGGCAAGTACTTCGTGTTCCAGGACTCCAACCTGCACACCGAGATGGAGAAGCTGCGCAAGACCGACCCGCAGGCGGCGCTCGACCTCGCCTCCGAACAGCTCGGCCGCACGTTGCAGCCGTACATCGTCGTCATGGTCATCATGCTCGTGTTCATCGTGCTCTTCGCGATCGTCAAGTTCCCGAAGTGCCGCCCGCAGACCAAGGAAGGCGACGTGGCCAAGGCCACGCTCGGCGAGACGATGAGCTACCTCGGCCACAACGGCCGCTTCTGGCAGGGCATCGCCGTGCAGTTCATCTACATCGGCGCGCAGACCGGCATCTGGTCGTTCACCATGCGACTGGCGCTGAACGTGTCCGAGCAGGCCGGCGCCCCGATCTCCGACCGCGAGTCCGCGAACTACATGATGATCAGCTACATCATCTTCTTCGTCGGCCGTATCTCCGCCTCCTACTTCCTGTCGAAGTTCCGCGAGACGCGCGTGCTCGCCATCTACATGATCGTCGGCTGCGTGGTGCTCATCGGCACGGCGTTCGTGCCCGGCATGGCGTCCGTCTGGCTTGCGGTGCTCGTCTCCCTGTTCCTGGGGCCTGGCTGGCCGACGATCTACTCGCGCACGCTCAAGACCGTCGAGGACCGCCGCCACACCGAGACCGCCGGCGCGATCATCGTGATGGCGCTGGTCGGCGGCGCGATCCTGCCGATGGCGCAGGGCGCGCTCTCCGACGCGGTGAACATGCAGTTCTCGTTCATCCTGCCGGCCATCGAGCTGCTCATCGTCGGCCTGTACTTCGTCTCCGAATTCAAGCGCGACAAGTACACCCCGGCCCAGCTCAAGGCCATGACCGAGGACGGCGAAATCGCCAACTGACCGATCGTTTCCGCCGCGTAGCACTGCGCGGCGGAAACTTCCGCTCCGTCGTACGACTCCCCTTGCCGGTATCGCTCCCGGCAAGGGGATTTTTCGTACCCCATATGGTCAATCCCGCAAGGTCATTGGCGTGTCGGACTACTAAAGCGGTTTAGAATAGTGACGCACCGATTGATTAATCTCGTTAACAAAGAAGTTGGACCGGATATGACCTACACCGAAGTACCGCAGTCCGTCGCCGCGTTCATGCAGCGCATCACCGACCTGTGCGGCACCGAGCACGCCCGCTGGGCCGAGAACTTCAACGCATGCTTCGCCAACACGCTGCTCACCACCGTCAAGCGGCACGAGGACGGCACCACGTTCCTGCTCACCGGCGACATCCCGGCCATGTGGCTGCGCGATTCGACCGCGCAGGTACGCCCCTATCTCGTCATCGCCAAGGACGACCCCGATCTGTCCGACATGATCGCCGGGCTCGTGCGTCAGCAGTTCCGGTTCATCGGCATCGACCCGTACGCGAACGCGTTCAACGAGGAACCGAACGGACACACGTGGGACCCGAACGACCGGTCGGACTTCTCCAGCCCGTGGCTGTGGGAGCGCAAGTACGAGGTGGACTCGCTGTGCTATCCGATCCAGCTCGCATGGCTGCTGTACGCGAACACCGGCCGCACCGATCATTTCGACGCCGAGTTCGTCGCCGGCGCGCGCCGCATCCTTGACGTGTTCGAGACCGAGCAGGATCACGCCGCCCGCTCGCCGTACTTCTTCGTACGCGACTGCGACATCCCCACCGAATCGCTGGTCAACGACGGCAAAGGCTCCCCAGTCGCCGTCACCGGCATGACATGGTCGGGATTCCGCCCGAGCGACGATGCGTGCACGTATCACTATCTGGTGCCGGCGAACATGTTCGCGGCGGTGGTCATGGGCTATCTCGAGCGCGTCTTCGGCGGCGAGATCCTTGACGATCCCGAGATCGCCGATCGCGCGAAGACATTGCGCAGGTCGATCGCGGACGGCATCGCCCGTCATGCGACGACGACCAACCGCGACGGCGAGACGATCTGGGCGTACGAGACGGACGGCCTGGGCCATTTCAACGTCATGGACGACAGCAACGTGCCGAGTCTCATGGCCGCACCGTACCTCGGGTTCTGCGAGAGCGACGACCAAACGTATCTGGCGACGCGCCGCACGCTGCTGAGCGATGAGAACCCGTATTACTACGAGGGCGAGTTCCTGCGCGGCATCGGATCGCCGCACACGCCGCCGCGCTACGTGTGGCCGATCGCGCTGGCGGTCGAGGCGATGACCAGCGGCGACCGCGACGCCAAGGCGCGCATCCTCGACCGGCTCGTCGCCACCGACGCAGGCACGCATCTCATGCACGAGGGCATCGACGTGGACGACCCGACGAAGTACACGCGCGAATGGTTCAGCTGGTCGAACATGATGTTCTGCGAGCTGGTTATGGACTACTTCGACATTCGCGTCATACGATGACTGTATTATGGAAAGCGTTTTCCGTAATATTCGGTAACGGCGACACCGAGGCGACCGGTCAGCGCCGGCTGCCCGAAACCGTCACTCCATCCAAGGAAGGAAAGATATGAGCACCAATCCCAAGTACACACTCGGCACCGAAGCCAACCGCATCTTCATGGCGTCCGAAACGTATGAACTGCTGAATTTCGGTAAGGGCTTCCCAGCTGCGGTCGGCGGCTCCGGCTGGCTGAACTCCGACGGGACAATCGACCCGTCGCACGGTGAGGAGACCTGGATCACCAGCCGCATGGCGCACGTCTACTCGATCGGCGAGATGCTGGGCTACCCGGGCGCGGGCGAACTGGCCGACAAAGCGCTCAATGGCCTCACCGGCGTGCTGCACGACGACAAGAACGGCGGCTGGTACCCGCAGGTGCACGAGGACGGCACTCCGGAACCGGGCAAGGTCTGCTACGCGCACGCCTTCGTGATCCTCGCCGCGTCCTCCGCGCTGCTTGCCGGCCGACCGGGTGCCAAGGAGCTGCTCGACGAGGCGCTGGAAACCTACGACAAGCACTTCTGGGACGAGAAGATCGGGCTCGCGGTCGATACGTGGAACACCGAGTTCACCGAGCTTGACCCGTACCGTGGCCTCAACGCGAACATGCACACCACCGAGGCGTTCCTCGCCGTGGCCGACGCCACCGGCGACAATTCCTACCGCGTGCGCGCCGGCCGCATCATCGACCATGTGATCGGTTGGGCGAAGGCCAACGAGTGGCGTATCCCGGAGCACTTCGCCTCCGACTGGACCGTCGAGCTCGAGTTCAACGCCGACAAGAAGGACGACCAGTTCAAGCCGTACGGCGCCACCCCGGGCCACGGCATCGAATGGGCGCGCCTGATCACGCAGTGGGCGCTCAGCTCGTTCGCGAACCTCGAGGGCGCCATGCCGTACATCGAGGCCGCCGAGCACCTGTTCGCGCGCGCCGTGGCCGACGCGTGGAACGCGGACGGCACCGTGGGCCTCGCGTACACGACCGACTGGAACGGCAAGCCGGTCGTCACCGACCGCATGCACTGGACGCTGGCCGAGTCGCTCAACACCTCCGCCTCGCTGTACGCGGCGACCGGCAAGGACGAGTACGCGCAGTGGTACGCCACGTTCGCGCAGTACGTCGACGAGCATGTGATCGACCATAAGGGCGGCTCGTGGTTCCACCAGCTCGACAAGGACAACCACGTGATCGGCACCGTGTGGCCGGGCAAGTCCGACCTGTACCACGCGTTCCAGTCCACGCTCATACCGTTCCTCGACCCGTCGGTGTCCATCGCCACCGCGGTCAAGAACGCCCAGTGATCTGAACTGCCCCACTCCTTTCCTCTATGACGGGAGGGACGGCACCGCCCGACCAGCGGTGCCGTCCCTCCCGATTTCATATGTTCAGTCAGGTTTCGCCTTCTCGACGCGAGATCAGTACGTTTTGACGCCGAGGTCGATCGTCAGCACGATGCCGGCGATGACGGCGGCGATACGCATGACGTTCGCGGGGATGTGCCGCGTGATCGGCGGAGCGATATAGCCGCCGATGAAGCAACCGACGCACAGCATGATCGCGGCCGGCCAGTCGACCACGCCGCGCACGATGAACACGATGGACGCGGTGATGTTCGCGCCCGTGCCGATGAGCGTCTTCAACGCGTTGATCTTGTGGAACGGTCCGATCTTGGCCGCGTCGAGCACTGCCAGCGCCACGGTGCCGGCGCCCGCGCCGAAATAGCCGCTGTAGACGGCGACCGCAACCACGCCGAGCCACACCCACCACTTGTCGTCGCGCAACGGCTGGACCGGCTGATCCAAGGCGCCCGGCGCCTCGCCTTTCAGTTGCGCCTGCGCCGCGGCGGCGGCCTGCTTGGCCTGCATGCGGCCACGCGGGTTGAACGCAATCACCAGCGAGCTGAACAGGATCAGCGCCGGCGCAAGGTATTCGAACACCTTCGGGTCGAGGGCAAGCAGCAGCATCGCGCCCAGCACGCCGCCCACCGCGCCGATCGCGATGTAGACGGCCGAACGCAGCGTCTGGCCGGCGAGCTCCTTGCGAGCGCCCATCATCCCGCCGATGCCGGTGCCGACCACGCCGACCGTGTTGGTGGCGTTCGCCAGCACCGGAGGGATGCCGAGCGCAAGCAGGGCGGGATACGACACCAATGAGGACGCGCCCACCGCGTAGCCGACGAATCCCGCGCCGACGCCGGCCAGCAGGATCAGAAACAACGTCAATATCGAAAATCCCGCGATCACGGCGGTTCCTTCCTCATGGTGTTACTGCAACCTCGTGCGAGAATACGCCGGCCGACAGGCTCCCGGCGGCTTCGCCGCGGTATGTGGACATGGCGGTCATACGCGAAATGGGCGGAACCGGATTCGGTCCCGCCCATTTCATCGTCGCCGATGCCGTGATTCGCGGCTCAGTGCACCGGCCAGTACGGGGCCACTTCCTTGTCGAACGCGTCGGAGACGCGCTTGGCGACCTCGTCGAACGGGGTGTCCCAGACGGCCTGGTTGAAGATCTCGCATTCGATGTCGCCGCGCCATCCGGTGGCGGCCACGGCTTCGGTCAGCGGCTTGAAGTCGATCATGCCCTCGCCCATGTAGTGGCGGCTGAGCAGTACGTCCTTTTCGAACGGCGTGCGGTAGTCGCACACCTGATAGGTGGCGATGCGGCCTTCGCGGCCCGCGCGCGCGATCGAGTCGAGCACCTGCGGGTCCCAGAAGATGTGGAACGTGTCGACGGTCACGCCGACGGCCTTCGGATCGAACGACGAGGCGATGTCGAGCGCCTGGCCGAGCGTGGACACGCACGCGCGGTCGGTGCAGTACATCGGGTGCAGCGGTTCGATGGCAAGCGTGACACCGGCATCGAGCGCATCCTTCTCCAGTTCAAACAACGCGTCCTCGATACGGCCGCGCGCGCCGGCGAGATCCTTGGACCCTTCCGGCAGACCGCCGACAACGAGCACGAGCACCTTGCAGCCGAACGCGGCGGTCTCCTCGATGAGCTTGCGGTTGTCGTCGATGGAGGCGCGGCGGGCCGGGCCTTCGGGCATGGTGAAGAAGCCGCCGCGGCACATGGTGGACACGCGCAGGCCGGAGTCGGCGACCATCTTGACGGCCTCCTTGAGGCCCACGGCCTCGACCGGCTCGCGCCACAGACCGACGCTGTGATAGCCGGCCTTGGTGAGCGTGTCGATGGTCTGCTTCAGGTCGGCGTGCTTGATCGTCGCCTGGTTCATGGACAGAATCGGATTGGTCATGATATTGCTTCCTTAGTGACGCTTACTTGATCCCGTTGATGGCGAGGAACGCGTTCCAGCGTTCGGCGGCGAGTTCGGGCTGCTCGAACGCACCGCAGTCGTTGGCGAGTTCGACGACGCGGCTCAGGTTGGGCAGGCTGCGCGCGGACTGCAGCCCCCCGACCATCTGGAAGGCGGGCTGGTGGCCGTTGAGCCAGCTCATGAACGAGACGGAGGTCTTGTAGAACTCGGTCGGATGGACGAACACCTGCTGGGCGAGCGCCTGCGTGGGTTCGAGGATGCGCAGGTATTCGGCCTCGTCGCCGCGATCCAGCGCCTGGATGGCGGCGGAGGCATGCGGCGCGAGCACGCTGAACGCACCGAGCAGCGCGTTGGAGTGCATGACAGTGCGGCCGCCAGTGCGCGGGTCGTCCTGCTCCGCGTCCTTGATGAGGTCGACGTAGTGGAAGTCGTCGCCGGTGAGCATCATCGTGCCTTCGGGCAGCATAGCGCGCATGTAGCGTTCGGAGTCGGCGTCGAGCAGCGACATCTTCACGCCGCGCACCTTGCCGGGGTTGTGCTCGATGATGGTGAGCACGGTCTTGGATGCCTCGTGCCAGTCGGGAGAACCGAAGTAGCCGTGCAGCTGCGCGTCGAAGACCTCGCCGAGCCAATGCAGGATGACCGGCTGCTTGGCCGCGCCGATCACCTCGTCGTACACCTTGATGTAGTCGGCCGCGGACCGTGCGGTGCGGCACAGGTGACGCGAGCACATGATGACCGGACCGTCGCCGGCCTCCTCGCACACGTTCAGCTGTTCGAGATAGGCGTCGACGATCTCACGCAGCGTGTAGTCGCCGCCCTGCTTGAGCTGGTCGGTGTTCACGCCGACCGACACGAGGTCGGCGACGCTTCTGCCCCAGCCTTCCTTGGCCGCGTATTCACGGGCGGCCGCACCGGAACGGCGCATAAGCTCGGCGGTGGCGGCCCAGTCCATGCCGAGATTGCGCTGCGCGGTGTCCATACAGTCGGCGACGCCGAGACCCCACGACCAGACCATGCGACGGAAGCCGATCGTCGCATCCCAGTCGACTTCGGCCGGCCGGCCCGGCGTGTTGTCGGCCCATGCGAGCGGCACGACGTGCGCCGCCGCGTAGGCAACGCGCGAGGTGAGCGGGCGCGTCGGCTTGGCGAACGCGGGGGCCGGGTTCGCCTCGACCGTGCGCGTCGCGCCGTTCTTGTCGATCAATGTGAATGCAGTCATATCATTCCCTTCCATGCAGCAATCCCATACGTCAGTCCAACGAACCGGACTTCGCAATGTGCGCGCGGGCATCGTGATCGCGCGCACATTGCGAAGTCGGCCCCTCGTCTCGCGTCGCCGACCGCGCCGATCGGCGAATCAGTACCGGCCTTCCGGAACGAGCACCTTCGCGCCCTTGGCGGCGGATTCGTAGCCGAGTTCGGCCAACCGCACGCCACGCGCGCCGGATGCGAAGTCGTACGGGTAGTCGGTGCCCTCGGCGAGCGAGCGGATGAACTCCTCCCACTGCGCCTTGAAGCCGTTCTCGAACGTCTCGTCGGTGTTGATCTCCTGCCAGCCGGACATGTAGTCGTGCGGGTCCGGCACGTCCGGATTCCAGAACGCCTTCGGGGTGACGTCGCGCACCTGGATCTCCGCGCCGAACAGGCCGACGACCGCGGAGCCGCGCGTGCCGTCGATTTGGAATTCGAGCAGCTCGTTGCGGTAGACGCGCGTGTTCCACGAGGAGTTCATCTGCACGGTGATGCCGTTGTCGAGCTCGAAGATCGCGTAGGCGGCGTCCTCGGCGGTGGCGTCGTATTTGTTGCCCTGCTCGTCCCAGCGCTCGGTGATTTCGGTCTTCGCCTCGGCGTACACGGACTTGATGTGGCCGAACAGGCCTTCGATCACGTAGTTCCAGTGCGGGAACATGTCGGAGATGATGCCGCCGCCGAGCTCCTTCTTGTAGTTCCAGCTCGGACGCTGCGATGCGCGCCAGTCGCCTTCGAACACCCAGTAGCCGAATTCGCCGTGCACCGACAGGATCCGGCCGAAGAAGCCGGACTTGATCAGGCGGCGGAGCTTCAAGAGACCCGGCAGGAACAGCTTGTCGTGCACGACGCCGGTCTTGACACCGGCCTTCTCGGCCAGTTCGACAAGTTCGCGCGCATCCTCGTAGGTTTCGGCGATCGGTTTTTCGGTGTAAATGTCCTTGCCGGCGGCGATGGCCTTCTTGATCGCGTCCGGACGGGCGGAGGTCACGAGGAAGTCGGCGTACAGCGGGTAGGCCGGGTCGGCGAGCACGGAGTCGAGATCGGTGGTGTACTTGAGTCCGCCGTGCTTTTCGGAGGCTTCCTTGAGCTTGGATTCGTGGCGTCCGACGAGGATCGGATCGAGTTGGACGCGAGAGCCGTCCGCAAGATCCACTCCCCCTTGTTCGATGATGGGCAGGATGGAGCGGCACAGGTGCTGCCGGTATCCCATACGCCCGGTCGCACCGTTGAGGATGACGCCAATGGTCTTGTCTGCCATATTGTTCCTTTCACTGATTGCGGCTTTGCAGTCACGGTCTTCTGTCGTGCGCCCGCCGCCGATGCCAGCCGGCGGTAATCCACCACGCAACTCTTCGGTAAGCGCTTTCCATTGCTTACCAATATACACACCGGTGCCATGTTGCGCAAATCACAGAAACGCCGACAGCAGTGCATATTCCAAATACAACCCTACGCCTCAATCCACGGTAAGCGATTTCGAGAGCCAAGGCGTCAACCAAGCCGCGCAATCAACGCGAACGCAGGCCGCACGGCCACAACGCCGCCGAGCGCCGAGGCGGAAACGTGACGCGCGAACACTCCCCGCTTGACATCCCCCACCATCAGGTTTAACGTAAAACATAACTGTTTGAGCAAACCGTTCACGGACGCCGAAGGAGAGACTCGTGGGCCAGTTGATGAAACCGTTGACGTTTTTGCTGATCATTCTGATCGGTTATCTGCTCAAGCGTGTCGGTTTGTTCGGGGCGAAGGATTACCGGATCATGCAGGTGGTGGTGTTCGATGTGACGCTGCCCGCGTCGATCCTCGTGTCGTTCGCGAGGAACCCGCACAGCGTGGACCTGCTGTGGGTCACGCTGTTCGGGTTCCTCGCCGCGTTCGTGCCGGTGCCGTTCGTGTTCTGGGCCACGCGCCGGCGTCCGGTCGCGGACCGCGCGTTCCTCATGCTCAACTCGTCGGGCTACAACATCGGCAACTTCTGCTTCCCGCTGCTGCAGGCGTTCTACGGGTCCGGCGCGATCGTGACCGGCGCGATGATGGACATCGGCAACGCGGTCATGACCACCGCCGGCAGCAACGTGATGACCACCACGCTCCTGCACGTCGACCCGGACCGGCCGATCACCGAACAGCACGCGGGAGACGCGCCGACCCTGCCCGCGCCTCCCCGGCCGGCCACCGCGGCCGCCCGCCGAGCCATGCGTCTCGCGCGGCTGAAGACGATCATGCTCGGCTTCGTCAGGTCCGGACCGTTCGACATGTACATGGTCATGACCATCGTCGTGCTGTTCGACCTGCCGATCCCGCGCCTGCTGGCGGACGTGCTCGCGCCGTTGGCGGACGCGAATCCGTTCTGCTCGATGCTCATGGTCGGCATGCTCATGGAGCTGCCCGGCAGCCGCGACGACGTACGCGATCTCCTGCAGGTGATCGGCTGGAGGATCCCGTTCGGCGTGCTGTTCGCCCTGGCGGCCTGGTTCCTGCTGCCGCTCGACCCGACGACCCGTCAGTCCGTGGCGCTGATGTGCTTCGCGCCGACCGCCGTGTTCTGCACGCTGTTCACCGACCGCGTCCTCGGCAACGCCAGACTCGCCGGGTTCACGCTCGCCACCACCAGCATCCTCGCCATGATCCTCATGACCGGGCTGCACATGCTCATGCAATGACCGTCCGGCCCACGAGCCCAACCGACCATGTCACCCCGACTTTCCATCCATCGACCATCCAACCACCAATCCCAAGGAGAATCCACCATGACCACCTGCCACATCACCGTCGATGCCGCGTGCCCCACCGGCACGCTCGACCGTTCCTGGCGCTACATCGGCTACGACGAGTGCAACTACACGTACATGCCCGAAGGCAAGGAACTGCTCGCCAAGTTCGGTGCGATGCCCGACGCGCCGTACTACGTGCGCACGCATTTCATGTTCTGCAACGGCAGCTGCCACGGCACGCAGAAGTTCGGCTCGTCGAACATCTACCGCGAGGACGCGGCCGGCAACGCGATCTATGACTTCACGTACTACGACCTCATCCTCGACACGATCCTCGCCACCGGCAACAAGCCGTTCGTCGAACTCGGCTTCATGCCCGAGAAGCTCGCCGATCCGAAGTACAAGGAGCAGCCGGAGCTGGGCGGCGTGAACCACTACCGCGAGGTCGGCTGGACGTATCCGCCGGCAAGCTACGACAAGTGGCATGACTTCATGCTCACCGTCGCGCGCCATCTGGCCGACCGGTACGGCGAAGACGAGATCAAGACCTGGTATTTCGAACTGTGGAACGAGCCGGACATCTTCTACTGGGCCGGCACCGACGAGGAATACTGCAAGCTGTTCGACTACACCGAGCACGCGCTGCACGAGGCGCTCCCCTCGGCCAGGCTCTCCGGCCCGGCCTGCACGAGCGTCTACCTGCACAACGGCGGTCGGCGGCTCATGCAGGCCTTCCTCGCGCACTGCCGCGAGGGGCGCAACTCGTGCACGGGCGGCACCGGCGCACGGCTCGATTTCATCACGTTCCACGCGAAGGGCGCGCTGCTGCCGGGCGACAACATGGCCGCCAAGTCGGTGCCGAGCGTGGGCAGCCTCGTTCATCAGACGGAACTCGCGTTGGATGTGATCGAGCAGGAGGGGTTCAAGGACCGCGAGGTCGTGATCTCGGAGGCCGATCCGGACGCGTGGGCAGCGGGCGGCATCGCCGACAATCCGAACATGCGCTTCCGCAACACCGAGTATTACGCGTCGTGGGTGGCGGCGGCGTACACGCGTCTGCACGAGCTGTGCGTGAGCCGCGGCGTGACGGTGCGCCCGCTCGCATGGGCGTTCATGTTCCCGCAGGAGGAGTGTTTCGCCGGCACGCGCACGTTCTCGACGCTGGGCATCGACAAGCCTGTGATGAACATGTTCCGCATGCTCTCCCAGTTGGGCGGCCGCACGGTCGCGCTGCGCAGCGACTGCGAGGCGGACGGTTCGTACGACCGCAGGCTGATCACCGGGTTCGACGAGGCCACGCCGACCGCATACACCGGCGAGGGCGCGCAGACGGTGATCGCCGGCGTGGCGACGCGCGGCGGACGCGATGACGATGACGCAGCCGATGACGCGCTGCGCGTGCTCGTCTACTCGCACTGCGACGACGTCGACCTGCACGAGAGCCGCGAGGTGGAGCTCACGATCGACGCCCTGGAGCCCGGGCAGTACCACGTGTCGCACCAGCGCATCGACCATGACCATTCGAACGCGCACACGCTGTGGCTGGCCGAAGGCGGCCCGAAATACCCGCAGGGCGAACAGTACGACCGGATCCGCAAGGCCGGCGCGTTGCAGGAGCTGGAACCGGCGCAGACCGTGACCGTGCCGGCCGACGGCGGGAACGCGACGACGTTGCGGTTTGCGCTGCCGACGCACGCCGTCTCGCTGCTGACCGTGACCCGCAAGTAACCTGCGAGCGATCCGTCACCGACCGCGATTGACCATGACACGACCTGCATGTGCCGCTTCGACGCATGCAGGTCGTTTAAGATGAACGATATGAACGAGCAGCACGAGCACGCGGCCGATTCCGCGGATATGTCGACGCCGGTCACCTTGGCCGATATCGCCAAGGCGACCGGCTTTTCGCAGATGACCGTGTCCAACGCGTTGCGCGGCAAGCCGAACGTGAGCACGGCGAACCGCGAGCGCATCCGTCAGGTGGCGCGCGAGATGGGCTATCAGGCGAATGCGGCGGCCATGATGCTACGCAACCGTCGCAGCGGCATCATCCAAGTCGTGGTCGACGATTTCGAGGTGCCGTTTCATGCGCGCATCGCCAAATATCTCACACAGGAGGCCGTCCGGCACGGCTATCAGGCCGTGGTGCGCCAGTCGTCGAGTTCCGAACGCGAGGAGATCCGCGCGATCCGCCCCGATCCGGGACTGGTGTACGACGGCATCATCCTCGATGCTCCGAACATCACCGAGGATCAGGTGATCGGCCATGTGCAGGGCAAGCCGGCGCTGGTCATCGGCGATTGCGCGTCGTTCACCCGCGTCGATTCGATGGACACCGCCTGCGTCGACGGCGTGACGGAGGCTGTGGAACACCTGTGGCGGCAGGGTTGCCGTTCGTTCCGCATCTTCGGCGCGCAGCGTCCGTCCGGCCAGTCATCGGCGCATGAGACCGGCAAGGGGTTCGGCGTACGGCGCACGGCGGCGATCGAGGAGACGCTGCGTGCGCACGGCATTGAACTGGCGGCCGCACAGCGCATGGACTGCGAATGGACGATGGCCGGCGGACGCGATGCGACGCGGCTCATGCTGGATGATCCCGCGTGGAAGGCGGATGTCGCCGCCGGCCGGTGCGTCGGCATCGTCTGTCTGTCGGACGTGATCGCGTTGGGCGCGCTCGGCACGCTGGCGGCGGCCGGCGTGGCAGTGCCGGGCATGGCGAAGATCACCGGCTTCGACGGCATTCCAATGGCCGAGTATACGAATCCGCCGTTGACCACCGTCGAAATGGATGTGCCCGCGATGGCCCGCACGGTGATGCAACGCATGATCGCCATGGTAGAGGCCAAAGCCAAAGGCGAGCCCGTTCCCCCGGCCGCGCACGAATCGATCCCCTACCGGCTCGTTCCGCGCGCCTCCAGCGCGCTACGGTGAAGGACGAAGGTATCAATCAGACCGTCTGGCGACTGGCATACCAAGCTACGCACGGTTTGAGCATGTCCTTATCTTGAAAATGCGATGCCATGAGCAACTGCCTATGGCATCGCATTTGTCGTATGGATGCGGTGAGTCACGCCGTCGTCACATTTTGACGCCGCCTGCTGCGATTCCGGATTTCCAGTACCGCTGCGAGAAGATGAACACGAGAATCAGCGGAACCAACGATACGAAGGAGCCGACGAGGGTCAGGGTTCCCAGCTGCGCCACTGAAGTGGACTGCTTGTTCCAGTCGACTAGGCCGACTGCGAGTGGGTACAGTTTGGGGTCGTCGAGGATCATCATCGGCAGCATGTAGTTGTTCCAGCTTCCCATGAAGGTGAACAGGAACACCGTGGTCAGGCCGACTCGCATCATCGGCATCACGATCTGGAAGAAGGTTCGGATCTCTCCTGCGCCGTCGACGCGTGCGGCTTCGATGATCTCCATCGGTACGGAGGCCTGCACCGTGAGCCATGAGAACATCACGCCGAACGGGTATACCAGCGCCGGAAGGATCACGCCCAGGATGTTGTTGTTCAGTCCCATGCGCACCAGCTGTAGGTACAGGGGCTGGGTCAATGCCGCACCCGGGACGAGGAAGCTGACCATCACCGCGCCGAGGATGATCTTGCGTCCCCGGAACTGGTATACGGCGAGTCCGTAGCCGCACATGGCGGACACCAGCACGGTGAGCAGGGAGCCGACCACCGAGTAGAGGATCGAGTTCGCGATCCATCGCAGGTAGACGCCGTTCTGATAGGCGAACAGCGCTCCGATGTTCTCGAAGAGGCGGAATTTGGCGAACGCGAAGCTTGGTGTGGTGTACAGGTCGCCGGCGCTCTTCGTGGAGGCGACGAACAGCCAGCAGACAGGGACGACGAAGTAGATGAACGCGACCGCGAACAGCAGCATCGTCAGGATGCGCGCCCATCCGTGGGACAGGACGATACGTTGACCGGAGCGGATTTTCAGACCTTGGCGGGCGACGGCCGGTCGTGTGACGGCGCTCATGCTTTCTCCTCCCACTTACGTTGTGCCAGATTGATGACCCCGGACAGAACGAAGGCCACCAAGGCCACGATGACGGACATCGCGGAGCCCAGGCTTTGGTTCTTCTGTGCGAACGCCGTATTGACGATGGACATCAGCGGCGTGAAATCCGAGGAGACGTTGCTGGTGACGGTGCGCAACACGGTGGGTTCGTTGAACAGTTGGATGGTGCCGATGATCGACAGGAACAGGGTCACGATCAGCGTGGGCATGATCATCGGGATCTTGATGGACCAGGCGATGCGCGCCTCGCTGGCTCCGTCGATGCGTGCCGCCTCGTAGATGTCCTGCGGGATCGCCTGCAATGCCGAATAGATCATGACCATGTTGACGCCCACATAACACCATGTGGTGATGTTGGCGGTCGACCACAGCACCGAGCCCGGAGCGAGGAAGTTCACGTCGAGGCCGATTCCGCGCAGTCCCTTGACGATCGGGCTGACGCCGGGCTGGTACAGGAAGCCCCACAGCAGGGCGGCGATGACCGCGGGCACCGCGTACGGGATGAACAGGACGATCTGCGCCGTTTTCTTGAACCGGACAAGCGTCGAGTCGATCAGCAACGCGAACAGCAACGCCAGTCCGAGCATGAGCGGGACCTGCACGACGCCGAACAGCAGCACCCTTCCGAATCCGGACATGAACTGCTTGTCCTGCAATGCGGCCTGGTAGTTGCTGAGTCCGACGAATACTGAGGTCTTCGTTCCGCCGAAGCCAAGGCCGGAACGTTTGACGGTGAACAGCGAGCTCCACACCGCCACCAGGAGCGGCGAGAGCAGGAACAGTACGAATGCGACGGCGAACGGGGCGACGAAGAAGTAGGGGGCCAGCCCCGGCCCGCGCCGCTTGCCGCGGCGCGAACCTTGAATTGAGGTGGTTGCGGCGCTCATTTGACGTTCAATCCCTTATCCGATGCGGCCTTGCGCATTGCGGCGGCGGCCTGCGTCACCACATCGCTCATGGTGTCCTGCTTGTTGCCCACCTTGGCGAAGCCGTCCTTGAGGGCGGTCAGTCCGGCATCGACCTGCGGGCCGGTGGAACCCTTCACCGAATTCTTCGCGGCCTTGACGAACTCGGCGCCGGGAGCCTGACCGCCCCAGTAGGCGCTGGCCTTGTTCAGGGTCTTGTTCTCCAGTCCGGCCTTGGCCGCGGGGAACAGGCCGCCCTTTTCGATGAGGATGTCAAGGGACTTCTCGTCGGAGTTCAGCCAGGTGATGAACTTGCTGGCCTCCGCAGGATGCTTGCTGGTGACCGGAATGGTGTTCAGGCCACCGCCGACGTTGCTTGAAGGACCGTTGCCGCTGTCGGACGGGCTCTGCGTCACGGCCCACTTGCCGGCGAGTTTCGGAGCGTTCTCCTCGATGATCACCGGGAACCATGCCTGATAGTTGAAGGAGGCGATGGTGCCGTCGTTGACCGCAGACCAGAAATCAGGCGTCCACATGTCCACGATCTTGACCAGGCCTTCGTCGATCAGCGTCTGGTACCGTTTGGCCACGGTCTGGGAGGCCTGGCTGTCGAGCATCACCTTCCACGTGTCGTTGTCCACGTCGTACAACGTGCCTCCTTCCTGATAGAAGTCCTGAATGAACAGGCTGGCCTCGTTGGGGGTGAACGCGGTGATGTACACGTCCGGATTGGCCGCGTGGAGCTTGCGCGCCGCATCCAGGTATTCGTCCCATGTCTTCGGCACCGCGATGCCGTATTGTTCGAAGATGTCCTTGCGGTACATCAGCGCCGCCGGACAGGAGTCCTGGGGCACGCCGTAGACGCCGTCCCCGAACACGCCGGATTTCCAATCGGATTCGGTGAAGAGGCCGGACTTGTCCCCGACATACTTGGAGATGTCCTGCACCTGTTGCTCGATGACCAGATCGACCAGCGCGTCGCCTGAGACCTGAAGGATGTCGCTGGCGACTCCGGCGTCGATCTGCGAGGAGTAGTTCTTCATGGCGTCGTTGGCAATGCGCTTGAATTCGACTTGGATGTCCGGGTTTTCTTTGTTCCACAGCGCGACGGCGTCTTCGATGTGGGGAACCCATCCGGAGAAGGTCAGCTTGACCGGGCCGGAGGACGTGGCTTTCTCGCCGCTGCCGGTCGATGCCGATCCGCATCCCGAGACGAGCAGCATGGATGCCGCCGAGGCCAGGGCGATCGAGGCCTTTGCGATCTTGCCGAAATGAGTGTTCATGATGGTGCCTTTCTCCTGATTGATGAACACGGCCGCCTTCCTCGGCTGCCGCTTGTCTGGTTATCGGGAACCGCTTCGACGTGGTTCCCGTTTGCCGAAGCCGTATCGGCTTCTGGCGGGCCCCATATCGTCATACGTGCATGGGATATGGGGAGATTGCTATTGCCTAGTGCTGCCAGTTCCTCCGATCTCGTCGATGTGAGGATTGTCTGGATGCTTGTTCAGTGGAACCGTCATTTCGAGCGATCCCTCCACGGTCACCGGTTTCGCGGCGTTGCGGCTGACGGCGACCATCAGGTCGCGCCGGCGACCGGCGGTGATACGGCAGAAGACCGTATGCTCGTCCCAGTTGAGATCGACGCGCAATCCGCCTCTCGCGCGCAGCCCGTGAGCGTGCCCGCCGCCCCACTCCATAGGCCATGCGGGAAGCAGATGCAGCACGCCGTCATGGCTTTGCAGCAGCATCTCGCATACCGCGGCTGTAAAACCGAGGTTGCCGTCGATCTGGAACGGCGGATGCGCACATAGCAGGCTGGGGTAGATCCCTCCTCCGTGTATGGAGGTTGCCGTGTTCGCGTCAACCACGTGGCAGAACATGGCGATGGCCTGTTTTGTCCGTGAAGCATCCCTTAGCCGCGCCCACATCATCAAACGCCATGCCAGGCTCCAGCCCGACCCGTATTCCCCGCGCGATTCCAGCGATCGCCGTGCCGCATTGAACAACGCCCGCTGGTCCGCGGTGATGCCATTGCCTGGATGCAGTTCATAGAGATGCGACAGATGCCGGTGATGGGGATCCACGGCTTCAAAGGGGCCGTTCCATTCCATGATCCGTCCGACGCCGTCCACTTGCACGGGAACCAGAGAACCCAAGGCGGTCGCGATGCGCGACACGGTCTCCCGGTCGGCGTCGTTCAGCCGGCCGTGCAGTATTCCCGCAGCCTCGACGACATCCCGGAACAGGTTCCTTGCTATGGCCAGCGTGTTTTCGCTGTACATCGCCACCGACGCCTGCCGGCCGTCATCCCAGAACAGGTTTTCCGGTGATGTGGCCGGGCACAGAGCGAGACCATCGGGGGTCTGTCGTAGGGATTGCAACACGAATCGAGCGCTGTTCACCAGTACCGGCCAAATATCCAGCAGGTAGTCAACGTCCTGCGTGAACAGGTAGTCCTCGTACAGGTTCCTGCACATCCACGCCTGCCCCAACGGCCAGAACGACCAAGAGGGATCGCCTTTCGCCGGCGAACACTTGCGCCAGATATCGATGTTGTGGAACACCGCCGAACCGCCGAGACCGAAAACCCGGGATGCGACCCGTCCTCCGGTGCTCAGCAGCTCGTGGTTCATCCGGACCAACGGTTCGATCAGCTCGTGCAGGTCGCACGGACCGGTCAGCCAATAGTTCATTTCGACATTGATGTTGGCGGTATACTCGCACAGCCATGGCGGCACGACGCGATCGTTCCATATCCCCTGCAGATTGGCCGGCTGCGAGCCGGGCCGGGAGCAGGATATGGCCAGATAGCGTCCGAAGTCGAACAGCACGGCGCTTAGTACCGGGAGCGTTTCATCTGAGATGCCGCGGCCGAGCAGACGATCGACGTGCACCCGCTCATCCGTCGCTATGCCGTCGTCGCGCAGAGTGCCCGGCACATGGAAACCAATGGATACCCGGTCGAACAACATCCGGTAATCCCGTTCATGTTCCACCAGCGCGGCATGATATGAACGCCGGGGCATCTCGCCCATCCGTTCGGTCAGCCGGGAGGCCACCTGTTCCTGCGAACGTTCCGGCTGAACGTCGAATCCACGGAACCCGGAACAGGACGAGAACGTCAACGTCAGCATGGTCACCTGCTCGCAACGCAATCCGTCGGCCGTGGCGACGACCATACCGTCCTTGACGGCCACCGACCCGCCTCCGGCATAGGCCATGCCCACTCCCTGTGAGCTCGGCTCCCACGGATGCTCGCCGGCCTGTCCTGCGTCCATGCCTCCGACGTTCAATCCGGGGCACTGGCCGTACAGCATGTAGCCTTTTCGTCCGTCGCTCTCGTCCGAGATCGTGGCGAACGGCGTGAAGTCCCAGTCGCACCGCCGCAGGAACCCGTCCGCCGCCGTGATCGTGCAGGAAAACGGTATGGACGATTCCACCCGGTAGACGAGCAGGTCTGCCGGCGTGGAGCAGAACACGCGCATGCGACGCTCATGTTTGCCGTAATCCGCCCGTGCGCCGGCGACGGCGCTGGACATGTCCAGCTCGCGCGTGAACGTCCTGGCCGTTCCTGCAGGGGAGAAGGAGATTCGCAGTGTGCCGAACGGCTCGTACATCTGGACATCCTCCTGCAGATCAGTGCGGGAGCGGATCGTCTCCGTGGCTTCGGCATACCGTCCCTGGGTCGCGTACCTCCGTGCAAGATCCACGATCCTGCGATCCAAACGAATCTGATCGTCGTGCGGATAGCCGGACCATAGCGTGTCGTCGTTCAGATACAGAACGTCGGCCTGGGGTGTGGAACATACCATCGCTCCCATACGGCCGTTGCCGATCGGTATGCCGTCGACCCAGTCGTCGGACGGACTGTCATAGATCAGTTTCATGGTCAACCTCCATCATTGGCATGGCTGATGCGATGTTCCGGCCCGTATCGTCATGAACCGGAGCAAAAAACGTCGTTGAAAGACAGCAGGCGGCTAATTCGCGCCTTCGGCCACCGGTTTGAACTCCTGCTCGACGACAGGTTCGGCGGCTGTGCTGAAATACACGGTATAGCGCTGCTTCGCCCCCACCGCATACAGGGGAACCAGATCGACAGGCCCCGAACCAGTGGACAGCGTATACAGAACGTTGCTGTTATTGCGCCGCGTCCTCGATGACTCGTCCGGCATGACGCGTCGGCATCGGCCGTCAAGATCTTCGGGAGGGAGGGGACCGATACCGATCGCGGTTCCCAGACCGGCGAGCAGGACATCGCCGCATAGCAGCGAGATCCTGCTCGGATCTCCCGCCAACGGTTCCCCGCGCAACGCCTCGCGCAATCCGATCCGGATCACATCGCCATCACGGAAGACGCGCATCACACTGATGAACCCGTGATCGTATTCGATGGACGATGCGGCCGGGTCGCCGTTCCTGTCCAGAACCGTCACGGAGCGCACCATGTCGGCTCGCAGCAGCAGCCTCGCATGTCGCGGCATGGTCTGCGCGGATTCCTCATGCACTTCGATGTCGGCCGACAGCGACATCGGATACACGGTCCGCAAATCGAACGTCAGGCCACGTTCCCGCCAGTTCAACCGGGATGCGATGAACGACGAAAGCACGATATCGTCGGAATCGACGCCCTTGAACCAGATGTCCTTCTGCAGGTCGGAGCCGCCTTCCACGCCCGTGCCGGTACAGCACCAGAACGAGTCGTCCGGGGTGCTGAACACCTTGTACACGGCCCCGCCCATCGGCTGATGATACTGGGACAGCCCGGTTGATGGGCTCATGCAGTTGAGCACGGCGTCGAATTTCAGCCGGGCGAGATGCGCGAGGAGGTCAGGGTCGCCGTTCCACGAGAACAGTGCGGAAACGATCGATTCCGTGTTGTGCCCGTTGCAGGATTCGCTTTCCCCGCCGGTCAGCGCGTCATGCAGGTCGCCGGCTGCTCCCCAGTGTTCGGCTTTGGACGATACCCCGGAAACGGAGTAGTGCGTGGCCTTTGAACTGTTCGATCCGTTCGCGAACGTCCGTGTGCGCAGGAACCGGTAGAAATGCTCCGCGGCGTCACGGTATCTCGTCTCTCCGGTGATCTCATACCGGCGCATCATGGCCATGACCATCGGCAGATGCGTGTTGGCGTGCAGATCCTCGAGCACATCATGGCCGTTGGCGAGATTGCCGGCGAAATACTCGCGATCGAACAGCTCGGCGGTATGCAGGATGGACTCGTCGCCGGCCATGGTGTACAGCGTGTATAGCACGTCGCCGATGCCGCCGTACTCGTTGACCGGGTTGAGCCGTGTGGGATGCAGGATGTTGTCGATCTTCCAGAAGCCAAGCCGGTCGAAACGACGGCCGATGTAATGCGCGAGACCCACCGCCAGATCCAGCGCGTCTCCGTTGCCGGCGTAGCGGGAGGCGTCCACCAGGCCCTGCATGATCTTGTGCAGCGTATAGTAGGGCGCCCACACTCCCTGGAACTCCTGCTCTTCAAGCCGTTCCAGATCGGATTCGGGGAACGCGCTGAGATAACCGTCCTCATGCGCGCATTGCTTCATGACGGCCACGATTCCATCGACCTTGCCATGCAGCAGTTCGCGTTCCCGAGCACTGTTGTTGCCGTCGACGCAGAACCTTGATGCGGCGGACAGAAAATGCCCCACGAAATGACCCCGCAGACCGCAATCCGGAGCCTCCCAACCGCCAAGGGGAATCGCCTCACTCGCCAGCCCGGCGTTGATGCGGAACGTATGCATCAGCCGATCGACATCGAAACCGAGTACATAGCGTTTCACCAGTTCCTGGCGGCGTAGAAACTCACCATCCAGCAACGTCACCTGATCGATGGGGAACGCCTCATACGTCTTGATGGACATCTCATGCTCCTTTCGATCCTCTACGACTCGTTGTACGGAACGTGACACCCTTTCATTCCTTGGAAGGATGCCGTTTAACCAAGTAATTTCAGTGTAATGCGCATGTTATGGTCGCAATATGGAACAATGGTGTCATATTCCGACTTCGTTAATATCGGCAATGAGGATGGCGACCATGACCGTCTACGAGATCGATCTGAACAACCCCATTCGGTATTTCATCGCCGGCGAATTCACCAGCCGGCCCGGATGGACCCATGCTCGGTATGATCATGGCTCGGACTTCGAGCTCATCATCGGCATCTCCGGTCATTTCGACCTCGCGTACCGCGCCAACGACGATCAGACCCACGAACGGCATGTGCGAGTGACGCCTTCCTCCTGCGTTCTGCTGCCTCCCGACATCACGGTATGGGGCACCGGAAGAACCGGCGAGAACGTGGACTTCCTGTGGATCCACTTTCTAGCGGACTGGAAACCGCGCGGAACAGGCCAGACCGCCGCGACGGTGCCTTCCCCCGCCCCCGTGCTGCAGGAGACGCTGCAGCGCATGCAACGCAAGGAATACTGTCCCGAAATCAACGACATCTGCCTCATCCCGGAACGGTTCACGATATACAACATGAAACGCGTGCTGGTGGCCGCCCGCATGGTACTGTCCTGCGCCAACTCCTACCGGTACACGCAACGGGAGAACGACCTGCTGACCTCGGCACTGCTCATCGAGTTAAGCGACGACTACCTTCACTCCCTCGCCAAAACGAAGACGGACAATACCAGGACCACGCCGATCATCGAATGGATCCGAACGAACATGTCGTCCAAGCTGACGGTTTCGACGGTGGCCGACCATTTCGTCATGAACCCCGACTATCTCAACCGCCTATTCAAACGCGAACACGGAACGACCATGCGCGACTACCTCATCGACCTGCGCATCGAAACCGCAAAGGCATTGCTGGTCCACACGAAACTGCCCATCGATACCGTCGCGAAATACTCATACTTCAACGACAGGAAGAACTTCATGAAGCAGTTCAAAAAACGCACCTCATTAACCCCCACAGACTTCCGTACGGCATTCGCACACACATATGGCAACACCCCATTCATAGATCCGGCTCTGCCAGTTCCCCACGACGTCGGAGAGCTCATGAAGGCAGCAGATCTTAACAAGACTCAACATTGAAACAATGCGATATCGACATGCCATTTTACCGGCACACCGGTAAAACAAGCCCGCTCATGGGCAATCAACCACTCACAGCAGATGCTATCATTCACGACATACTCTCCTTCACCTGGAAGGTCAATGTGGCGGGTTCCCACTTGGCGAGAGACGTATGGAGGCCGGTGCGATCACGCATGCGATGCCGCACCGCAGCCGCAGGATTCGCGGCAGTGGAGGGAGAACGAGGCCGTCATCTGACGCGCGTCGCCGTCATATGATCCGTCGATGCGGTCGACAAGCATGTCGACGGCCTGTTCGATCATGCCGTGCATGTCCAGTTCCACGGTGCTCAGCCGCGGCACGGTGAACTCGCCCATCGTGATGCCGTCGGATCCGATGACCTTCACGTCGTCGGGCACGCGCACGCCCTCGTCGGCAAGGCCGCGGATCACGCCGAGCGCCAGCGTGTCGTTGCAGCACACCAGTCCGTCCGCGTCGAGCCGTCCGCCGCGCGCCAGTTCGCGCCCGACGTCGACACCGACGAAATACCGCCATTCGGCATCGATCATCCGTGACGGTTCGACGGCCAGTCCCGCCTCGTCCATCGCCTGCGTATACCCGTCCAGCCGTTGTTTCACCGGTTCGGTGACGCCTCCGGCGAGCCGGCGCAGCTGATCCGGCGATGCACCGACGAGCATGGGTCGGCGGCATCCGGCCTCGATCAGGTGGCGCGTCGCCGCATAGGCCATCTGCCGGTGCGGGGTGAGGATGTTGTCGAAGATTCCTGCGCCCGAATAATCGTCCAGCATGACGATCGGCCGGTTCTGGCTGAGTTTGCGGATCGCGTCGGCGGTCATGCCGCACGGGTCCAGGATCATGCCGTCGCAGGACTGGCGGTTGATCTCCCCCACCGCGTCGCGCAGCGTCTGCGGGTCCTGTTCGGTCTGCATGACGAGCGAATGGTAGCCGCGTCCGGCGCAGACGTGCTTGACGTGCGTGACCATTTTCGCGTAGATCGTCGAAACGTCGAGGCCGCGCACGACCAGTTCGATCACGCCGGTCTTGCCGTAGCGCAGACTGCGCGCGGCCATGTTGGTGGCATAGCCGAGTTCGTGCGCGGCCATGCGCACGCGTTCCTCGGTCCATTTCGACACGTGCTTGCCGCCGCGCAGCGTGTAGGAGACGGTCGCGGGAGACACTCCGGCGCGCTCCGCCACATCCTTGAGCGTGACCATGATTGGCTCCTTTTTCGCAGAATCATCGGGAGGGAATGTCGTCGGGCATGTTCGTCGTTCCGGTACACGCCCGTATTTTACACGTGTGCCCACCTTCCCGAACGGGGTCAGCGGGCACAGGCACATAGCCGAACGATTGACCGGACCAGCCGCCGATCATCATCGCCGTTGCGAATCAGCCGACGATATCAAGATCGCTCGCGTTGCCGGTCACGGTGATGTTGGCATCCGCCAGCGTCGTGCACGGCCTGCCGTCGCGCCGCATGTTCACGATGCGGATGTCCCGCACCGGGTGTTCGGCATCGTAGCCGCCGATCAGCGACGGCTCCTCGTCGCCGGCGGTCACCGTGCCGGTCGTCACGTCCACGTCTTCGATGCGGACGTGTTCGATCAGACGGCCGGGCGCGGGATTGTAGTCCTTGTTCCACTTGGTCTCGATGTCGAGCACGCGGCCGTGGGTGATGCGTTCGATGCGGATGCCGCGCCACGTGACGTCGCGCACGGTGTTCTTGTCGCCCGCGTTGATGGCCATCACGCCCAGGTAGTTGGCCTGGTATTCGTTGTGTTCGAGCACGTCCATGTTCTCGAAACTGATGTGTTCGAGCACGTCGCCGTCGTGTTCGTGGTCGCCGTGCGTGCCGATCATCATCGGGTGCGCCACGTCGGCCCACAGCGTGCAGCCGTGCGCGTGGACGTTGCGCGAGTCGCCGCGATACTGCCAGCGCGAGCCGTACACGGCGATGCAGTCGTCGGAGGTGCGCAGGAAGCAGCCGTCGATCTCCACGTCCTCACAGGCCATCATGTCGATGCCGTCCGACCAACCTTCGCAGCTGAACGACTTGAGGTTGCGGATCGTCACGCTCTGCGACTTGCCGAGGAACACCGAGTAGTGCGGTGGGTTGATGAGCACGAGGCCCTCGACCGTCACGTCGCGGCTGAAGCCGATGACGATGCCGTTCGTGCCGGCGTACCGTTTGAAGTCGTTGAGGTAGAGCACGCCGGAGCCGTGCACGTGCACGTCCTCGGCATGCTCGATGATCAGCGAGCCTTCGACCACCGCGCCGCCCGCGAATACGACGTCGGTGTGCGAGGGGATGCGCCACGTGCCGTCGGCGATGTAATGGTAGCCGGGTTCGATGAGCACAGTCGCGCGCGGCCTGCCGGACGCGAGTACCGCCTCGATCTCCTGGTTGATCTCGTAGTAGCTCAGCGTGGACGGCTTCTCGAGCGAACCGTGCACGGTCACGTCGGCCGTCTCGCGTTCTGGCTTCAACGGGCCTGCGAACAGGTGCAGGTTGCGCACGCGGTTGCGGTTGATCTCGACGCTCAGGTTGGCGGGCTTGTCGAGCGTGAACACGAGCCGGTTGCGGCCGACGATGTGCGGTTCGACGCCGCGCGAGAGCGGCCGAATGTCGGCACGGTACATCTCATACCAGCCGTTGACGACGACTTCGACCTCGACGCGGCCGTTGAAGTCGAAATAGCACATCGACGATTCGCGCGGGTCGTGCATGTCGACGCGCACGCGGTAGACCGGCACGGTCCGCCAGCCGGATTCATCGGCGTCGTCGAACGATGCCGGCTCCTGGCAGATCGGACGCACGCGCACCGTGTATTCGTCGCGCAATACGGCCAGCGCCGGTGCCGGGTACACGCGCACGCCGTTGCCAAGCTGCTGCATGGTCATAACATCAACCTTTCCTTGCGGCTTCCATCGTCGGACGGAAGCCGCGTCACATCACTTGAGGCTGCCGACGGTGACGCCGGACTTCCAGTAGCGCTGCAGGGAAATCATCAGGATCACGACCGGGATCATCGAGATGAACGCGCCGGTGAGCACGAGGATCGTCAGATCGTACTGCGAATCCGTGCCGCGGGCGATCCACGACTGCAGTCCGAGCATGACGGTCCACTTGTGGTAGTCCTTCAGGAAGATCATCGGCCACATGAACGAGTTCCAGTTGCCGACGAACGACAGCAGGAAGATCGTGGCGGCCGGGGTGACGAGCAGTCGCGAGGAGATCTGGAAGAAGATGCGGTATTCGCCCGCGCCGTCGACGCGCGCCGCCTCCATGAGTTCGGTCGGAACCGAACCTTCGGCGTACACCTTGGCGAGGTACACGTTCATCGGCGTGAACATGCCCGGCAGCAGCATGACCCACCAGGTGTCGTACAGGCCGACCTTGTTGAACAGGACGAACGACGGGACCGTCAGCAACGTGCCCGGAATGAGGAACGAGATGATGATCAGTCCCATGATCAGGCCACGCGTGTGGAACTTGTACTTGGCGAGGCCGTATCCGGCGGTCACGGTGATGATCGTCACGCCGGCAGAGCACACGAGCGAGATCCAGATGGTGTTCCACAGCCACTGGCCGTAGATGCCGTCCTGATAGGTGAACAGGTCGTGCAGGTTCTTGAACAGGTTGAAGTTCTCGGCGAACCACAGGCCGTTGGTGGTGTACAGCTGCTGCTTGTTCTTGGTGACGGAGACGATGAGCCACCACAGCGGGCCCACCGCGTAGACGGTGAGGATGATGAGGACGGCGAGCACGCCCCACTTGGACGCGCCCTTGGCCTGGTTGGCGGTCGATTCGCCGACCTCGTTGTTTGCGCGGCGCTTGTCGCGGTTGAACAGCGACTTCTTGGTGCCCGAAGCTTGTTGCGTTGCGGCGCTCATGTCAGTTCTCCCGATTCTGCAGCTTGTAGATGATGGCGGACGCGATGCCCATGATCACGGCGAGGACGATCGACAGGGCGGTCGCGTAGTTGAGGTTGCCGACCTGGAACGCCTGGTTGTAGATCATCATGGCCGGGGTGAAGTCCTTGGTGATGGTCTGCGGGCTGACGGAGCGGAACAGGAACGGCTGGTCGAACAGCTGGACCGTGGCGATGATGTTGAGCATGGTGGTCAGCGCGACAGAGGTGAGCATGTACGGGACCTTGATGGAGACGGCGATGCGCAGCTCGGAGGCGCCGTCGAGTCGCGCCGCCTCGATGATCTCGCCGGGGATGGCCTGCAGCGAGCCGTACATGATGAGCATATTGAAGCCGAGTCCGCCCCAGATGGCCATCTGGCCGATGGAGCTCCAGACCATGCCCGAGGAGAAGAAGTTGACGTTCAGGCCGAACATCTTGAAGAACGGGGTGAGCGGGCCGACGGACGGGCTGTACAGGTAGATCCAGATCGTGGTGGCCACAATGCCCGGGGTCATGTACGGCAGCAGCAGGAAGATGCGGAAGCGGCTCGCCATCTTCTTGCTCGACGCGTCGATGAGCAGCGCGATGGCCATCGACAGCAGCTGGGTGAGCGGCACGACGATGACCGCGTACAGGGCGACGCGGCCGAGGCCGGTCCAGAACGTGGCGTCCTTGATGGCTTCGGCGAAGTTCTGGAGGCCCACGAACTTGGTGGTGGCCTCGCCCAGACCCAGGCCGGACTTCTGCTTGGAATAGAGCGAGACCTGCAGTGCCATCGCCACGGGGATGATCACGAAGAAAATGAAGCCGGCCAGGAACGGCCAGGTGAACGAGGCGCCTTTGAGCGCCTCGAGCGTACGCCAGGAAATATGCCGGCCGCCGTTGGCGCTTTGCTTCGGCTTGGTTGGCGCGGATTTCGCGTTCGACATCTGCATTGCTCCTTATCACAACCAGAATGAAACGAATGGGGATGATGTTGCGTACTTCGCGTACGTATGGCCGCAGCCGGTCATGGCAAGGCCGCAGCAGCAGGAGAATCATGCCGCTGCGGCCTGTGTTCATGATGACCGGGAACCGGTCGGAGGGATTCGGTCAGGTATGCGATGGCCGATGGTCGGTCGGAATCAGTCGACCTTGTAGTTGATGCCCTTGGACTTGAGGTCCTTGGCGACGAAGTCCTGCGTGTTCTTCAGGGCCTCCTTGACGGTGATCTGGCCGTTGACGGCCTTGCCCCACTGGTCCTGCAGTTCCGGGAACCAAGCGTCGTAGTTCGGGCCGAGGTTGAAGCCACCCATGACGTCCTTGGTCGCGGTGTTGATGATGTCGACCGCGTCGTCCGGGTTGGAGTAGAAGCCTTCGGGGATGTTGGCCTTGACGTACTTGGTCAGGTCGCCGGACAGGCCGGACGGCAGCGGCACGGTGTTGGACGCCTTGTCGCGGCCGGCTTCGATGCCCTCATCGGAGTTGATGTACTTCTCCCACTTCATGACGGCGTCCTGATGCGCCTTGTCGGTGCCCTTCGGCACGAAGTCGACCTGGCTGACGATGCCCGGGACCTTAGCGGTGCCGTCGATCTCCGGGTAGGCGGAGATCTGCCACTTGCCGGAGGTGCTCGGCATGTTGGTCTTGAAGTTCGGGACGGACCAGTACTGGGTGGTCATGAACGCGAGCTTGCCGGAATCGAAGAACTTGTACAGCGAGCCGGTGTCGGTCCAGGTCTCATTGGAGACCATCTTGCCGTCGATCATCTGCTGGATGATGCCCGCGGCCTTGACGGTGCCGTCGTCGAGGAAGTTGACCTTCCAGCTGTCGCCGTCGATGGAGAACCACTGGGCGCCGGCCTCCTGGGCGAGCTGCATGAGCACGGACGGGTCCTCGCCGGCGAGGTTGAAGATCTTGACGCCGTCGGCGTTGGCCTTCTTGCCGAGGGCGAGCAGGTCGTCCCAGGTCTTCGGGGCCTCGACGCCGTACTTGGAGAGCACGTCGGTGTTGGAGATGCTGTACTGGCCGGCAGGAGCGACCGGGATGCCGTAGTACTTGCCGTTGAGTTCGGCGTTCTTCTTGGCGCCGTCGGAGAAGATGCCGAGGATCGGCTGGATGGAGTCGGTGATGTCCTCGGCCCAGCCGTTGGCGACGTTGGTGGTGAGCGGCGCGAAGCCCTGCACGAGGTCGGGCAGGCTCTTCTTGGCCTCGAAGGCGTTGCGGAAGTTCTGCTGCTGGGCGGTGTTGGACGCCTGCAGGACGACCTTGACCTTGACCTCGTTCTGGGACTTGTTGAACGCCTCGGCCTGCTGCTGGCCGGTAGTGCTCCAGGTCCACACCTCGATTTCAACCGGGCCGTTGGACTTCGCGGCGCTGTCGCTGCCGGAGTCGTTGCTCGATCCGCAGGCAGCCACACCGGTCATGGTCGCCACGGCGACGATACCGGCGGCGATCTTCTTGATCGACTTCATAGGCTTCATGATTTGCCTTTCTATATACATCCACCCGCTTCGGCGGATGCCCTTTTCCTTACGTTACGAATTTCATAACGTCATGAATTTCATAACGCTATGAATATAGCTCTTGACACGATTCAAGTCAATTTCACGACACGCCGATACCTTGGAATCATTAAGGATACTCGATTCAATAAATCATGTCACAATATCAGGCAAAAATGTATCTATTGGCATACGACATCAAATCTAGTCTCACACAAACGACGAGTGGCGGTTTGCTCTCGTCCGAACATCGTTCAGCGAGAGCAAACCGCCACTCATATGGTCATGCGGAGGGAATCACCGCCGACAATGGCATATCGCCGCGAAATCGTTATGCGCTCACCCCAACGGAGGCTCACGCTCGGAATCAGCACCCGCCGGTCAGTATTCCTCGCGGTACTTGAGCGGCTTGCCGGCGGCCGCGCGGGCGACCTCCTCGGCCACGTTGAGGCCCATCGCGTGCAGTTCCGAACCGGTGGAGCCGGCGATGTGCGGCGTGAGGATCACATTCGGCATATCCCACAGCGGCGAGTCGCTCGGCAGCGGCTCGGGCCAGGTCACGTCGAGGATCGCGTTGATGCGGCCGGTCTTGAGTTCCGCGATCAGCGCGTCATGGTCGACCACACGGCCGCGCGCCGAGTTGAGCAGCGTCGCGCCGTCCTTCATCAGGCCGAGCTCGCGAGCGCCGATCATGCCGCGCAGCGGCGGGATGTCGGGAGCGTGCAGCGAGACGATGTCGGACTGGCTCATCACCGTGTCGAGGTCGGCCTTGGTGGCGCCGTACGACGCGGTTTCGTCGGCGGACATGTCGATCGCGTAGGCGAGCACGTCGAGACGGGTCATCTGCAGCATGGTCATGAGCCGGCGGCCGATGCGCGAGGACGCGCATACCAGGCCGACGGTCTTCTCGTAGTTGCCGACGTTCGCGAACACGCTTTGCACGTCGACCCAGGCTCCCCATCCGCGCTGCTCGTGGTACATGCGTTCGGCGCGGAAGAACTGCTTGTTGGCGAGCAGGATGTTCGCGAAGCAGTATTCGGCGACGGGCAGTCCGTTGAGGTATCCGGAGTTCGACAGTTCGATGCCGCGCGCCTTGGCGGCCTGTTTGGCCGCGTCGTCGGTGAAGATACGGGCCGCGGCGCCGCTGGCCGCGAAGATGCCCTTGAGGTTCGGCATCGCGTCGAGCACGGCCTCGTCGATCAGTTGTTCGCCGCCCCATCCGGTGATGATGTAGTCGGCCCTGGCGATGCGTTCCACGTTGGCGGGATCGCGGAAGTCCGTCACGACGACCGGGTTCCCGGTCTCGTCACGGTCGTAGTCGGCGACGAGATCGAGCGTACGCCACGCATCCGCGCCCATGATCTTGCCAATCAGATCGGCCGGTCGGAACGAGAACACGACAAACGGTCTGCTTTCCCGCTGTATTTCGGCAATGCCCGACGACTGCAATGACTCCTGCGTCATATCCTGCTCCTTTGACGACGTTTTCTTAGGCCGACAAGATTCCCAAAATCTGCCTGTTTGATTATATGACGCCTGGAAACGCTTTCCAGAGCGTTGCCACCTCTTGCATGGGAGGATTGTTCAGTGTCCGGTTCCCGGGATTGTGCGGGAACAATCCCGGGAACCGGCCCATGTGCATATGAACATGTCATCGCCCGGAATTTCAACGATTCGCGCCTGGCCAATGTACATTATTGTGCGGTTTCCGGTTCCCGGGACACAAGCCGTCAATCCCGGGAACCGTCCCCACCCGCACAAGCCGCCGCAATAAACCAGATCAGGACCGCTCGCTTGCAACAGGGCCGCAGACCTTCACAGGCTCCTTGGCCGGGACGAACCGGCAGTGGCGGTTGATCAGGTTGACGATCTGACCGGTGATGACCGCGGCGACGACCGTGCCGAGGCCGAGGCCGTCGATGCGGCCGAAGAAGACGAACGACATGATGCCGGCGATGATGACCAGCGACACGTCGAAGCAGACCTTGACCGTGCCGAAGCGCACCTTGGTCACGATCGCGAACGCGTTCACGACGCCTTCGCCGGGCACCATGATGAGTCCCGGCGCGACCTCCATGCAGATGCCGAGCGCCAGGATCGCGCAGCCGAGCAGCAGTCCGACGCCCTGACTCCACCACGCATCCGGCACGAACCATGTGAGAAGTCGCATGCTCACGTCGAGCGTGGCCGCGAACCAGAACGTGGCCGCCAGCTGCAGGTATTGGACGGGGTGGAAGTCTCGGCGCAGCAGGACTATCTCGATGAGGAGGAACGCGACGTTGACCACGAAGGTCGTGACGCCGAAGCTGATCTGCGGAAAGCGCAGCGTCGTCACCCATGCGATGCTCGAGATCGGCGAGGTGCCGAGCGCGCTTTTCGTGATGAGTGCGATGCCGAACGATTCGACGGCAAGTCCGGCCAGGAAGCAGATGATCCGCTTGACGATATATGGCATGTTCGTTCCTTTTCCACACGTATGCGTCCGCCGCCGATCATCGACCATTACAGGGAACCACCAGCGATTGCACCGGCGCGGATATGTCAACCGAGCGTCACTATAGCACAGTTTGGAAAGCGCTTACCGCGTATAAAATCAATTATATGAACTTATATAGCATAAGTGAGCTAGATAACAGCAACCGCTTACCTGACGATCGGCGCGTCACCGACGCACACGGCCCCTAACTGCCGCGACCAGTAGTTTGTCAGGCTTAATGCGATGGGTTCTGACTACCCCTCAGTCACTGCGTGACAGCTCCCCTGACAAGGGGAGCCGAGAATAAAGAACACTTCCACAATGCAGGCCCGACAAAATGCTAGTTCACGGACACGGCACGCTCCGAATCGCGCAGACACGGCCTGCCCTGCACCACTTCGACGCGCGACGGCGGCAGCGCGACCCGGCCGCGGCGCGAACGGATCTGCTCGTAGAGCAGCCGGAACGCCCGCTCCCCCATCTCATGGAAGTTCTGCGTGTAGCTTGTCAGCGCCGGCTCCCACATCGGCGCGAAGCTGCGGTTGTCGAAGCCCACGACGCTCACGTCGTCAGGCACGCGGCGGCCGGCTTCGCGCAGGCCCTTGATCACGGCGATCGCCGTCTCGTCGCTGCCGGCGAAGATCGCGGTCACGTCGGCGCGCCCGCCCAGTTCGCGCCCGGCGCGCACCGCGGCGTCCAGATCGCCATCCGACACCACGACCGGCTTCGGAACCGTAAGGCCGCGCTCCTCGAACGCATCGCGCCACCCGTCGGCGCGCGAATTGTCGCTCTCCTCCTCGACCTGCCCCACGTATTGCACGCTGCGATGGCCGAGATCGAGCAGATGCATCGTCATCCACCGGCCGCCGTCACGTTCGGCGTTGATGATCTGGTAGTCGCCGTCGCCGAATCCGCCGCCGACGACGACCAGCGGCAGATCCTTCGGGACGTGCTTCAGAGCCTCGACGCCCGAACGATCGTATTCGTAGACGATCACGCCGGCCGGGCGCACCGCCAACCCCATGCGCACGCGCGCGGCGACCGAACCCATGTCCTTCTCGTCAAGCGAAACGATATTGAGCAGAAACCGACGTTTGCGAGCCGCGGCCTCCGCACCGTGGTTCGTCGCCGACGTGGAGAACGCATCGGGGTTGGCCGCGAACACCGCCACCGTGTCCATCTCCTGATTCGACAGGGCCCGGGCGACGGCGCTCGGTTCGTAGCCGAGCTGTTTGATGGCCTCGGCGATGCGGCGTCTCTTGTCCTCGGCGACGTTGACGGTGCCGTTGAGGTAGCGCGACACGGTGGGCGCGGAGACGCCGGCCAGCGCGGCTACGTCCTTGATGACCGGCCTGCCATGGTCCGCATTCCTCGCCATATATCGTCACCTTTCCGTTCCCGGTCGCGCATGTTCTCCGGCAATCCGTCGCACGGCGGCACCGTTTCGCCGTGCGTCACGCATCGTCCGGCGTCGTTTCAGCGCGCAGATGCCGCCGCCTGTCGCCGTCCGACCCCGCACACTTCGCCCGCGGCGATATCCGCGAGGCCCCGGCATTGCCGAAAACCATTGTAATCATTGCGAAACGCCGAAGTCGAACCGCGCCGCTTGCCACAGTCGGCGATTCACGCTATTATGAAACCGGTTTCAGAAATGAAGCCGAACATAAGTAACTGCGTACGTCAAACGATTTACGCACCAACGAAAGGAAATATTATGTCTCTCAAGGATTCCATGATGCGCGGTCTGGCTATGTACGGCATGAGCGCGATGGCCAAGTCCGCTCCGGCCAGCAGCAAGGTGCTCAACGACATCATCAACGCCGCCAACGACGAGAAGATCGCCCGCTGAGTCGCGAGCCCCCATCGGCTCACGAAACGACGATCCGTATGTATAACTCAATACGACATAACCGAACAACAACTGAATAAACGGACAACGGCGTCCACTCTATCTTTCAAGACTTTCCCAAAACGACGAGGCGGATTCGCACCAGCGAACCCGCCTCGTTTCGTCATACATCATGCGTCATGCATCATGCGTCGTGCACGCACGGCCGTCAGTCGCGGCCGATGCGTGAGCCGAAGAACGCGTACCACGCGTCGTACAGGAACAGTGGCACCATCGCGAGCATCGCCATCTCGATGCCGGCAGCATCCTGGATGACGCCGAGCACGAACGTGATCACCGCGCCGCCGACGATGCTCATCACCACGATCGACGAGCCGGTCTTCGCCGCCGCGCCGGTCGCGCCGCGCAGGGTCAGCGAGAAGATCGTCGGATAGCCGATCGAAACGAACAGGAACGAGACGAGCAGCGCGATCACGGACACGCGTCCGAGACCCAGGAAGACGACGACCATGAGCGCCGCGCCGATCAGCATGTACCAGCCGAGGATCTTGGCCGGATCGAATCGGGTCATGAGCGGCGTGGTGAGGAACCGGCCGAGCGTGAACAGCAGCGCCATCACCGACAGCAGCGTGGTGGCCAGTCCGGTCGTGATGCCCGCACCCCAATGCTTGAGAGCATAGGCGGAGAACATCGCCATGCCGCCGGTCTGGATACCGAGGAACACGAACTGCGCGAACACGCCGAGCAGGAAGTACGGCCGGCGCAGCAGGTTGGCGAACGAGCCGCTGCCCTGGTTCGAGGACGCGTCCGATGCGACGTCATCGTCGTCGCCCGGAGGGGTCGGCAGTTTGACGGCCACGAAGATGATGAGCAGCACCGCGAGCGCGATGCCGATCGTCAGGTAGATGCCGCGCGTGTCGGAGAGGAATTTCGTCTTCGCCTCGTCGAATCCCGGTTTGCCGGGCGCGACGGTGTCGGACAGGATCTGGCCGAGGATGAGCGGCCCGACGACCGTGCCGATGCCGTTGAAGCTCTGCGCGAGGTTCAGGCGGAACGATTCGCCCTTCTCGTCGCCGAGTTTGGTGATGTACGGGTTGCAGTTCGCCTCCAGCGAGGCCGCGCCGAGCGCGATGACGAACATGGCCAGCAGGAACAGCACGTAGTTGGACGTGCCGGTGGCGGGCGCGACGATGAACGAGCCGATGACGAACAGCGCGAGGCCGCATATGATGCCGCCCTTGTATCCGAATCGGCGCGCGACGAGGCCCGCGGGGATCGCCATGACGAAGTACGCGCTGTAGTACGCCACCTGCAGCAGCGACGTCTGGGCGCTGTTGAGCTGCATGTAGTTGCCGATCGGCGTGTTGAGCGCGTTGACGAGGTTCATGGTCAGGCCCCACACGAAGAACAGCGAGGTGACCAGACCGATGGCGAGCGCGACCGCCGTTTTCGACTGCGATGCCGATGGCTTCTGCGGTGTTCGGCCGCCCGCGCGATTGTTGATGGTGTCGTTGTCAGTCATGTCGTCCGCCCCTTTCCCGTTGTCCATGATGACGCCAGACCGCCATCGGCCGCGCGAACAGCCGGTGTCGTCTGGGTCAATCCATTGTACAGAACGCCTCGAACCGGTACGACACGCAGTGCGACGCGAGATGCGAAAAACAAGAAAGGCCCCGCCGTGAAGCGGGGCCGGTCGGCTGGAGCGGACGTCTATCGCCGCGTTCCGTTGACGGTGATGTCGGGGTCGGCGTAGGTTTCGCAGCCGTCGAGCAGGACGGCCGGGCGTTCGTCGGGGCGGATCGAGCGCAGCCGGATGCGGTTCAGGTCGAGGCCGTGCACGTTGCGCAGGTCCATGAAGGCGGTGCGCGACCAGTCGGGCCAGTAGTTTTCGCTCGAACGCACATCCGGTTCGGCGAGCTTGTCGACGAGGCGCGGATATTCCTCCAGCGGCGGGATGTCGGCTGTCTTCACTCCCCCGATGAACGTGTAGCGCAGCCCGTCGATCGTCACGTCCTCGATCGGGTGTCCGTCCGAGGCGTCGAAGCGGACGCCGGCGAACTTCGGTTCGCCCATCACGTCGTCGGTGAAGCGACGGTGCACGTTCGCCATCTCCTCGCTGTCGGTGGCGGTGACGTTGCTGATCGAGATGCGCGTCATCGTGCCGATTTCGGGCATGTGGTCGAGTTCGACGGACGTGCCGTAGTCGTCGAGTTCGAAGCGGTTGTTGAGTACGGCGAAGATCGGCCGGGTCACGTCGCGCATGACGATGTTGTTGATCGAGATGTCGCTGATCGAGCCGCCTTCGGTGCATTCGAGCTTGATGCCCTCGCGCCAGACGCGCTCGAGCGTGCAGTTGGAGATCGTCACGTTGTAGATGTCGCTGATGGACTTCAAGCCGATGCGGATGCCGGCGCACACTCCGGAGAACTCGCAGTTGGTGACGTGGAAGTCGTGCACCGGGTAGTCCTTGCTGCTGGCTTGCAGGCAGAAGTTGTCGTCGGTGCCGCGCACGTAGCAGTCGGAGACGAACACGTGCGCGCTGCCGTCGAAGTCGAGGCCGTCGCCGTTGTAGCGTTTGTCGTTCTTGATGTCGAGGCCGCGAATCCAGATGTATTCGCTGTCGAGGAACGCGGTCGTCCATGCGGCGGATTCGTACAGGCGCAGGTTCTCGACGTGCACGTTATGGCAGCGCAGCATGCGGATCATCATCGGCCGGTAGATGGAGCCCTCGTTCGGGAAGACGGTCGCGTTGCCGTTGATCGTGCCGCGGCCGACGAGCGCGAAGTCGTGCGCGTCTTCGGCGTAGATGAAGCAGCGGTCGAGCGCGGTCTCGTTGCGGTAGCGGTTGTGGTGCACGTCGGCGGCGTAGTCGTTGATGTTCGGGCTGGCGAGCAGGGTCGCGGACTCGCTGACTTCCAGTGTGACGTTGGACTTGAGCTTGATGGTGCCGGCGAGGAACGTGCCGCCGGCGAGCACGACATGTCCGCCGCCGTTCGCCGTGGCCCGGTCGATCGCGGTCTGGATCGCCGGGCCGTCGTTGGTCGTGCCGTCGGCGAGCGCACCGAAGTCGCGGGGGTCGTAGATATGTTGGGTATTGATCGTCATTGTCCAATCCTTTGCAATACGTGCGTCTGCCGAACGGCCGGGTCGTTACGCTCCATACCACTGCGGCAAGCGCTTTCCATTATAGGAAGACGGCCCGTCGCGCATGCACTCGGCGGGCCGCCGAGCCGTTTACTTGATCTGCTTGATGCCGAAGATCGAGATCGCGGCAAGGGTGAGCACGATGAAGCCCATCGGGAACAGGCCCGCGTAACCGAACGCCTTGAGCACGACGAACGCGAGCAGCGGGGCGAGCAGCTGGCCGACGGTTCCGGCCGCGTTGAGGAACGCGAGATCCTTGGCGGCCGTTTCGTTGTTCGGCAGCACGGAGGTCATGAGCGCCTGGTCGAGGGAGATGAAGATGCCGCCGCCGAGGCCGGAGAACGCGACGTAGATCGTGTACATGAGCGGGTTCGGGATGAAGAACGGGAGCCAGCACGGGATGCCGACCGCGAACACGGCGAGCGCGCACGGGATCTTGATGGTCTTGAAGAAGTCAGCGAGCGGGCCGGCGATGGCGGCGGAGACGACGGCGAGGATGAGGTTGAGCAGGGCCATGAAGCTCATCCACTTCGCGGCGTCGGCGTCGGACTGGTGCATGTAGTCGGTCAGCGTGAACAGGCGGTAGGTGCCGATGCCACCGGGCATCATGAACATGAAGCGGGCGAACGCGGCGAACCAGTAGTCGCGGCCGGCGTGCATAGGGGGCAGGAAGTCCTTGAACTGGGAGACGTCGAACTTGCCGCGCGGCTTGTCGAGGTTGGACGGCTCCTTGCACACGACGACAGCGATGAACAGCAGGATGTCGGAGATGACAAGCAGCACGAACACGCCGGTCGGCACGTTGGTGATGAACAGCGAGCCGAGCGACTGGGCGCCGTTCAGGCCGATCTGGGTGGCGACACCGAAGATGGCGGACGCGGAGCCGCGGTACTTGACCGGGATCAGGTCAGGCATCCACGCCATGCCGGCGGACATGATCGCGTTGTAGCAGACCACGTAGAAGAACCAGGCGAGCATGACGACGACGATGTTGGAGCTCAACGCGAAGACGAGCAGTCCGATAGTGCCGAAGATCGCGCCGAGGATGATCCACGGCGAGCGGCCGCCCCAGCGGGTGCGGGTCATGTCGGACAGGGCACCGAAGATGACGCCCGCGAAGATCGCGATGAACATGGCGATCGTGGTGCTCTGGGCGAGCAGGTCGGCCTTCTGGTCGGGGGCCACTGCAGCGAGCTTCGCCGGCAGCAGCGCGGCGGAGATGCCGAAGAACGGCGCATACCAGCCGATGGTGGCGAAGAACTGCGCCATCGACGGGCGCCAGGGGAACTTGCCCGTGTCCTTCGGGCCCTGGACGGCGGTTTGCGCCGTATCCATAGTGTCGCTTATTGCAGAACTCATCAGTCCGCTCCTTTGCTGTACGGATAGTGTCGGTCGTTATCGACTCTTGTCTCCCGGTTCCGCCATCGGCTTGCCGGTCGATGTCACGCACTTATCGAAACATCTCGGTAAGCGCTTTCCAGAAGATGAATATACAAGACTGTGCAACTAGTTGCAAATCGGCGTTTCGCAGTTCGTCAGAGCATGGATGCGCCAACATCCCCCGGTTGTTCGACACGATCGGCCGCACGCTTGCAAACGCCTCGGTCATCGGCCATAATCGCAACATAGCAGGCCTGTACCGCGCGCATCATCGATCCGCCCCACCGCAACACGTCGCCGATCGACACCGTATGCGACATTCGTACAGGCGTCACCGCAATGCTGAGGAAAGCGATATCCAATGACACAGTTCACGTCCCCATCGGTCACGTCCGGCCCACGCGCCAGCGGCGGCGCGACGATGAAGGACGTCGCCCGGCTCGCCGGCGTGTCCGTCTCCACCGCATCGCGTGCGCTGGCCGGCAATCCCCGCATCGGCGAGGGCACCCGCATCCGCGTGGAGCAGGCCGCACGCGAACTCAACTACGTGGTCAACGGCCTCGCCCAGTCGATGATGGGCGTGGGCGTGAAGACACTGGCGTTCATGACCACCGCGTTCCTCGCCGAACCGTTCACCCGCATCGCGCAAGGTTCCGATCTGGTGGCGAAGCAACATGACGCCATGCTGCTGATGAACGCGACGCGCAACGACCCGCAGGCGGCGCAGGACGCGGTGTCCACGCTCGCCAGACAACGCGCCGCCGGCGTGATGATGGTGGGTTCGCGCAGCATGGACGAGGCGTGCCTCCAACGCTTCACCCGCTATCGGGACACACTCGCCGCGGTGCATGCGACGCTGGTGCTGTGCGGCAGTCCCCGCATGGCGGGATTGGACGACGTGCCTTCCGTCTCCTATGACCAGCGGTACGGCGTTTCCTTGGCGACTCGCGCGCTGCTGGACGCCGGTCACCGGCGCATCGCGTTTCTGGGATACGAGGAGCGAACCAGCGCCCATGAGCGCTTTCTCGGGTTTCAGGACGCCATGCGCGGACGGGGGTTCATGACGGATGCCGACGATCCGTTGGTGCTCGAATCCGCCAATGTCGGCGAGGCTCTCGATCCGGCCATTCGTGCGTTGCTGTCACTTGATCGGGACCGTCGGCCGACCGCGATCGTCTGCGTCACCGATTTCGCCGCATACCGCGTGTACCGACTCGCCCGTGAACTCGGGCTGCGGCTGCCCGACGACCTGTCCGTCACCGGATTCGACGATCTGTCCACCGACGATACCGTCACGCCGCCGTTAAGCAGCGTCGGCGTGCCATATGAGCAGGTCGGCGACTACGCCGCCCGCCTCGCGCTGCGACTGCCGGTCGAATTGGGCGATCATCCGGTCTTCCCGGTGACGTTTGTTCCCCGAGCATCGATTGCAGCTCCCCGCGATCCGTCTTCGGCCGATCGCTGATCACGATGGCCATAACCGAGTCTTGTATCGACGCGGACTCAACCTGGGTCGTTTTCGGCAACAAAACGGCCGTAACCGAATCCCCGTATGCGGGAATGGACTCGGTTACGGCCGTTTGTGGTGGGAATGACGCCCGTCAGGCGATGCTGATGTCGGCGTGGGCGAGGGTGAGGTCGGAGACGGTGATGCGCTGGGTGCGTCCGTCGGCGAGCGCGACTTCGATGACGCCGCCGCGACCGTCGGCCGTCGGGGTCTCATGCACGGAGCGCACCTGCGGGGTGCCGTCATGCTGTTCGATGACGGTGACGAAGCTTGCGGTGCGGCCATGCGTGCGGATGTCGAGAGTGCGGCGGCGGTCGCGTTCGTCGCCGATCGGATAGTCCGCGCCGACGGTCGCGGTGAACCGGACCGCACCGCCGTGCGACACGACGGCATCGGCCGTCAGATCGACATGGACGAGCGCGGGCGCGCTTTTGTCGACCGGGGTGGCGGGGATGCTGGTGGTCATGCGGTGCGAGTCGATCTTGACCGGGCCGCCTTCGTAGTCGCGGTCGTCTACCGGCACCGGCACCGTATTGTCGACCGTGTACGGCAGGGAGCGGATCGGCACGCGCGCCCCGTCGGTGCATTCGACTATGCCGTTGCCCCAGAACAGGGCCGGTACGGCTGGCCAGTGCTCGTTCTCTTCGGCCACGAACGATTCGTCGCTTACCGTTTGCAGGGTCAGCGACGTCGAGCCGGCGGGCACGGCCACGTCCACGTCGCCGGAGCCGAAGATCCACGCGCCGAACTTGCCCGATGCGAGCGGCTGGGCGCCCACGTACCGGTCGGGCGTGAACGCGTCGTCGGCCATCACCAGCATCGAGGACCCGGCATCGACCGCCAACGCGGCGCTGGCCTCCGCCGCATCCAGATCGTCCACGGACGCGGGTTTGACGAACGACCCGGCGACGGCCCCCGCGAACACCGCATAATGCAGTTTCTGCTGGATCTGGTAGTACTCGGGGTCGCAGCCGACGACGATCTGCCGTGCGGTCGGCGTCACGGACCACACGTCCATGTGCATGATGCCGGGCGCGTTGTGGTCGGAGCGCGTGTTCGTCATCCACTTGCCGCCGTTGAACTTGGTCATGTCGACAGCGAACGACGTCTTCACCGTGCCGCGAGCGCCGAAGACGTGGCAGTCGGTGATGAACTGTCCGCTGGACAGCGGCGACGGGTCGAGCTTCGGCTCTATGCCGCGGTACGCGAGATCAGGCGCACCGTCCGGAGCCGTACCGGTCGAGTACGCGAAATGATCGCGGTCGGTCGGATCGTCGCACGGATACGCGGCCACTCCCCCGTGTTCGCCGGTGATCGAACGCAGCCCGTTGACGTGCATGAGCACGTCGTACTGGTGCTCGGACTCGCCTTCCAGATAGTCGACGAGCACGATGTAGTCGTCGGTCACGAGCGTGGCGCGACGCTGCGTGATCGGCTCGGTGTAGCCGCTGCGCGACGCGTACTTCGGCACCGCGCCGCCGTCCTCACCTGCGGCCGGCAACGTGACCGACCGCCCTTCGATCCACGCCTGCTCGGCGAAACCGGCGCCCGAGGTCACGACCCAGCCGCCGTACGGCGGGTTGCACCAGCGCGTCTCGATCTCATGCACCGCGACCTGCAGGGCCTTGTCGGAGCGGAACTGCAGCAGGGTCGAGCCGGCCGGGTCCTGCTGTTTCAGGTCCACGAGCGCCATGTTGTGCGTCACGGAGTTCTGCACGTAGAACTTGTACATGAACGTGTGGTACGAATACCAGACGTTCTCCGGATTGTAGAAGTTCTTGCCGAACCGGCGGATCGAATTGAGCGACAGCCGGTCGTAATGGCCGTGCGCGCCGCCCAGCACGCCGGTCTTGACCGTCACCTGATACTGCTCGTCCAGATCACGGCCGTCCTTCTGCGAGCGCAGCATCGTGATGCCGGCCACGGGCGCGGTCACCGACTTACCGAACGCCGACAGCACGGCCGCATCGACCGCCGGCAGCTCGTCCACGCCATACCACAGGTCGCGCTTCTCCGGCGGCACGGTGGCCAGCAGCGGCAGCAGCGACGGCTCGCGGTAGATGCGGTACGCGAGGTCGTAGCGCGGGTCCATGAGCTGGTAGGCGGGTGCGCAGTCCTCGGTAAAATCGTTCATGCCGAAGATCACGCCGTCATGGCTGAAGAACGGGGTGAGCGAATCCACGAGCTGCTTGACGGAACGCGTGTTGTGCGTGAACCGGCTCCAGATCTCGGTCGTCAGGCCGTCGATGCGGTCGGATGCGGGCAGCATCGGATCGTCATACGTGCCGAACCGGCTGTAGCTTGCCGGCACCTGGGCGTCGCGCAGGTTGAACCCCCACTTGTCGACCGTGGTGATGAGCTGCAGGAACGTGCCCATCGCGAGGTAGTTGTAGCCGATCGCGGACTCGTACCACCAGCCGTCGTCGAGCACGCCGCGCGACAGATGATCGAAGATGCCGCCGTCGCAGCGCATGAAGTAGCCCATCGCCTCGATGTCCTGCATTTCGGCCGCACATTCGATGCAGCCCTGCAGCTCGCACAGCTGCCAGTTCGACAGCTTGCCCTTCATCATCTCGCAGCGGATGATCTCCATGAACATGCGGAAACACCGGTGCAGCCGCGCCTCCTCATCGTCCGTCAGCAACCCGAGGTCACGCATGTGGTCGTACGTGAACGCGACGAACTTGAAGAACTCGCCCTCGTGCACCAACTCCTGGCTGCCGCCCTTGATAGTGCGGAAATAGCCGTCCAGCGAGACCAGCTCGCGCAGGAACAGCGCGGATTTCTCGGCAAACCGGCGCTCGCCGCTCAATAGCGTCACGAGCACGCAGTTGTACGCCTCGTCGGAGTTTCGCGTGGGGAACAGATGGTCGGCGTGCGGGTCGAACGTGGGCACGACCCAGTTCGCGGCCTGTTCGTAGCGCTGCTGGTAGGCGGCCTTGGCCCACGGTTGCGTGGCGATCTTGTGCTTGATGGCTTCGATGTCGGCGCGGGTGAGGGTGGTGCGGTAGTCGTCGGCGTTGCGCGCGGTGACGAAGCGCATGGATTGGGTCGTGCCGCTGGCCGAGGTGACGACGAGCCGTTGGTCTTCGTGGCCGTAGGGGGCGAGCCGGTCGGACGAGTGGACGGTCATGCGGATGGTGCGGCGTTCGTGCGGCGCGAGCGTGACAGGCAGGTTGGCGGATGGTGCGGCGTGCGATGACGCGGACGACGTTGCCGTTGTCGCGTTGTCGTCCGGCTGCCGTTCGACGACGGACAGTTCGGTGGCGAGGACCTCCTTGCCGTGACGTTTGACGGTCGCGGTGACGGTCTGCGGCCGGTCGAGCATGTTGACCAGGTCGATGTCGTACGAGACGGTCGCGTCGGGGTCGTCGCAGTCGACGGCCTTGCCGCGCACCGTGCAGCCGATCAGCAGTTCGCGGGCGGCGATGAACCGCACGGCGGTCAGATCATGCGCGATCCTCGACGAATCATCCGCCACGTCCGCGGCAATCGACACGGTGACCACGCCCTTGGGCAGCACGCCCATGCCCTCGTCGAACGAGAACTGCGTGAACGGCACGAACGTGGGCACGCCCGGCGTCAGCACCGCGCCGGCCGTGACCTTCGGCAGCGCCTCTTCGCGCGGGTTGCGGCACAGCGAGCAGGTGAGCGTCACGGTCACGGGTGTCGGCGCGTCGACGTCGGCGGCGAGTTCAAGACCGTACCAGTCGAGCACGTCGGCCGCATGGTCGTTCGTTTCGAGGAAGCCGTGCACGTCCCACAGGTGCTTGCCGTGCGGGTTCGGATGGGTGAACGTGACGGCGGCGGGCGCTTCGGCGCGCTCCCATTGCGTCACGTCGATCATGGTCTGTTCTGGTAGGTATCGCATGAGGTTGCTCCTTTGGTCTGTAGTGACCGAAATTCAATGCGCGGCTATGCGCGTTCGTATGGCACGGTCGCATGCGGCCATGCGGCCGATGACCATTCGTAAATAGCCATATGCGTGATATTGATGCGAGTATCGCGGCCGAACCCGCACGGATGTCACGCATACGAATCTCCTTGCGTGACAATCCGGCGAGTACCGGCACCGAACTATCCACAACATCACGCAAACAGCCCCCTTTGCGTGATGTTCGGGCTAGTACCGGCGTCGTGCTAGCAGATATGTCACGCAACAATACTGTTTTCCGTGATGTTTTTGCTAGTATCCGCAAGGTACTAGCAAAAACATCACGCCAGGAATCGGCAACGACGATGACCGGACCCGCGCATCGCCGATCTGGCTGGCGCGATCCGATATCACCGCGGCGGCATGACGGATTCGCGCACCACGAGCTGGGTGGGCAGGATGATGTCCCGCTCCCCCGCCAACGGCAGTCGCACGGCGCTGCGCCCCATTTCGGCGAACGGCGCGCGCACGGTGGTCAGCGGCACGATCAGCCCTTCCGCGTACGGCATGTCGTCGAATCCGCCGACTGACACGTCGAACGGCACCCGCCTGCCCATCTTGCGCAGCATGAGCATCACGTCGAGCGCGACCTCGTCGGTGACCGCGACGACCGCCGTGAAATCGGCGCCCGCCTGGCATGCGGTCATGAATCCGGCCGCCGATTCGACGCGATTCCAGCTGTACGGCACGTCGAACTGCGGATCGTACGGGATGCCGGCCTCCTGCAACGCGGTTCTGAACCCGCGGTATCGCGCCTCGAACACGGGTTCGTTGCGCCGCCGGCCGACGAACAGGAACTTCCTGTGGCCGAGCGAGATCATGTACCGGGTCAGGTCGGCGGTGCCGGATTCGTTGGCGTAGTCGACCACGGATATGTTGTGTGGCAGGTCGAGCCGGGGACGCGCCAGGGCGACCACCGACGTGCCGCCCCGTTCGAGCTGCTCGCCGCACGCCCGCAACGTCTCGTCACCCATGGAGCCTTCCATGATCACGACGATGCGCGAGCGTTGGGCCAGCAGCTGTTCGACCAGTTCGTCGCCGGACAGCGATTTCGACTGGGTGGAGAACAGTCGGAACGACATGCCCTGGCGATAGGCCTCGGCATCCACCGCGGCCATCATGTCGGCGTAGGTGCCGCCTGTGATGGTCGAGGCGACGAGCGTGACCGAGTTGGGCGGCGTGGTCAGGGCCTTCGCGTGGATGTTGGGCACGTAGCCGAGCGCCTTCGCGGTGGCCTGCACATGCTGTCGGGTCGCCTCGGAGATGCCGGGCTGGCCGTTGAGCGCGCGTGAGACGGATGCGACGGAGACACCCGCGGCCTTGGCGATGTCGCGGATGTTGAGCGGCCCGGTTTTCGCCGGACCGGACTTGGGCTTGTCGGGATCGGATGCGGCTGCATCGCCGTTGGTCTGATCGGCCACGATTCGTCTCCCCCTGCCTCGCACGGTGTACGTAACTGGTTTCGACATGGTAATCGCCTCGTTGGTCAATCGGATAACGACGGAAGTTGCGACGGCCGGCCGGCCAGGCGGCCCGTGCGGTCTTCATCACCGGATTTGGCACGCTTGGCACGTACAGTCCGCGCGAGATCGCCCAGCCGACGACCTCGTCGCGGAAGCGTCGGGGGTCTTCGAGGAACAGGAAGTGCCGGTGCCCGCCGCTCCACACGGTCACGTCCCCGGTGCCGCAGGAGCGTTCGAACAACGCGCGTTCGAGTCCCGGGTAGATGCCGAACGTGGGCTTGGTGCGCCGGCTCGCCACCGGTACCGTGGCGTCGCAGATGCCGAACGCGCCGGGTGCAAGATATTCGGACACGTAGTAGTCCACGAGCGCCTGCGGGTTGGCGCGGCGCACGTCGTCGAGCACGCCGTTCCACACCGCGTCGGGGATGGACGGCGAGTGCGCGCCTTCGATGAAGCCGAGCACGGTGTCGGTCGGATGCTCGCGCATCACGTTCAGGAACCGTTCGTGGTATTCGGGCTTCGCCTCCTCGCCCATCGCGCCGTAGGCGGGGTCGATGACGACTTCGCCGGCGACGAGTTCGGGATGGTTCGCGTGTACGGCGAGCGAGAGCTGGCCGCCCATCGAATGAGCGATGAGCAGCGCCTGCTTGCCGGCCGGCACCACGCGACGGATGTAGTCGGCGAGGTCTTCGGCGGCGGACGGGATGGTGAACGGCCCGTCGTCGCGGCGCTCGGCGTGGCCGGGCAGCGTATAGGCGTGCACGTTCCAGTCGTCGGGCCAGTCGATGCCGTTCCACACGGCCGGCGAGCCGGCCCATCCGTGGACGAGCACGACGTATGTTGGTTCAGTCATGATTCCTCTCTTGGTATCGGGTATCGGATCGGTATCGAATCGGCGTTGCCGTACGGGAATCCCTATCGGTTCGTCGTTCGCGGCGACCGTCGGTTCACGCCGCGGCCGCGGTCATCGCGGACTTGCCGGTATCGGCACGCTGTTCGTCGGCGATCGGTAGTTGCGGTTTGCCGAGCAGACGCAGCTGCTTGTTCCAGCGTGCGGTGATGATCGCGGAGACGACGAACAGCGACACGCTCACGCACATCACCGGGATCAGACCGGGCAAGAGCGCGCACAGCACGACGGTGATCGCCTCGATGGTGAGGATCTTGATCGACGTGAGCGTCCACATGGCCGGCAGCAGCAGCGAGTTCTTGATGAGCGCGGGGATCGTCAGCTCGAAGTTCGCTTCGTTCGCCGCCAGATACGGCAGCGCGAGCGCGACGATGTAAACGAGCGCCACCGCCGGCACGGCCCACGGACCGTTCTGGTACTTGAGCACCCACATGCTTAAGGTGAGGCTCACGACGAGCGCGACGAACAGGAGCGAGACGAGCCAGAACCGGCGCAGCGCGGCCTTGTAGAGCTGCCAGGCGCGGCTCCTCCAGCGGAACGCGTCGCCTTCGCGCTCGTAGGCGCGGAACACGCCGATGATCGCGACGGTGGCCGGCACGATGCCGAACACGATGCCGCCGAGCGCGGCAAACGCGATCCACATGAGGTTCATGAGCGCGAGACGCGAGATCAGCAACGTGATCTCGTACACCTTCTGCGCGACTGCCTGACGGTTCATGATCGGGTTCCTTTCCCTGTGTTGACCGCCGACCATTGCAACCGGCGTGCGTGACGTTCGTATACGAAAGAAGGACTCCCCTCCCCACCGGGGCAAGGGGAGTCCTGAGATATCGAGCTCAGATCACTCGGCGTCGAAGTAGTTCTGCGCGTACTTGGTCTCGAACGCGACGAGCTTGTCGTAGCCGAGGTTCTTGGCCTTGGTGATCATGTCCTTCTCGAGCTGGTTGAACTCGGAGTCGTTCTTGGCGTAGATCATCTTCCAGGAGTACTGCTTGATGACGTCGCCGACCGACTTGCCGACCACCTGGTCCTCCTTGCTCCATTCGAGCTGCGGGACGTCCTTGGCCTGGAAGGCGGTGACCTTCTTCTCCTTGACGAGCGCGGCCTTCATGTTGATCGCGCCGTCATGGTCGGCGGACCATTCCTTGTCGAGGGAGCTGGCGTTGTCGGTCAGGTAGGTGTCCCACTGGTTGTAGACGGACACCGACTTGTATGCCGGGTCGACCGCGTTGACGCTGATGGACGGACCGTTGACACGGGCCTTGAAGGTCTCGTTGACGTGGCCGCCGCCATCGGATTGAGGCACCGAGGCGCCCCAGTCGCCCTTGCCGAGGTCGGTGAGCTCCGGCTTGCCGTCGGCGTTCATCTTCCACAGCACGCCCTCCGGGCCGTTCTCGAAGGTGAAGGAGCCCTTGTCGCTGTAGAACCAGTTGAGGAACTTCAGCGCGCCGGTCTGGTTCTTGGCGTTCTTGGTGACGCCCCAGAACCAGCCTTCGGTGCCGCCGATCTTGGAGACGTTCTCGGCGACGTTGAGGCTGTCGTTGGAGACGCGCTCATAGCCCTTGTTCTGGGCGGTCATGTCCTTGTTGACCGGGTTGTAGTTGAGGTTGCCCATGTAGCCGTAGATCCACATGGCGGACTGGCCCTTCTCGGCCTTCTTGAGGTAGTCGTCCCAGGTCTGGGTCGCGGAATCCGGGTCGAGCATGCCGTCCTGGTAGATGGAGTTGGCCCACTTGAGGCCCTGCAGGTACAGGCTGTTGTCTTCGAGCAGCGGCTGGACCTTCTTGTGGATCGGGTCCATGTTGATGAACGTGTAGCCGTTGATGCCGTCGTTGCTGACCCAGCCGTCGGCGTACGCGATGGAGCGGATCTGCTCGGCCGCGCTGCCGTCCCAGCCGCCGAACAGGCTCAGCGCGTAGAAGTTGTCGCCCTTCTCGGTCTTGGGGTGGGCCTTGACCATCGCCTCGGCCACGTCCTTGTAGGACCAGTAGTCCTTGATGTCCGGCGAGCCGAGCTCTTTGTAGTAGTCGTAACGCAGGGCCGGCACGTTGACCGGGTCGCCCTTGGACAGATCGGCGCTTTCGGAGACGCCAGATGGGATGGCGTACACCTTGCCGTTGTCGAGCTTCTTCATGCGGTTGACGGCGTCGGTGAAGCGGAAGACGTTGGGCAGCTGGTCCTTGACGGTGGTCAGGTCGAGCGCCTGACCGGCGTCGATGGCCTGCTTCAGGGCGTCGCGGCTGCCGTAGAGCACGAGGTCGCCGAGGTTGCCGGTGGTGAGCTTGGTCTGGAAGCGGTCGGTGCCGCCAACGGAGGTCGGCACGACGTTCACGCTCAGGCCGGTCGCGTCCTTGATGCCCTTGCCGACGTAGCCGTCGAGCTTGCCTTCGTAGGTCGCGCCCTGGGTGAAGATCGTGATCTCGTTCGGGTTGCCTCCCGCAGTGCTGCTGCCGCATGCCGCCAGCGGTACGAGCATGGCCGCCGCGGCCGCAGCCGCGCTCAGGCGGACGATCGACTTCTTGTTCATGGTTGTTCTCCTTCTTTGGGGTGTTACACGCGGTGTCGACTGCGGCCCCGCGACAGGTTGTTGTTGGGTTATGGACGGGACGTTTGTCAGCCTTTGACCGCTCCGATCGTGATGCCCTTGACGAAGTACTTCTGCATGAACGGGTACACGATGAAGATCGGCAGGACGGTGACCATCGTGACGGTGAGCTTGACCGACTGGGCAGTCACGCCGGTCGCGGCCATGCTGGAGGCGTCGCCGCCGGACTGCGCCATGATGTTCGCCATCGCCTGCGCTTGGGACAGGTAGCGGTACAGCACGTACTGCAGGGTCTGCAGCTTGTCGTCGGTCACGTACAGGACGGTGTCCATGAAGCTGTTCCACTGGCCGACCGCGGAGAAGATCGCCAGCGTGGCGAGGATCGGCCCCATCAGCGGCAGCGCGATCTTGAAGAACACGGTCCATGTGCCGGCGCCGTCGATCTCGGCGGCCTCCTGCAAGGATTGCGGGATGGACGACTCGACGTACGTCTTGACAAGCACGATGTTGAACGCGGAGACCGCGCCCGGGATCACGTACACGAGGAAGTTGTCCAACAGGCCGAGGTAGTTGAACAGCAGGTATCCGGGGATCAGGCCGGCGTTGACGTACATGGTCGCCACGAAGAAGCGGTAGACGAACTGGCGGTGGGCCATCTTGACCTGCGTCATCATGAACCCGAGGAACGCGGAGACCGCGACGCACAGGACGGTGCCGATCACGGTGCGCAGCACGGAGACGAGCGTGGCGTGCGCGATGCCGGGCAGTTCGAAGATCGTCCTGTAGTTGTCGAAGTGGATGCCCTTGGGCCAGAACAGAATCTCGCCGTCGGCGCTCATCTTGTTGTTCGAGATCGTGTTGACGAAGATGTACCAGAACGGGTAGAAGCAGATGAACGCCATGAACAGCATGAAGATGGTGTTGCACACGTTGAACACCTTCTCCCCTGCGGACAGCTGGTCCATCGGGTTGCGGGACGACTTCCTGCCGGCCTTGGCGGCGAACAGCCCTTTCCTGGCCGTCTTCTTGCCGGCCAGCGGCGCGGCTGCGGAAACTGCTTGTGCAGACATAGTGAATGCTCCTTTGCTTGGTCCTGCGTATGCCGGGACTAGAAGATCGAGTTGCCGCGGACCTTCTTGGAGATGCCGTTCACGGAGAACAGCAGCGCCAGGGAGACGACGGTCTTCAAGATGGAGATCACGGTGGCGAACGAGAAGTTGCCGCCCGAGATGCCGATGTTGTACGTGTACAGGTCGAGGACCTCGAGCGCGTCCTTGTTCATGGCGTTCGAGAAGACGAAGTACTGGTCCATGCCGGTGTTGATGATGTTCGCGACGCTCATGAGCAGCAGCACGAAGAACGTGGGCAGCAGACCCGGCACGGTGATGTGGATGGCGCGCTGAAAGCGGTTCGCGCCGTCGATCGACGCGGCCTCGTACAGCTCCTGGTCGATGCCGTTGATCGCGGCAAGGTACATGATCGCGGACCAGCCGATGGACTTCCAGATGCCCAGCGCGGTCATCTTGAGCCACATGTGGTCGGAGCTCAACAGGAAGTTGATCGGCTGCTTGATGACGCCCCAGTCGACCAGCAGATTGTTGACCACGCCGTTGTCGACGGACAGGAACGCGAAGACGAGCGCGTAGACCAGCACCCAGCTGACGAAGTTCGGCGCGGTGGTCAGGGTCTGCACCACGCGGCGCAGCTTGCTGGAACGCAGTTCATAGAGCAGGATCGCGAAGATCAGCGGCAGGACGCTGCACGCCAGTCCAAGGAAGCTCATGCCGAGCGTGTTGACCATCACGCGGCCGATGGTGCGCATCTGCTCGGGCGACGAGACGATCGACTGGAACCATTTGAGTCCCACGAACGGCATATCCCACGGGGCGACGCCCGGCTGGTAGTCGACGAACGCGAAGTACCAGCCCAGCAGCGGCAGATAGTTGAATACGAGCACGAATGCGGCGAACGGCAACACCATGTACAGCAGGCGCCAGCTGTGCGTCAAAAACCTTGGGGTCGCTTTGACCTGTTCCATTGATCCTCCTCAGCGAGAACATGCACTCAGCGCTTTCGTCGCGCCAAGCCGTCTGGAGTGTCAAACCACACAAACATCGTGTGCTTTTCAGCTCTTTTCGTTCTGTGGTTATCACCATATCACGTAACTAGTTACGCAACAACTCATCATCGTCGCGACACGCCGGTAAGCGCTTACCGTGATTGCGTAACCATCGTTGCAATATCAACTGTTTTTGCTGTTTTTTAGGAATTCTCAAATTTTTTACACGATTCATTATTGCCGACGATAACTCACCGTTGTCTACTACAAACCGTTATTTCATATGCCATTACGTAACCGTTTACTCACTTATCGACAGCACAGAAGACTACTTCGACACCCACGCGAATCTCCCCTCATCCATTTAGCACAATTATGCTAAATTGATAAACGGAGGTGATCCTTATGACCGATCAGATGATCCGCCCCGTATCGGATCTACGCAACAATTTCGCGGACGTATCCCGCATCGTGCACGAGACAGGGAAACCCGTGTTCCTTACCAAGAACGGTTTCGGCGACATGGTGGTGCTCAGCATGGAAGCATACGAAAACCTACAGCTCGACAGTCACATATACGACATGCTGCTCGAAGGCGAGCGCGAGGCCGAAACCACCGGCAAACGATTCAACCCCAAGGAGACAATGGCGTCCATGCGAGCCGCGATCGACGGAGCCAAACGTGTATAAAGTGGAGATCCTGCCGAAAGCCGTCTCCGATATGAACGAGGCAGTCTCCTATATCGTGCGGGAACTGGGAAGCCCGCATACAGCGGAAACGTTAGCGACTAACCTGAACGTGGCAATCGAGGGACTCGCCGACTATCCGCATTCGCATCCCCTGTACATTCCAATCCGCCCACTCCGGCACGAATATCGACGCGTCATGGTCGGCAATCACGCGGTGTTCTACTGGGTCGATGAGGCAGCCGCTACCGTCACCGTCGCCAGAGTCATCTACGCCAAACGGGACCTGGCCCGACATCTACGCTGACGGCTCCACAAGCCATTTCGGCATCCCCGCGATCTCCTTCTGAAGGATGACCGTCTCACCGGCATACCGCTGCCGTTCATCCCCACGCATGAGCACCTTCCCGCGCACGATCGGCTACAGTGAGCGAAGAGGAACACGACATACGGCAATTACGCATATCGCACACCGTGTGCCGTATGAGAAACGAGGAGAATCATGGGATACATCGCATATTTCAGCCGGCCGTTCATGCTGGCGGTCGTCTTGTGGCCGTTCGTGTCGGCCGCACTCACGGTGCCGGTGCTGGCACTGCTGTACCACCGCTACAACCGCATCCGATTCTCGCAGACGCTCGTCGCGTACGGCACGGTGCTGTACGCGATCGGCCTGCTGTGCTTCACGCTCTACCCGATGCCCGAGGACCCGGTCGCCTACTGCGCCGCGCATCATCTCACGCCGCAGCTCAACCCGCTGCAGTTCATCGGCGACATCCGCGCCGACGGCCTGGCTGCGATCATGCAGCTCGCGTTGAACGTCGTGTTCTTCCTGCCGCTCGGATTCATCATGGGCCGGGTCTTCCGCTGGCCGCTCGCCGCGGCGCTGCCGGTCGGATTCGCGACGAGCCTGATGATCGAGACGCTGCAGCTGACGGGATTCCTCGGCTTCTACCCGTGCTCGTACCGGCTGTTCGACGTGGACGATCTGATCACGAACACGCTGGGCGCGCTGCTCGGCTACGCCGGCGCGCGGCTGTTCGACCGGCTCGTGCCGCCGCGCGCGAACGATCTGACGACGGTAACGCAGCCCGGATTCCTGCGCCGCTGCATCGCGTACGTGATCGATCTGACGGTGATCACGACCGTGGCGATGCCGACGACCATGCTCGCCACGGTGCTGTACGACATGGTCGTGGTGCGTGACATCGCGACGTGGCAGTCGATTCCGGTCGTCGGCCATGTGTTCGGCAACGAGGTCACGTTCTCCGACATGGTGACGCTGGTCGCCCTGCTCGTCTTCGAGCTGCTGGTGCCGTGGATGCGCGGCGGACGCACGCTCGGCGGCGGGTTCACGCACATGACCTGCGAGACGAGGCCGCGTTCCGGCTGGCGGCGCGTGCTGTTCTATGCGGTACGCACGGCGGTGTTCGTGATCGTGATCTTCATGCGCCTGATTCCGCAGGCCGGCCTGTTCACGCTCGCGCTGCTCATCTTCTACTGGGTCAAGAAGCAGATGCCCTACGACCTGCTGCCGGCCGACGTTCAATCATCGACGTCGAACATGGCGACCATATAGATCGGCAGGTATGTCACCCGTCCTACGATCTCAACGTTCGTTTCCGCCAGCACGTAGGCCTCGTCTATGCCGCAGTTCGGCGAATCCAGCGCATGATCGAGCGACGCATGGGTCCGATATGACGATCCGGATTTGATCTCGAACACCAGCACTCGCCCGTCGGCCGTTTCGGTTACGAAATCAAGTTCTCCCATACGTTTGCTGGCGCAGTAGTACGTGACGAATCCATGCGAGTTGAGTTCCTGCGCCACCGCGTTCTCATACACGCCGCCGACATTCATGTTGGTTTTGCCGTCAAGCAGATCGATGGATGCGCGCTTGATGAACGTACCGGTCAGCAGTCCGACATCGGAATAGAACAGCTTGAACCGGCTGTCGTTCTTCGAGATGAGCAACGGATGCCTTGGTTCCGTCGCATTATACGTGGCGATCGCCACGTCCGCATTGATCAGCCATAGGAATTCGTCCGTCACCTGATCGAACCGCTTGACGTTCTCGATCGAGCTGAACTTGAACCGTTTGCTGGTGCCGGTCAGTTCGCTGGGAACAAGGTCGTAGATGTTCTGGATGACCAGCCGGTTCTCCTTGGGCGCATATTTGGCGATGTCCCGTTTGTATACGCGGATGATTTCGGACTGAGACACGCGCACCTGATCGATGGTGCCGTTCTTCAGGAACGCGTTGACCGCATCGGGCATGCCGCCGACCAGTAAATAGCGGTGGAACAGCTTCAGCAACCGTTCATGAATGAAATCCGCCACCGGCGTGCGATCGGCGAATGCCTTGCGCGCCATCCGCCATGCTTCTTCCGGCAGACCGTTGGCCCAGCAGAACTCCTCGAAATCCAGCGGGAACATCTCAACCTGCGTGAGATATCCCCCAGGCAACGCGTCCACGCCTTCCAGTTTCACCCCGAGCAGCGAGCCGGACAGAATGAAGTCATACTCGCCCTTGTCGATCAGCAATTTGATATGCTCCATCACATTCGGGCATTCCTGAATCTCATCAAGGAATATGGCCGTCTCGTGAGGCACCAGCGGAATGCTGGCGGCCACGGAAATACGAAGCATCAGATCGTCTGCATCCGTCGCTGCGGCGAACGACGAGCGTGCCGCACTGTCATCGGCAAGATTGATCTCAACTCGGCTATGGTAATGCGCCTGCATGAATTCGCGCACCAGATACGTCTTGCCGATCTGACGAGCGCCCGTGACCAGCAACGCCTGCTTCGACTTGTCCCGCTTCCAGGACTCGAAGCGTTCGTACGCCTTGCGTTTCAATGCCATGTATCAGATGCCTTCCACCCGCGTATCGTATGGGCCCATGTACATACTACGACTGATTGCATTTTTCTACAATTTGACTACCCCGTTTTTCGCATTTTTCATAATTTCATATACTTGTTTTTTACACTTTTAACCATTTTCAACAAGCCTATTTCGACACTTTCCGACACTTTCCGCAACATGACGAATTCATGTACGATCGATGCCCCGTCATTGAGTTACGGCCGTTTCGGAGACAGAAAAAGGCCGTAACTCAATGACGGACTCGTTGTCTTGTTGAGTTACGGCCTGATGGATCGGCGGACGATAGCTGACCGGTCGCGCCGCACATCGGATTCGGCGCGACCGGTCAGCTACAGCGGATTCAGCGCACCGGATCAGCCACGCAGGATCACAGCTGGGATTCGGCGGGCAGAGCTTCGATGGCCTTGCGGGCGGCGACGAGGGCCTCCTCGAGCGGCTCGACCTGCGGATACCAGCGACGCTCCCACTCCAGTGACAGCGGACCGGTGTAGCCTCCGTCCTTCAGGAGCTTGCAGCATTCGGCCAGCGGCACGCGGCCGGTGCCCTGCAGCACCGGGGTCTGGTCGCCCGGGAACGCGCAGTCCTTGATCTGCACCAGACCGCGACCACCGACCAGATACGGCTTCAGGTACTCGAACGTGGTGGCCGGCGCCTCTCCGACACGCCACGGGTGGGCCAGATCCCAGATCGAGCCGGCCTGGTTGCCCGGCGCGATCTTATCGAGATAGTAGTGGATGATCGCATTGCGCTCGCCGTTGGCGTGGCTGTCGTGCGTTTCGATGAGCGGCTGGACGCCGAGCTTGTCGGCGGTCGGCAGGGCGCGGGCGATGATCTCGGCGCCGCGCTTGGAGACTCCGGCGAGGTTCATGCCCTTGGGCAGCACCATGCCGGGAAGCCTGTCCGGGTCCCAGCTCGGCTCGAGCGGCGCGGTTGGGAAGACGCGCACGTACTTGGCGCCGAGCACGGACGCCATGTGCAGGCAGTGTTCGAGGCTTTCGACCAGTTCGTCGTCCTCGCGGTCGGTGTTGCACACCTGCACGCGCGAGTCGACGCTGAAGATGGTCACGCCGGCCTTTTCGGCCAGTTCGTCGCGCATGGCCTTGAGCTCGTCGTCCGTGGAGGTCATCGTGAACTTCATCTCGTCGCCGACGGCGACTTCGATCTGCTTGACGCCGGTCGCCGTGAAGGTCTTGGCGAGTTCGTCCATCGTGTCATACGGTGCGCCGAGAGTCGACGCGGCCAGTTCCCATGTCATGATTGTTTCCTTTCGTTGAGGTCGTTGTTCGCTCCCCAGTTGGAAGGGCCGTCAAACGCAATGAGACGAAGCGCAGTCAGAAACTCCGAAGTGTTTCAGCATCTACGCTCCCCCAGTCAGCTGCGCTGACAGCCCCCTCAGCCGAGGGGGCCGAGAGACGACTTAGTGTTGTTCCTGGTAGTCGAAGTATTGGAAGTCGGCGTGCGACTGCTTGGCATCCATGTCCTGGGCGCACAGGCCGACCATGCCGCCGGTGAACGCGCAGCCCTTGATCGTGCGCTCGACGTAGTCGTCGCTGATGTGGTCGGCCGGCTGGGCGCCGCCGATCGCATGCCACACGGCGTTGTCGGCGTACATGTCTGAACCTTGCGCGAAGCGGAAGTGCGCCTTGTCGTGACGGACCTCCACGCGGATGCGCACCGGACCGTTCTCGAGGGCGATCGCCTCGGAACCGTATTCAAGGTTCTCGTGATCGCAGCGCAGCATCTGGATGATGCGCCTGTCGGTGCCCTCGGTGTCGAAGGAGACATACGCGTAGATCCAGTTCTGCGTGTCGTAGTACAAAATCAGCCCGGCCATCTGCTGATAGTTGGTCGGATCGAAGTCGAGCACGGTCTCCGCATCGAAGTCGTACGCCTCCCAGCGCCGCGCGAACAGCGTCTGATGATGCTGCGAGCGCAGCGACTGGTCGCCGTACAGGCGCAGCCAGCCGGGGCGCGCGGTGAGCGAATAGTCTTTCTCGGCCGTAAGCGCGCCGCGCAGGGTCTTCAGGCTCGGCGGAATGGCCGGATCGGTCACGGACGTGAGCGGCGTGCAAGCCTGCGCGGCACGATCCACCTCGAATTCGACGCGTTCGGAGTGGTCGGTCTTCTGCACGACGCCCTGCGCGATGGCGGGGGCCGGAACCTTGAGGTCGGGGCTGATCGTGTTGTTGATCAGTCGCGGCCAGCCGTCCTCGGTCCAGTAGATCTTCTGGATGCCGGTTTCGCGGCCGAGCGTGCAGTTGCCGCGTTCGGTCAGGGGCCTGCCGCAGATCTGCGTGACGTACCATTCGTCGCCGATCTCGAGGAAGCAGCAGTGGCCGGACTTCTGCAGCGGGTTGTTCGGCTCGTCGCGCGTGGTCATCAGCGGCGTGTACGGCGAATCCTCGAACGGGCCTTCGAGCGAGCGGGCGCGGGCCACGGTGGCGGCGTGCATGTAGCCGGTGCCGCCGGCCGCGCACAGCAGGTAGTACCAGCCGTCGCGTTTCAGAATCTGCGGTCCTTCGCATACGCCGAGCTTGGTGCCCTTGTAGAAGTGCTTGCGTTCGCCGATGAGTTTCATGGTCGTCGGATCGAATTCCTGGATGACGGTGCCGGCGAACATCTGATGGCCCGGACGGTAGTCGTAGAGCATGTTGAGGAACCATTTGCGGCCGTCGTCATCGTGGAAGATGGCCGGGTCGAATCCGGAGGCGGTCAGGAAGTGCGGTTCGCTCCACGGGCCGCGGATGTCCGGCGCGGTGATGACGTAGTTGAGCGTGTCCTTGAACGGCGCGTAGGTTTTTACGTCGGTGTAGACGAGCCAGAACTTGCCGTCGGCGTAGCTCAGGTGCGGCGCCCACAGGGACCCGGAATCGTAGTTGCCGTGCAAGTCGACCTGCGATTCGCGGTTGACGGGCGAGGCGATCCACTCCCAGTTGACGAGGTCCTTGGAATGGTAGATGTCGATGCCCGGCCACCATTCGAACGTGCTGGTGGCGATGTAGTAGTCGTCGCCGACGCGCAGCGCGCTCGAGTCGGGGTGGAAGCCCGGCAGGATCGGGTTGGTAATCATCGTGGTCATTGGTGTCAGCTCCTTTGGTGTGACGTGGGTGTGCTTGTCGTTTCGAGCGGAGCGAAGCGGAGTCGAGAAATCTTGCCTGGATGACGCATCCTGAAAGATTTCTCCGCTCGCTGACGCTCGGTCGAAATGACACATTGTCAGTCGGATTCGTAGATGAAGGTGAGCCAGTTGGCGGGGGTGGTGTCGGTGTTGCGGCCGTCCGGCGTGGCGCCGAGTCGCAGTCGCAGTGTGCGACGCGCGGGTTCGTGCGGATCGTCGCCGTCGGAGACGATCTCGACCAGTCGTCCGTTCCACGCGAGGCACATCGGTCCGATACCCCAGCTGCGCAGCGCGAATCGCGCGATCTGCGGCGGATTATCCAGCTCAGGTGCCGCAGCCATGCTCAGTTCGCGGCCGCCGTCCGGCAGTTCGTCGCCGACGGTCAGCGTGCGGCCGTCGGCCGTGTCGATCAGCGACACCGTGCCGTCGCCGTGGTCGACGACGCGCAGCACGGCCGCGTCGCGACGCCGTGCCGTCACGGCGAGCGAACCGTCCGGCTGTATGGCGAAGTACGACGGCATGGTTTCCGTGTCGAGTCCCGCCGGTACCACCCCGTCGGCCAGCGCGTTGGACGGCACCGAACCGCATGCGCGGATCGCGGCCCACGTCCGTTGGTACCACGGTTCGATCTGTGTGCGCAGCCGGACGCGAGGTGTCGTATCAGCCGTCTCGACCGGCCCGTTGTAGCAGGTGAGCGTAGAGAAGTTGAGGTTGTCGAAGTGGACCAGTCCTTCCGGCCGCATCGCGCGCGCGGCACGCTCCATCCACGTCACGTCGACGCCGGGAACGCCGCGGTAGTGCGCGAGCGCGGTCTCGTAGATCGGCCGCAATTGGCCGCGGTACACGCCCTGCTCCTCCATGTGGTCCCAGTAGGAGATGTCGTCGAAGTAGCCGAAGATGCCGGAAAGCGGCACGGCGCGAAGCTCGCCGTCGCCCGCGAACAGGTTGTATTGCGCGCACCATTCGACGGCTTTGGCGAGCCGGTTGCCGTACAGGCTCCACAGGTCGACGCCCTGATGTTCGGCGATGGCGCAGGCGTCGACCATCGCGCCGATGCCGAGCTGGCCGTGCGCCTGATCGCGCGCCGATTCGACGCTCTGCCCCCAGTCGGTCAGGTAGTTGACGATCGATCCGTTGCAGTACGGGCTTGCGTACATGGCGAGTCCGCGCGCGAAGATGCGCGGATCGTCGGTGGCGACGCCGATGGCGAGCAGCGTGGTCATGGGCGCCACGTCCCAGTTGCCGTTGGCGTTCATGGGTGCGCCGCCGTCGCGCACGACCGGGTAGACGACGTTGCGCAGCATGGTCTGATACGCCTTGAAGATGCCGTCCGTCAGGCTCGGATGGCCGCCGTCGAAGTAGCGGACGATTTCGGCAGCGTTGATGAGTTTGATCGTGGCGAGCGACGCGCCGAGAATGCGGTCGCGCCCGTCGATCACGTGCAGGGTGCGCGCCCAGCCGTCGATGATGCGCGTGACGGTTTCGGCGTACCGGTCCTCGCCGGTGACCGCCCAGCGCAGCGCGTTGAAGTAGGCGGCCGCGCACGACATCTCCCAGTCGCCGATGTGTCCGGAGCCGGCGGGGTCGCCACGGCCGACGCCTTCGCGGAAGGTCGGCTGATAGCGTTCGCACGCCATGTCGTTCGGCACGGTGGTCGTCAGCCTCAACCAGTCCGCGTACCACGGCCGCTCACGGTTGCGCACGTGATCGCGCATGGCCGTCAGCTGCGCGGCCGACAGACTCACCCCCGGATGCGCGAACGTTCGCGGCAGGTCGATCGCCGTGCCGTCGCCGGCGGCGATCTCGGAAACAGACTCACTGTTATCTCGACCGGGCGCAAGCCGCTCACGGCCATCTCGATCATGCGCAGTTCCATCACTGTCATCTCGACCGAGCGAAGCGAGCGGAGAAATCTTCGTCTCCATACCGTCGTGAGCGGAAGAGATTTCTCCACTCCGCTTCGCTCCGGCCGAAATGACAGGAGAAAGGCCATGCCCGGTCGACATGACGGAGGAATATGCCGGGCGATCATCCGGCATCGAATCAGAGTCATCGTCCGAGACATTCTCGAGATAGAGCCGTTGCACGGCGACGTTGCCGTAGTCGACGTACGCGCCGGTAAGCGTGACCCGCATCGGGAACGCGGCGCAGTCCGGTTCGTCGCGCAGGTCGTCGGCGTGGCTGGCGATGACGACCGAACCGTCCGGCTGGTCGGCGATCGTGAACCGTTCGTTCCAGTAGACGTCCGGCGCGCTCGCGGTGACGACGAACGTGAGTCCGCGTCTGACGTAATACGGCGGCTGCCGGTCGAAGTCGGCGGCAACGATCGCGCCGGTGCGCGCAAGCGGCTTGCCCGGTTCGGCGTAATAGTTCTGGATCGTCAGGTATTTGCCGGTCGATACGCTGCGGATCGCATAGCTGACCGACTGCGCGCCGTCGAGCGGCAGCGTCGTTGCGGTCAGGTACGCGCAACGGTACAGCGCGAACCGTTCGGCGCGCCCGCGATCGGCGGTAACGGTAAGATCGCCGGCCTCCCCGAGCGCGACCCAGTCGCCTTCGCCGGTGCGGATGCGCACGATACGGTCGACGGCTTGTTCCTGCGTGGGATAGTCGTTGCTGACGGTGCGATCGACCATGTCGGCTCCTTTCCTGATCATTTCGCGTCCAGCAGTACGGCGACGCCGTCGAAGTCGGCAAGGCCGGAGACGGTGAGCATGGTGTCGTCCAGCGTGACGGCGATGCCGTCGCGGTGGAACGTGCGGGCGATGCGCGCGGCGGCGTCGTCATTGCCGTCGACCGGCACGGTGATCGTCGACGGCGCATCGTGGAACGTGTGCAGCACGACGAGCGTGCGACCGTCGGCCGCCGTGCCGGTTTCGCCGTCGCGTGCGATGGCCTGCCAGCCGGTCGGCCGACTGTAGCTGCCGAGCCGCGGCCCGTACCAATGGGATTCGCCGCGGTCGATGACGGGGGCGGCTTCGTGGTAGAACGCGACGCCGTCGCGGATGATCTCGTTCTTGCGGCCGGCGAACGCGGTCGCGTCACCGCTGAAGCACAAGCGGCCGAGCAGTCCGGAGCTGATCTGGTAGTACAGTTTGTCGTCCGGTTCCTCGTCGCGCACCACGGCCCAGATCTGCGATTGGCGCGGCAGGATCATGCGGTGCATGTTCGCGGCGACGACCGGGATGTAGTCGCATTCGTGCGCGTCGGAGAAGCTGGCCATCGCGCCGATTCGCATGAAGCTCTGCACGAGACGGTGGCCGCCGGACGCGCAGATCTCGATCATGAGGTCCGGCAGTTCTTCTCGGATGCGGCGGAAGAACGTCTGCGACGCCTGGATCTGGTCGTAGAGTCCCTCCCCCAGCGACGCGTGCGGGTCGCCCGGCGTCTCGCAGCCGATGCCGATCGTGTCGTTGTAGTCGACCTTCATGTAGTCGAAACCGTTATCGCGCAGGAAATCGATGACCTTGTGCGCCAGATACTCGCGCACCTCGGGGTTGCGCATGTCCCACCAGCGGCGGTTGCCTGAGGTGATCGGCAGGCCGTCGCGCTTGAGGAGCCATTCGGCCTTGTTGAAGCAGTCGGGTTCCTCGCGTCCGGCGATCTCGAATTCGAACCAGATGCCGGCTTTCAGCCCGGCCTCGTGGATACGGTCGACGACCGTTTTCATGCCGTGCGGGAACGCGGTCCTGCTGACTTCCCACTTGCCGAATCTGCTGGCCGATTCGAACGCCTGGTCGTCGAACCAGCCGGCGTCGATCACGAAGTATTCCACGCCGAGCGCCTTGACCGCGTCGAGCTGTTCGGTCACGCTTTGCTCGCTCGGGCATCCCCATGTCGAGCAGAATTCGTTGAAGATCACCGGCAGCCGGTCCTCGCAGGACGGCGTGTGCAGGTCCTTGCGCACGTTGCCGGCGAGCGCCTGTGCGGCTTCGTCCAAGCCGCCGACGACGGCCGTGGCGACCGCGTACGGCGCGTCGAATCGTTCGCCGGGGCGCACGGTGTGCGTCCACTGGCCGAATTCGCGGTCGGCGACGCCGCCGGACAGGCTCAGTCCGTCGTCGCGTCGGTATGCTTCGATCTGCCAGCTGGAGGCGTGCGTGGTCGCCGCCGCCCAGGTGACGCCGGCGCGTCGGTCGGTGACTCCGACGAATGGCACCCATTCGCGTACCGGGAAGCTGCCGATCGAGCCGAAACGCACGGAGTTCGCGCTGTATTGCTGCCAGCTCGGTTCGAGTTCGAGGTCTTCGACCGGCTGGGAGAGCACGCGGCCTTCGGCGCTCCACGTGCTACGCAGTCGGTGCAGGGTGAGGTTTTCCGGGTCGAGTCCGGTGGAGTACGGCGAGAGGGAGCCGAGCGTGAAACTGGAGAGCATTTCGAACGTGACCGGCCGCGCGGAGTCGTTGACGACAGCCATGCGGATTTCGGCGGCGCGGCTTGCCGGGGTCATGGTGAGCGTGTGCTCGTAGTGCCAGCCGCGGTCGTCGGTGATACTTGTCGTGACGGTGACGTTGCCGGCGGTCTCGTCTCGGCTTACGGTCGGTTCGCCGTAGGTCATGTGCTTGGTGACGGTGGTCGCGTTACGCATGGTGCGGCCTTGGCTGAAGCCGAACGGATAGTCGTCGCCGATGATCTTGGCTTGGACGAGCGGTTCGGCGGCGCAGTCGTCGCGTACGATGTCCGCGGTTTTGCCGGCCGGGGACAGTACGAGTTCGACGACGCCGGTCTCGTCGCGGCGGTAGACGGCGGCGAGATCGCCGCAGGTGACGGTTGCGAGAATGGTTCGCATGATTCGATGTCCTTGTATTCCTTGGCAACAGACGATATTGCGTCACGTGTCATTTCGACCGGGGTGCAGGCCGAGCGGAGCGATCTTACGGGCATATGGCATTGAAAATTGCTCGGCTTCGCTGCGTTGCGCTCGAAATGACAATGCGCCTGGTCATCGCGTGAGGTTCAGCAGTCGCGTGACCTGTTCGGCGGTGCGCTCGACGTTGGCTGCGGCGTTGCGCAGGAGATCGTCGAGTCTGGCCGCGCCGGGCGCGATGCCGAAGACCGCGTCGATGCCGATCCCGTGCAGTTCCTCGATGCCGTCGCCGATGTGTCCGGCGATGGCGATGACCGGCTTGCCGTGCCGTTTGGCGGTGGCGGCCACGCCGGCCGGGGTTTTGCCGAATTTGGTCTGGAAGTCGATCGAGCCTTCGCCGGTGAATACGATGTCGGCCCATTGCACGGCCTCGTCGAGTCCGGCGCGGTCGATCACCAGATCGATGCCCGGCCGGAATTCGGCGTGCAGGAAGGCGAGCAGCGCCGCGCCGATGCCGCCGGCGGCTCCCCCGCCCGGCAGTGCGGCGACGTTCATGTCCAGCTGACGGCCGGCGACCTCGGCGAAGCGGGTCAGCGCGCGGTCGAGCAGCGCCACGTCGTCCGCACTCGCGCCTTTCTGCGGGCCGAATACGGCGCTGGCGCCGTTGGGGCCGGTCAGCGGGTTGGTCACGTCGCATGCGGCGATGATCGTCACGTCGTTCAGTCGCGGGTCGAGTCCGCTCACGTCGATGGTGGCCAGATCGGCGAGCGCCGCGCCTCCCTGTTCGAGATCATGGCCGGCCGTGTCGAGCAGTCGTGCGCCCAACGCCTTGAGGATTCCCGATCCGGCGTCGTTGGTGGCGCTGCCGCCGAGTCCGACGATGATCGTGGAGGCTCCCGCGTCGAGTGCGGCCTTGATGAGTTCGCCGGTGCCGTATGAGGTGGCGACCCGCGGGTTGCGTTCGTCGGGGACCAGCAATGCCAGGCCGCTTGCTTCGGCGGTTTCCACGACGGCGGTCGTGCCGTCGCCGAGCATCGCGTACCGTGCGGCGGTGGGTCGGCCGAGCGGGTCGTGCACGATGGTGCGGTACATGGTGCCGCCGGTCGCATCGGCCAGTGCCTGTGCGGTGCCTTCGCCGCCGTCGGCCATCGGCACCATGCGGATGTCGGCGTGAGGGTCGGCCTGTCGTATCCCCCGTGCCATCGCCTGTGCGGCCTCGCTGGCGGTCAGGCTCTCCTTGAAGGAGTCGGGGGCGCATACATATCGCGTCATGGCTACCAGCGTACCGCACGACACGCCGGAATGGAAAGCGCTTACCAAAAAGTTTCCGCAAGACTATATTCGATTCCGCTAAATAAGCACGCTATACTGGTAAACGCTTAATACTCTTTTCCAAAGACGTGCAACGAAGGGCAGTGACATCGTGGCAGAGCAGAACGACGGCAAGACGGCCTCATCCCCGGCGACTTTGATGGACGTGGCGAAGAAGGCCGGCGTCTCCATCGCCACCGCGTCCCGCGTGCTCAACGGCAGTACGCGCAAGGTGCGCAACGATTCGTACGTGAAGGTGATGGAGGCCGCGAAACGGCTCAACTACCGCCCGAACGCCTACGCCCAGGCCGTGGCCAAGGGCACCGCGCCGAGCATCGCGCTGCTGGTCTCCGATATCTCCGACCCGTATTTCGCCTCCGTGTCGCAGGCCGTGGTCAAGGCGGCCGGCGAGCAGGGCATCGCCGTGACGATCGGAGTCGCGGCCGGCCCCAAGGAGGAGCTGGAGGCCGTGCGCAAGGCGGTGGCGACCCGCCCGCGCGGCATCATCATCTCGGAAAGCGAGTACGTGGACTCCCCCGAACGCAAGACGCTCGAGTCGGAACTCAAGCAGTACGAGGCGTCGGGCGGCCGCGCGGTGTTCATCATGAACCGCAACCTGCCGTTCCCCGCGGTGGACGTGGCCAATGAGGTCGGCGCGCGGGCGATCACCAAGCTCGTCGTCGATTCGGGATACCGTCGGCCGGCGATTCTGAAAGGCGACGATAACCATCGTTCGTCGCGCGAACGTCTGGCCGGCGTGATGGACGTGCTTGCCAAGGCCGGCATCGGCGTCGACCCCATAACGGTGGCCAACGGGCGATTCAGCCGCACCGAAGGTTATGCGGCCGTCATGCAGATGGTTCGCTCCGGGCTGCTGACGGCCGGCGACGGCGCGGCATATGGCGGCGAAGGAGTGGATTCGATCATCGCGTTGAACGACGTGATGGCGATCGGCGCGATGACCGCCCTGCGTGCCAACGGCATCGAACCGGGCCGCGAGATCGGCGTGACCGGATTCGGCGACATCCCCTATTCCGCCGACGTGCACCCGTCGCTGACGACCGTGCACCTGCCGCTGGCCGAGATGGGCCAGGCCGCCGTCGAACGTGTGCTGGCCGATCAGGGGACCGACGAATCCGCGGCCGCAAGCCCCGCGAACCGGCTCATCTTCGTGCAGAGCGCGCCCGATATCGTGCTGCGCGAATCCCTGCCCCGCCGTTGACGCTTCGTCTTCGGTCTCATCGCACGGCCCGCATCCGGTACTCCTTCGGCGTCGCGCCCAGCCGCCGCCGGAACACGCTGATGAAATAGCTCGGCGAGGAGAAGCCGCAGGCCTTCGCGATTTCGGTGACGGAGCCGTCGGTGCCGGCCAACAGCCGCTTGGCCTCCTCGACGCGTCGCTCGGTCAGGTATTCGTTCGGCGTATGGCCTACGTACCGTTTGAACAACAGGCAGCATTGACTGCGGCTGACCCGACCGGCCGCGGCGATGTCGCTTAAGGACAACGGCTCGGCGAACCGCTGCTGGATCAGACCCGTCATGTTCAGCACGTCGATGCGTCGTCGCTGTTCGTCCACGTTCTGCCCGTCGTCATCGCCGGAGTCACCGAAGCGGTCCAGTACCGCGTCAAGCAGTCCGATCGCGGTGGCAACGGCCGGCAGCGGATCGATCGGCGTCCGCGAATCCGTCCCGCCGCCGTTCCGCCGACGGTCGCCGCGCAACTGCACGACCAGCCGGTCGATATCGGTCAGCACGTCGAACTGCCACGGCACGTCCGGCGACAGGCGCAGCGCATCGTCGCGACGCTGATCGAACGCCCGCTCGCAACGTGCGGCGACGTCGCCGGTCAACGATTCGATCAGCGACGGGCCGATCACCGCGCAGGAGAACCAGCTTTCGCGATGTTCGGGAGAGAATCCGTAGTGCAGACGGTTGGCGTTGACGACCAGTCCCTCGCCCGGCTGCAGCACGAATATCTCGCCGTTGACGAAATACCGCAGCGTGCCGCTGACGACATGGATGTATTCAAGATCACGATGCCAATGGCACGGGCACCGGTAATCGGCGTAGATCGACAACGGGTCGCGCGACGCGTAGATCGGTATTTCGGCAAGGTTGTAGCGCACCCGTTCCGACAAATCGGACAGCAGATCCAGACGCCTGTGCTCATACTGAGGCATCGCCGGCCTTCTTTCGTCCGATATGGGCTCTCGACATGACCCATATCCGTGGTTTGTACGATTGTGATATTACCGTGATTGGTTTTGTTATTAATCCCCGTGATAGCGAGATTTACACAAGTACCATGATAATTACCTTCCTACTGCAGCAGAAGATAACGAACACACATCACCCGACCGTTCGATATCGATGATTTCGATATCGGCGGGGCATAGGTAAGGAGCATTGTCATGTTTGGACTTCACCGCATCGCCGAGCGTGTATCCGCCGCCGTCAACGCCGATCTGAACGAGTATTTCCGCATCTGTCGCGCGTGGATGCGCGAGCAGCTGGCCCATCCGGACGACGAGCAGTGGTTCGCCATGTGGTATCCGGCCTCGACCGCCGACATGGCGTGAAGCCGCGACGCCCGGCACCCCACTCGACGCCCGGCAGCGCCGCATACCGCCGAACACCGGCCGCCAGATCCGATCACACGACCATGCACAGCACGAGTACGACCGTACACTTTGCCGTGTATGGTCGTATTCATGAGCGCAGCCAAGACACCCTCCCGCCGGACCGATCCCGAACGCAAGCAGCGGATCATCGACGCCTGTCTCGACGTGATCGCCGAGCGCGGGGTCAACGGCACGTCGCACCGCATCGTCGCGGCCGCGGCCGGGGTTCCGCTCGGATCGATGACCTACCATTCAACGGCATGGCCGACCTGCTGCATCAGGCGTTCGACCAGTACGCGCAGCAGTGCATCGACCGGTTCGCGGCGCGCATGGCCGTCGCGACGGATGCCGACGAGGCCTGCGCGGCGATCACCGAGCATATTGCCGGCGCCGACCTGCTGGGCTCTCAGCGCGAGCTGAACATCAATCTCGAGTTCTATACGCTGGCGGCCCGCGAGCCCTCGTACCGGGACATCGCCGAACGGTGGATGGCCGCCAGCCGCGCGCAGATCGAGCGGTTCTTCGACCCCGCAACCGCCATGCTGATCGACGCGTTGATCGAAGGACTCACCCTGCACCGGGCGCTGGGCACCACGCCGATCGATCCGCGGCTCATCGCCGAGGGGGTGCGGCGCATGGTCCGCGGCGCGTGACGGTCGCGGCGCGCACGCGATCACGGGGCGCTTCACAGCAGCTCTCCCATTGCGCGCATATGCCGCACACGCACGCGTCTCGTCTCCCCCACGCATCCCGCCGCCCGCACAACGCAGTGCGACACGCGGAAACATTTTGGTAAGGGCTTACCAAATATCCAATCATTACGCCAATCCCAGCATATAAGCCATATTTTCAGCGATACTCGAACCTATTTCACATAGACGAAACGCTGGCAAAAGTGCTATAGTGTCCTTCGTTACGGAAATCGCTTTCCAATGAAGGAGTATCTCTCATGTCCGAGTCCAAGCCGAAAGTCGTACTCACCATGCATCCCGCCAATCTGGTGGACAAGCTGATGAACGACACCCAGTGGGAGCGCCTGAACGTCGTGGCCGACGTCGACCGCAACGTCATCGAGGACTTCCATGCCGCCGGTGTCGAAGACCAGATCAAGACGGCCGACTACATCTTCTCCGGCTGGGGCCCCGACGCCCGTGTCGACGCCGAGACGCTCGCCAAGATGCCCAAGCTCAAGGGCATCGCGGCCGCCGCCGGCAACGCGTGGCGCCTGCTCACCCCGGAGGCGCTCGAAGTCGTCAAGCAGCGCGGCATCCTCATGTCCAACTCCGGCTATGTCAACGGCATCCCGGTCGCCGAATACTGCATGGCGATGATCCTCATGGCCAACAAGGACTTCTTCCGCGCCGAGCGCATCTACCGCGAGCGCCGCGAGTACATCAACCGCGAGGTCGAGTTCCCGACCGCCGGCAACTACCTGAAGACCGTGGGCCTGGTGACCGCCTCCGCCCGCATCGGCCGCCACCTGATGACGCTGCTCAAGTCGTACCGCATGCGCGTGCTCGCCGAGTCCCGTTCGATGGACGCCGAGGAGACCGCGACGTACGGCGCGACCAAGGTCGATCTGGAGACGCTGTTCCGCGAGTCCGACGTGGTCTCCGTGCACACGCCGAGCCTGCCGGCGACGCAGGGCATGATCGGCGCGAAGTACTTCAAGATGATGAAGGACGGCGCATGGTTCATCAACTCCGCGCGCGGCGCCGTGGTGGACGCGGACGCGATGATCGCCGAGCTGAAGACCGGCCGCATCAACGCGATCCTCGACGTGACCGACCCGGACGAGCCGCTGTCCGCCGACTCGCCGCTGTGGGACATGCCGAACGTGATCCTCACCCCGCACATCGCCGGCTCCGAGGGCACCGAGCTGCAGGGCATGGGCGAGAACGTGGTCAACGAGCTCACCCACATGATCAAGGGCGAGCCGCTCGATTTCGGCGAGTGACCCCTCTTCCCCCACCCGGCAATACGACGGCAGGTTGGGCGAACCTCGGCATGAGGTTCGCCCAACCTGCCGTCGTCGTATCAGCCGCCCGTCACTCGGGGCTCTTGAGCGCGCCGACCATGTCGATGCGGTCCAGCGACCGGTTCGTCGCCGCCTCGACCAGCACCGTGAACACGAGCGCGAGCACGGCGGCGGCCGCATAGCAGTACCAGGCCACGTTCGGTACGAGATTCATGCCCGGCAGGTCGAGTTTGCCGATCAGGAAGCCCAGCAATCCGCGCCCGCACGGCAGACCGACCGCGATGCCGATCGCCGCAAGCAGCAGCATCTCCTTGTTCACGTAGCCGTGCACCTCGCACCGACGGAATCCGAGCACCTTGATGGTAGCGAGCTCGCGTTCGCGCTCGGAGATGTTCGTGGAGGCGAGCGTGTACAGCACCACGATCGCGAGGATTGCGGCCATGACAACGATGAAGCCGATCATGACGAAGAACATGAGGAAGCTCTTCGAGAAGTCGCGTTCCTGTTTGGCCGAGCTCGTCACGGACAGATAGATGTCGTTTCCGGCGATGTCATCCGCGAACGCGATGTTCTCGTCCATGTCGTCGGCGTTCACGTTGACGAGATCGGCGTTCGCGGCGAAATCCGCGTCGAACGCACGCTCGTATGCGGACTCGGTCATGACGACGAGATTGCCGGTGTAGTACTGCGCGACACCGACCACCGTGACGTCAACGCTGTCGGCCATCGTGTCGGTCAGAGTAACCGTGGCGCCGTCCGCAAGCGCGAGTTTGCGCGCGGCATTGACGGTGACGATCACGCCGGCATGGTGGTCGTGGCCGGCATTGTTATCCGGCAGCGTGATCGGGGTTCCGGCCTCGGTGTGCAGTTCGAGGTAGCCGTTCAACGACTCGCCGTCCGGGATGACCATGAGTTGTGCGCTGATCTTCGCGTCGTCGGCGGAATCGTCGCCGGCCGCGTCCAACGTCACGTTGCCCAGCTGCAGCGGCAGGGTCGATGCGACGCGCGTGTCGTCGTCCAGTTGCCGTTGCGCATCGTCATGGTCGGCGGCGGAGGTGACGGCCATGACGTCGTACGGCGCGATCTCGCGGTGTTGGCGCGGCATGAGCGTGAGCGCGGAGCTGCCCATGCCGAAGCCGGCGGTCATGAGCGCGGTGCAGCCGAGCACACCGATGATGACCATCAGCGCGCGCGACTTGTAGCGCAGCAGGTTGCGTGCGGTCACCTTGCCAAGGAAGCTCAGGTGGTTCCAGACAAAGCCGACGCGTTGCAGGACGATCGTGCGGCCGGCCTTGGGAGCCTTGGGACGCATGAGTTCGGCCGGTTCCAGCCTGAGTGATCCGGCCGTAGTCGCAGCGGCCGCCCCGGTGATCGTCACGACGAACAGCAGCACGCCTCCCACCGCGAGCCTCCAGTCCACGAGCAGCGGATAGCCCGGCAATACGTAGAGGCTCGAGATCAGGCGCCGCGTGAACACGAACGGCAGACCAAGCAGACCGAGCGCATCGCCGAGCAATCCGCCGAACAGGCAGGCCGCGCCGGCGTACACCAGGTATTTGACCATCGTCTCGCCGCGCGTGTACCCCAATGCCTTATAGGTACCGATGAGCCGGCGATCCTCCTCCACCATGCGCGTGACGGCGGTCAGGCTCACCAACAGCGCGATCACGAGGAACAGGACGGGGAACAGCGTGCCGAGACGCATGATCATCTCGCTTTGGGTGTTCACGTCCTCCCAGCTGGTGACGGAACTGCGGTCGCTGATGATCCATTTCGCGTCGGGCAGTGCGGCGACACCGGCTTCGATCTTGGCCTTCGCGGCGGCGAGCTGTTGTTCGGCGGCGGTTTTGGCCGGCAGCCCGTCGGGCAATGCGTCGACCTTGGCCTGCTGTTCGTCGAGCCTGCTCATGGCCTTGGCGAGCGCGGCGTCGCGCACGGCGTCGGTGCGCGCCTGTTCACGGGTCTTTTGGATGGATTCGATCGCGCTCCTCGTGTCGGCCACAACGCCCAGATAATCGTCGTCGTATGTGTTCATCGCGGCCGCGTCGGCGACGGTGAGCACTGCGGACGTGTACGGCACGTCGTCGCCGTTCGTCGCGGCGAGCGAGTCGGTCGTGACGACCATCGGATATACGGTTTTGCCGCCGGAGACGAGTGCGAGCGGGCCGGACGGGTTCACGATGTCGTTCGGGTCGATGATCGCGCCGACGATCGTGTACTCGCCGTTTGCGAAGGTGCCGGCCGAACCGGTCGCATCGTCCGACGTATCATCCGACGACGGGTCAGACGAACCGACCGCGGCCGCCGTCATCGAATCGTCCGGTTTGAATTCGAGCGTGTCGCCGATCGACTTGCCGGCGTCGTCCAGATACTGCCGCGTCACGGCGATCTCATGACCGGATTTCGGCAGACGGCCGTCGGTCACGTACGGCCGGTCGATGCCGCGGTCGTTGAGCGAGGTGACGGTGGCGGACGCCTGTTTGCCGTCGATCATCGTGGTGACATTGGCCGCGTATTCGCCGGCCGCGTCCTTGACGCCGCGTACTGTGCGCAGTGCGGCAATGTCGTCGTCATCGAGTCCGAGCGTGGAGACGATCGCGATGTCGTGCATGCCGGTTTCGTCGAAGAACTCGTCGAGTCCGGCCCGGATGTCGCGGCCTACCGAGTTGAGGCCGCCGAGCATCATCACGCCGACCGCGACGATCACCGTCATCGCGGCGAAACGCTTGCCGTTGCCGCGGATCGCGCGCCACGCGTCCTTCCAGAGTGCAGTTTTCCTCATCGCGACTCCCCTACCATTCGATGTCCGAGATCGGCGTCGGGCTCGGGTTCGCCTTGATCTCGGTGACCTTGCCGGAACGGAAGCGGATCAGCCGGTCGCCCATCGGCGCGAGCGCGGAATTGTGCGTGACGAGCGCGACGGTGATGCCACGATTGCGGCAGGAGTCCTGCAGCAGTTGCAGCACCTCCTTGCCGGTGTTGTAGTCGAGCGCGCCGGTCGGCTCGTCGCACAGCAGCAGTTTCGGGTTCTTGGCGAGCGCGCGGGCGATCGAGACGCGTTGCTGTTCGCCGCCGGACAGTTGCGCGGGGAAGTTGTTGAGCCTGTTGCCAAGGCCGACCTTCTTGAGTGTCTCGCGCGCGTCGAGCGCGTTCGGGCAGATCTGGCTGGCGAGTTCCACGTTTTCGAGCGCGGTGAGGTTGGGCACGAGGTTGTAGAACTGGAAGACGAAGCCGACGTCGAAGCGGCGGTAGTCCGTCAGCTGCGCCTCGTTGGCCCTGGTGATGTCCTTGCCGTCGAGACGCACGGAGCCGGAGGTGGCGCGGTCCATGCCGCCGAGGATATTGAGCGCGGTGGATTTGCCGGCGCCGGACGCGCCGAGGATGACGGCGAGTTCGCCCCGTTCGATGTCGAAGGTGGCGTGGTTCAACGCCAGCACGGCGGATTCGCCGCTGCCGTATTGGCGGACCACGTCGTGGAATTCAAGGAATGACATGTCGATCGTGCCTCTCTTTGCGATTGACCGTTGCGATTGACTGACGCATTGGATTGCGTGCGATTCCAAGAAATACATCAGTCTGTCGGGTAAATAAATCCACGTAATCCGACATTATGTAGGGTTTGGCGGCAGGATCGGCCACGCGGCATCGAAAACACGATATCGTGTTGAGTTAGCCGATCACTCAACCAGGAGGCGACATGGCACGACCGCGAGCCGAGGAACCGGGTGCACCGCAAAAGATGCAGGATGCGTTCTGGCGTTTGCTGGAGGACAAGCCGTACGCGCAGATCACCATCAGCGACATCACGCGTGCGAGCGGCCTCAACCGCAGCGCGTTCTACTACCATTACGCCAACATCCCCGAACTGGCTGACGACGCGATCGCCGCGATCTACGAGCAGCCGGACATCACCGCATTCATCATGCACGTCATCCGTCAGGACGAAGGAATCGACGGCATCCGCGACTATGCGCTCGCTTGCCTGTCCTCGCCGCAACGCATCCGCAGCATCCGCCGTCTGTCGCTGATCGCCGGGCCGCACGGTTCGGCCGGACTCGCGGTGCAGCTCAAAACCCATGTCGTCGAGATCTGGCTGACGGCGCTCGGCCGCGATCCCGCCACACTGAATCCCGGTCAGCACATGCTGCTGGAGTTCGCCTCAAGCGGCATGCTCGGCGTGCTCGCCAAGGCGCCAGCCCTGCTCACACCGGACAACGTCGAGTGGCTCAGCCGTTCGATCATGCCGAGCATCGTCTCACAGCTCATCAATTCGCTCAGGACCGGCGGCGACGAGCCGATACGCAAGGAGCCCGACGCGTAGACGATACGTGTCGGGCTCCCGTCCGCGGCGATCGGCGGCCGCTGCTCACGCAGCCTACTTCATGAGGTTGCGCAGCACGTACTGCAGGATGCCGCCGTTGCGGTAGTAGTCGGCCTCGCCGGGCGTGTCGATGCGCACGACCGCGTCGAACTCGGTCTTCGAGCCGTCGGCGTGCGTGGCGGTGACGTGCACGGTCTTCGGTGTCGCGCCGTGGTTGAGCTCCTCGATGCCGTCGATGTCGTACGTTTCGGTGCCGTCGAGGCCGAGCGACGTGTAGCTTTCGCCGGCCGGGAACTGCAACGGCAGCACGCCCATGCCGATCAGATTGCTGCGGTGGATACGCTCGAAGCTTTCCGTAATCACCGCGCGAACGCCCAGCATGAGCGTGCCCTTGGCCGCCCAGTCGCGCGATGATCCGGTGCCGTACTCCTTGCCGGCGAGCACCACGAGCGGCGTACCGGCGGCCTTGTAGTTGAGCGACGCGTCAAAGATCGTGGACGGCTCGCCGGTCGTGAAGTCGTAGGTGAAGCCGCCGGGCGTGACCTCGTTGCCGGTGGAGGCGAGCAGCAGGTTGCGCAGGCGGATGTTGCCGAACGTGCCGCGCACCATGACCTCGTGGTTGCCTCGGCGCGAACCGTAGGAGTTGAAGTTCTTCGGCTCGACGCCGCGTTCGGTCAGGTACTTGCCGGCCGGGCTGGACGCCTTGAACGCGCCCGCCGGAGAGATGTGGTCGGTGGTCACGGAGTCGCCGAGCAGGGCGAGCACGCGTGCGCCGTGGATGTCGGCGACCGGGTCCGGCACGGCCTTCATGCCGTCGAAGAACGTCTGGCGGCGCACGTACGTGGACTTCGGGTCCCATTGGAACAGCTCGCCTTCGGGCACGTCGAGGCCCTTCCAGCGATGGTCGCCCTCGAACACGGACGCATAGTCCTTGAGGAACATCTCACGGCTGACGGTGCCATTGACCACGGCGGCGACCTCCTCGTTGGTCGGCCAGATGTCCTTCAGGTACACGTCGTTGCCGTCCGGATCCTTGCCGAGCGGCTGCGAGGCGAAGTCGAAGTCCATCGTGCCGGCGAGCGCGTACGCGATGACGAGCGGCGGCGAGGCGAGGTAGTTCATCTTGACGTCCGGGCTGATGCGGCCTTCGAAGTTGCGGTTGCCGGACAGGACGGCCGTGACGGTCAGGTCGTTCGCGTTGATCGCCTCGGAAATCTCCGGCAGCAGCGGGCCGGAGTTGCCGATGCAGGTGGCGCAGCCGAAGCCGACGAGCTCGTAGCCGAGTCGGTCGAGATCGTCCTGCAGTCCCGCGGCCTTGAGGTAGTCGGCGACGACCTGCGAGCCGGGGGCGAGCGAGGTCTTGACCCACGGCTTGGGTTTGAGGCCCTTGGCGACGGCGTTGCGGGCGATGAGGCCGGCGGCGATCATGACGGACGGGTTGGACGTGTTCGTGCACGAGGTGATGGAGGCGATCGCCACGTCGCCGTTGGTCAGATCGAAGTCGCCGCGGAAGTCGGTGGACACGGCGACCGGCTCCTTGACGGTCTTCTCGGTCTCGTAGGCAGGCAGCGTCTGCTCGAACGTGGCCTTGGATGCCGACAGCACGATGCGGTCCTGCGGGCGCTTCGGGCCGGCGATGGACGGCACGACGGTGGACAGGTCAAGTTCCTCGTATTCGGAGTACTGCGGTTCGACGTAGTCCGGATCGGACGCGTCGCCCCACAGCTTGTTGGCCTTCGCATAGGCTTCGACGAGCGCGACCTGCTCGTCGGAGCGGCCGGTGAGCTTGAGATAGTCGAGCGTGACCTGGTCGATCGGGAAGATGCCGCAGGTGGAGCCGAATTCGGGGCTCATGTTGCCGATGGTGGCGCGGTTGGCGAGCGGCACGGACGCGATGCCGTCGCCGTAGAATTCGACGAACTTGCCGACGACGCCGTGCTTGCGCAGCATGTCGGTGATGGTCAGGACCACGTCGGTGGCGGTGACGCCTTCGGGGATGGAGCCGGTGAGCTTGAAGCCGACGACGCGCGGCACGAGCATGGAGATCGGCTGGCCGAGCATGGCCGCCTCGGCCTCGATGCCGCCGACGCCCCAGCCGAGCACGCCGAGGCCGTTTTCGGTGGTGGTGTGCGAGTCAGTGCCAACGCACGAGTCGAGGTAGGCGAGCTGGCGGCCACGCTCCCCCGCCTTCGTCATGATGACCTTGGCGAGGTATTCGATGTTGACCTGGTGGATGATGCCGGTTCCCGGCGGCACGACGCGGAAGTTGCGGAACGCCTGCTGGCCCCAGCGCAGGAACTGGTAACGCTCGCCGTTGCGCTGGTATTCGATGTCCATGTTCTGCTGGACGGCGTCGGCGACGCCGTACTTGTCGATCTGCACGGAGTGGTCGATGACCATGTCGGACTGGACCTGCGGGTTGATGACCTCGGGGTCGCCGCCGAGCTGTTTGACGGCGTCGCGCATGGTGGCGAGGTCGACGATGCACGGTACGCCGGTGAAGTCCTGCATGACGACACGGCTCGGCGTGAACTGGATCTCATGGCTGGGCTCGGCGTTCGGATCCCAGTCGAGCAGCGCTTTGACATGTTCGTCGGTGATGTTCGCGCCGTCGATGTTGCGTACGAGGTTCTCGACCAGCACCTTGAGCGAGTACGGCAGATGGTCGATGCCGGGCAGGTCGGCAATCGAATAGTAGTCATAGTCCGTGCCGTTCACGCTGAGCGTGGACAGCTGGTCGTCGCGTACGGACATGTTCCCCTCCGGCTTCTAGGACTGTAATCGGTAACGTCGCCGATTATCTGCCCTTCACAATACCGGCATGTTACCGTGGCTCTGGCGTGTCGGCTTGCCATGTGAGATAATCCGCGCCGCCGCGGCGACGATCACATGACACAGGACGAACACGGCGGCCGACAGCAGCAGCGCGACGGCGGTGGCGGTGATCTCACGGCCGGTGGGCACCTCAAGCGCGAAGAAGCTCGCGACGAACGGGATCAGCATGCCGACGACGCCGGCCGCGGCGAACGCGGCGACGAGGATGCCGCGCCACGAATTGAGCGGCTGCGCAACGCGGGCGAGGACCAGAACGCCGAGCACGAACACGATGATCGCGTTCGTGGCGCGCAGTTCGGCCAGATCGGCGGCGTTCTCGACATTCCAACCCATGATGGACGGCAGAATCCACGACGAGCACAGGACGGCCAGGGCAATCGCGAGCCCGCCGGGCAGGGCGAACCGGACGACGCGGTGCAGGAACCCGGGGATGTAGCGGCGAGTGTTCGGCGCGAGCGCGAGGATGAACGCCGGCATGCCGATCGTGAGCGCGCCGATGTAGGTAATGTGCCGGGGCAGGTACGGGAACGGGATGGCCGTGAGGACCACGCCGAGCGAGATGAGCGCCGAGTACACGGTCTTGACGAGGAACAGGCTGGCGACGCGTTCCATATTGGCCATGACCTGACGGCCGCGGGCGACCACGTCGGGCAGATGGCTGAATCTGGAATCCACGAGCACGACCTGGGCGACGGCCTTGGTGGCAGGCGCGGCGTTGCCCATCGCGATGCCGAGATCCGCCTCCTTGATGGCGAGCGCGTCATTGACGCCGTCGCCGGTCATCGCGACGACGTGGCCGTCCACGTGCAACGCCTGGACGATGGCCTTCTTCTGGTCGGGCAGGACACGGCCGAGCACGTCGACAGTTTCGAGCGTGCGGGCGAGCTCGTTGACGTCGCTCGGCAATTGCCGCGCGTCCATCGCGACGGGCGCGCGGTCACCGGTCAGATGCACCTTCCGTGCAATCGCACCGACCGTGACCGGATTGTCGCCCGAGATGATGCGGCAGCGCACTCCCTGCTCGCGGAACCATGCAAGCGTGCCTTCGGCATCCGCGCGGATCCGCTCCGCGCACAGCACCAGTCCCACCGGCCGCGCCTGCGGATTGACCGCTTCCTCGACCTCGTCTCCACCTTTGACGCTGGCGGAGCCTCGGCTCGTCCCGTAATTAAGGACGGCCTGCGGCCGCGTTTGGCTGGCTCGCCTGTCGGCTCGCACATTGCCTGCGAACGACTCTGTCGTTCGCTGAACGGCAATGTCCCGGCTGAGGGAGCTGTCACGGCCACGCCGTGACTGAGGGAGGGCACACCCAACCACCTCAGAAGTCACTGTCGCGATCAAGAGCACACGGTTGCCGTCCGCGGCGAGCGCGTTCACCTGCGCGAGCACATCCGCATAGTTCCCGTCAAGCGCGCCGAGCAGCACCTCCGGCGCCCCCATGTACCAGGTCGTGCCGTCTCCGTCCGTGATCGAACTCCACTTGCGCGCGCTCGAGAACGGCACTCGCGCGGCGACCTGCCCCGCACCGAATCCTTCCCCTCGCAGTCCGGCAAGCACCGCCTGACCGGTGCCGTTCGGTTGTTCCTCGTTCGCCAGGTCGTACAGCGCCTGTTTCGCCGTCCGTTCGTCGCAGTCGGCATTGTCGAGCATCATCACGCGGTCGAACGCGATGCCGCCGTCGGTCACCGTGCCGGTCTTGTCGAGGTTCAGGCAATCCACGCGGGCCAGTGTCTCCACCGATTCGAGTTCCTGTACGAGCGTATTGTGCCGGGCCAGCCGCATAGCGGCGATCGCGAAGTTGAGCGAGGTGAGCAGCACGAGTCCTTCCGGGATCATGCCGACCACACCGGCCACGGCGGAGACGACCGCCTGCCGCCACGCGCCGGTCGAGATCGCCGCCGACCAGCCGCCGACGGTCTGTATCTGCGACCAGATGAGCAGCGCGCACAGCGGCACGACGAGGAACGTCATGAATTTGAGGATCGTGTTGATGCCCTTGTTGAGGTCGGACACGGTTTTCTTGTACACCTTGGCCTGTGCGGTCAGGCTGGCCGCGTACCCGTGTGCGCCGACCGCGGTCACGCGTGTCAGCGCCATGCCGGAGACGACGGTCGAACCGGAATACACCGCGTCGCCGCTCTTCTTGCGCACAGTGCGCGACTCGCCGGTGAGCATCGATTCGTCGAGTTCGATGCCGTAATCGTCCACGACTTCGGCGTCGGCGGGCACCTGGTCGCCGGAGCGCAGCCAGAGCAGGTCGTCGAGCACGATGCCGTCGTGGGAGACGGTCGTGTCCCGTCCGTCGCGGTGGACGACGTAGTCGGCGGCGACGAGGATGGACAGTTTGTCGAGCGTGCGTTTGGCCTTGAGCTCGGTGACGATGCCGATGCCGGTGTTGATGAGGATCACGAAGCCGAAGACCGCGTCGCGCCATGAGCCGGTGATCAGCACCATGACCATCGCGGCGAGGATGATACCGTTGAACAGGGTGAACACGTTGGCGCGCACGATGTCGGCGACCGACCGGGATGTGGAGGTTTTCACCGTGTTGACGCGCCCGTCGGCGACGCGTTCGGTCACTTCGGCTTCGCTCAGACCGGTTTCGGATGTCTGCGGCATGGAAAGACTCGCGCTCATGCCCACCAGCCTACCGCGCCCGTCCGTCCGCGCACTCATCCTGTGGACGGATGTGGAGTCCCGTGTGATGCGGTTCGGCTACGGCCGGTTCAGTTCGGTCGCGTTCATGGTGCTGACCATGACCTCACGCTCGTGCGGTTTGTCGTCCATGATGTCGGCGAGCGTCTGGGCGATCGGCTGCGCGTCCGCCGCACGGTCGTTGAGCGTCAGCGTCGCGGCGAACAGTGTCTTGTCGGCGGGCGTGTTCGTCGGGTCGAGCAGCGCGATCGGGATGCCGGCGCCGCGGGCCTTGCGCAGTACGCCGTTCCAGTCGTCCGTGTTGTCGGAACCGAGCTGCAGGCCATTGATCACGATGACGGTGGCCCGTCGGTCGATCAGATCGGTCACGCCCCGCCGCGCGGTGGCGTCCGGATCGGACATGTCGGCGACCGGCACGTACACGGCGTTCACGCCGGCCGTGTCGAACGCGTCCATCGCCATCCTGTCCACATCGGCACTTTGCGCGGCGCCGACCAGTCCGATGAGCATGTCCTGCTTGATCTTGCCGATGTGCGCGACCTCGGGTTCGCTGTCCTGCGTGTCGCCGACCGCGCGACCGGCCGGCTCGCAGGCGGCCAATGTCAGACAGGCGGCCGTACAGGCCAGCGTGGCGGTCAGGCGACGGAACATGGTTCGGCTCATACGCTCGATCCTACTGCATTCACGCGCGGCGGAACAGCGCCACCGTCTCGACGTGGTGGGTCATCGGGTAGATGTCGAACGCGCGCACGTCGGCCAGTTCGTAGCCGAGTTCGCGCAGCGTGCCGGTGTCGCGGCCCAGGCTGGTCGGGTCGCATGCGATGTAGATGATCGAACGGGCACCGGAGGCGGCCATCTGACGGCAGACCTTGGCCCGGGCGCCCGCGCGTGGCGGGTCGAGCACGATGAGGTCGGGATGTGCGAGGTGTGCGGGCACGTTGGCGAGGGTTTTCGCCACGTCGCCGCATCGCGCGTCCACGTCGGTCAGGTTCAGGTGCCGCAGGTTGCGTTGCGCGCTCTTGACGGCCGTGCGGCCGCCTTCGACGCTGAGCATGCGCGTGCGCGGCGTGACGAGCGTGGCCAGCGGCAGCGTGAACAGGCCGGAACCGGAATACAGGTCCCAGATGCAGGCGGACTGATTCTCGCCGATCTCCTGGCGGGCGAGCGAGATGACGTGGTTCGGCAGGGCGATCGGCGCCTGGCGGTGAATCTGCCAGAAGCCGTTCGCGTCGACCGTGTATTCGAACGTGGTGCCGGCGATGTCGGCGCGTTCGACGAGCCGCTGGCTGCCTGAACGCAGTTCGCCGTCGACGAGCACGGCGTAGTTATCGGCTTTGTCGTTCGTTTCGGATGAGGGACGCGGTTCGGGTACGGACAGGCGGATCTGCGAGCCGGGTTCGAAGCCGCCGTCCCAGGTATGCTCGCGTTCGGCCACGGCGAGCAATGTCTTGGTCGCGAGCGGCATCGTGTCGATCGGAACGCGCACGTGCGAGCCGCGTCGGCGCATCGAGGGGTTCCCGTCGTCGTCGGCGATCATCTCGATGCGGGTGCGCCAATGGAATCCGCCGAGCGCCTCGTCACCATCCATACGTTCGATCGGCACGGGCACGTCGATATGGCCGAGCCGACTGAGCTGTTCGGATACGGTGACGGCCTTCCAACGCAGCTGGCCTGGAAGGCTCACATGCACGAGGTCGGCGCCGCCCACGCCGCCGCCCATCGCCAGAGGACCGGCAAGCGGCCATGCGGGGGCCACGCGGTCCTCGCTCGCCTCGATCACTTCGGTGACCTCGCCTGTCCAAAAACGGTCGTCGCGGTCGTGCGGCTCGTCCAACGTCACGCGCACGAGCTCGCCGGGCAGGGCGAAGCGCACGAAGACGACGCGTCCGTCGATATGGCCGACGCACCGGCCCTGGTCGGCATAACGTTCGATGCGCACCTGAACGTCCATCACGTAGTACTCCTTGCGGTCTGGTTGTCCGGACAAACGGGGTATCCGGTTACTGGTTGTCTGTCTGCGCGGCAGCCTTGTGACGGTGCAGCGGGGTGGCGATGATAAGGTACGACACCCAGATCGCGAGCGCCCAGAACGGGATGCCCATGAGCAGTCTCGCCGTGCCGAGCAAGGCGACATGGTCAGTCAGATACAGCGGCACCTGCACGAGTAACCGAAGCGCGAACACGCCGATCCACAATGAGGTCACGATCATGTACGCGCGTTTGAGGTCGCGGTCGTGCATCCAGTCGTCGAACCATGTCTTGAAATGCTCGGTCGGCAGGGACCTGATGAATTCGACCATGAGGCCGAGGCCGGGCACGCGCACGATCAGCGACAGCGTGAGCAAGACCAGATACACGGCGTTCGAAATGAAGCCGAACATGTAGTAGTTGCGTGCCTCGTGGCTTTTCCACGCCCAGATCAGGCAGATGCCGACCGCGATCAGGCCGCTCAGCGCGCCCATCGCGGACTGGCGCTGCATGAGCCGGACGATCACCTGGATCACGGCCAGTGCGGCGGAGACGGCGATCGTGAGATTGAGGTTGCTGGTGACGATGAACATCACGACGAACACGACGCCCGGCAGCATCGATTCGACGACGCCGCGCGGGCCGCCGATCGCCTCGATGACGGAGAAATCGCTGCCGTCACCGGCATTGGCGAGCGACGCCATGCCGGTGCGTCGTTTCTGGTTCTCTTCGGCCATGGACTGGCTGGGTCCCGTCAGCGGACTTCAGAGAACATCGGGCCGCGCGAGAGCGTGGTCTTGACCTCGACCTGCTGGTCGGTGTCGAACGGGCCGTCGGGCTTGTTCGGGATGTCCTTGAGGTGCTCCTTGCCTTCCGTCTCGCCAGCGGCGGCCGCGGCGGCGGCCTTGCGTTCGGCCGGGGCGACGGGCGGGTGCATCGGGATCAGGTCGCGCGGCGCGAGAGGCTCCTCGCCGCGGTCGACGACGACGTCGGCGAAGAACTTGTTGAGCGCGATCGTCTCATCGGCGTTCGGGTCGGTCGCGGCCGTGCCGGAGAAGATGCCGCGCAGCATCCAGCGCGGGCCATCCACGCCGACGATGCGGGTGACGAGCGTCTTGCCGCCCTTGAGCTGGACCGGCAGCTTGATTTCGGTGCCAAACACGCCCGGCTGTTCGGTCGCGCCTTTGTTGGCGGCGATCAGGTCGGCGCGCACGTCGTCCCACAGGCCGGCGCTCTTCGGCGCGGCGAACGCCTCGATCTCGAGGCTGGACGAACCGTAGGAGATGGTGGAGCCGAGGATCTGCTGGTCGGCGCGGCTGGCCTTGAGACGCAGCGACAGGCCCTGCAGATACGGCAGGTAATAGGCGCCAAGGTCGAGATGCATGTCGTAGTCGATCACGTCCTCGTCGTTGACATCCCACGGGCCGTATTCCTCGCCGCGGCCCTCGTATGCGCTGACGATCTCGGTCGGGTAATGCTCCTCGGCGGTTTGGGCGGCGGCCTTGTCGGCGGTGTTTTCGGCCTCGTCCTTGGCCTCGTCGGCGGCCTTTTCGGCCTCGCGCTCAGCGGCGTCCTCGTCCTGGTGCTTCTTCTTGCCGAATCCAAACAGTCCCATTGGTGTTCCTCGTTTCGTTATGCGGTTGCAACCTCGACTAGCGTAGCACTACACCTTGTGATTGGCTGTCAGCGGTGCGGATCGTCCGGCGGCTAGACGATATGCGCCGCTGAGATGCCCGTCAGCGGTGCATATCGTCTATCGGACAGCGGAAATCACACGTCATACGTGATCGTCAGCGGCGCATGGTCGGACCATCGCGCGTCGTAGGTGGGCGCCTTGTCGATCACGAACCCGCGTGCCGTCTCGGCCAGTTCGGGCGTGGCGAACTGGTAGTCGATGCGCCAGCCGACGTTGTTGTCGAACGCGCGGCCGCGCTGGCTCCACCATGTGTACGGGCCTTGGATGTCGCCGGCGAGGTCGCGCATCACGTCCACGAACTCCAGCTCCCCCAGCCAGCGGTCGACGTACCTGCGTTCGGCGAGCAGGAATCCGGCGTGCTTCTCGTTGGCTTTGGCGTTCTTGATGTCGAGCGGCGTGTGCGCGATGTTGAAGTCGCCGCACAGCACGGCCTGACGCCCGCCGTGCGCCGCCTCGTCGCGCAGCTGGCCCATGCGCACGAGCATGGTGTCGAGAAACCGGTATTTCTGCTGCATCTTCACCGGGTCGTCGGTGTTGCCGGCGTGCACATACACGCATACGACGGTGATCTCGTAGCCCTGCGGCGTGCGGACGTCCGCCTCGATCCAACGGCCGGAGTCGACGTCATCGCCCAGTCCCGGCAGGCCGTACCGACGTGCGACGACCGGCAGGTCGGACAACAGGGCGACGCCGGCACGTCCCTTGACACGGCAGATCTCGTTCATCGAAGTCAGTTCGGCCGGATCGGACACGGCCCCAGCGGTGGCGTACTCGAAGCCGAACCCGCCGATGATGCGGTCGATGTCGGGCTGCGGGGCGCGCACCTCCTGCATGCACCAGATGTTAGGGGTGTTGCGGCCTGCCCAATCGGCGATGCCCTTGCGTTCGGCGGCACGGATGCCGTTGACATTCGACGTGGTGATGGTGATGGTCATGCGGCTCATGATACACGCCGCATACCAAAACAGGCTCCCCTTATGCGTCAAGGGGAGCCTGTCAGGGCGTATTGCGATTCAGGATCAGTCGAGGCCGAGCTGGAGCTTGCCGCCCGGGATGGCGTCGAGCAGATCCTTGGTGTACTGCATCTTCGGATGCGCGAACACCTCGTCGGTGGTGGCGTGTTCCACGAGCTTACCGTGCTGCATCACCACGACCTCGTCGGCGATCTGGCGGACGACGGCCAGATCGTGGGTGATGAACAGGTAGCTCAGACCCTGCTCGGCCTGCAGGTCGTTGAGCAGGTGCAGCACCTGGTCCTGCACGAGCACGTCGAGGGCGGAGACGGCCTCGTCACACACGATCACATCCGGGTTGAGGGCCATCGCTCGCGCGATCGCGATGCGCTGGCGCTGGCCGCCGGACAGCTCGTTCGGGTAACGGGTCATCACGGACTCGGGCATCTCGACCATGTCGAGCAGCTCGCGCACACGCTTCTGGCGGCTCTTCGTGTCCCCGATCTTGTGGATGCGCAGCGGCTCCTCGATCGAACGGTAGATCGAATACATCGGGTCAAGCGAACCGTACGGGTTCTGGAACACCGGCTGCACGTGGCGGCGGAAGTCGAGCAGCTCCTTGCCCTTGAAGCCGGCGATGTCCTTGCCTTCGTAGGTCACGGTGCCGGCGGTCGGCTCGAGGAGCTTCAGCACCATGTTCGCCACGGTGGACTTGCCCGAGCCGGACTCGCCCACGATGGCCAGCGTGGAGCCGCGCTTGACGGAGAACGAGACGTCGTCGACGGCCTTGAACATCTCCTTCTTGCGCGGGAGCTTGAATTCCTTGGTCAGGTGGTCGACGGTGATGATGTTCTCGCTCTTTTCGAGCGCATCCTCTCCGACGACGTGGTGCTCGAGCAGCGCGTCCGCGTTCTCGCCGCGCTCGTGCGCGGAGATGATGCGCTGGGATGCGAGCGACGGGGCCGCGGCCACGAGACGCTTGGTGTACGGATGCTGCGGGTGCTGGAGCACCTCGAGCGACGGGCCGGATTCGACGACCTGGCCCTTGTACATCACGACGATGTGCTGGGCGCGTTCGGCGGCCAGACCCAGATCGTGGGTGATGAACAGCACGGCCGTTCCCAGCGAGTCGGTCAGGTAGTGCAGGTGATCGAGGATCTTCTTCTGCACGGTCACGTCGAGCGCGGAGGTCGGCTCGTCGGCGATGAGCAGCTCAGGGCGGCAGGCGAGGCCGATGGCGATGAGCGCGCGCTGGCGCATGCCGCCGGAGAACTCGTGCGGGTACTGGCGGGCGCGCGTGGCCGCGTCGGGTAGGCCGGCCTCGGACAGCAGGCCGGCGATGCGGTCGTTGAGCGTGGAACCGGTGACGTGCTTCTTGGCGATGACCCATGCGTCGTCGTCGGCCACGCCGGCCTTGATGAGGTCGTCGGCCACACGCCAACGGGTTTCGGAGCCCGGCACCCACTCGTCCTTGAACGCCTTCATGAACGCGTCGGCCTTCTCGCCGGTTACGCCGATCTTGGCGAGCGCGTCCTTGGCGGCGTCGAGCAGCGCGGGCAGCTCGGCGGAACCGATGAACGTTTCATCGTCGTTGGACTTGACGGCGACCTCGTCGCCCGCCAGGGCCTTCGCCAGTGCGGAACGCTTCTCGTGCGCCACGTCCATGCCGTTGGCCTTGAGCGCCTCCTTGACCTGGGTGCCGATGCGGTACACCGGGTTGAGGTTGCTCATCGGGTCCTGCGGGACGAGGCCCATCTTGGTGCCGCGCAGCTTGTCGAACTCCTTGGGCTTCAAGCCAGCGATCTCCTGGCCGTCGAGCTTGATGGAGCCGCCGACCACGTGGCCGGTGCCGGGCAGCAGGCCGAGCACGGCCATGGCGGAGGTGGACTTGCCGGAGCCGGATTCGCCCACGATGGCCACCCACTGGCCGGGGTAGACGCTGAAGGAGGAGTCGCGCACGGCGTGCACGGCGCGGTTGTCGTCGGTGGTGAAGTCGACCTTGAGGTCCTTGACTTCGAGCAGCGGGCCTTGGGCCTTCTGCATCTCGACGAGCTTCTCGTTGCTATTCGTAGTTTCCATGTCACTCATCCTTCGAGACTCAGGCCGTACGGCTCTTCGGATCGATGGCGTCCTTGACCGCGTCGCCCATCATGATGAAGCTCAGCACGGTGATGGCCAGCGCCACGGACGGGTAGAACAGCACCATCGGGTTGGTCATCAGGTTGGTCTGCGCCTGGGAGATGTCGCCGCCCCAGCTGACGGTGGTGGTCGGCAGGCCGATGCCGAGGAAGCTCAGCGTCGCCTCGGACACGATGTAGGAGCCGAGGGAGGTGGTGCCGATCACGATGATCGGGGCCATCGCGTTGGGGATGATGTGGCTGAACAGGTTGCGCATCGGGGTGGAGCCGAGCGCGGTGGATGCGGTGTTGAACTCGAGATTCTTGGCCTCCATGACCGAGCCGCGGGCGATTCGCGCGGTGGACACCCAGCCGAAGAGGGCGAGCACGAGCACGACCTTCCAGATGGAGCTGTTGGTGCGGAACATCTGCAGCACGACGATGGCGCCCAGCAGGAACGGGATGGCGTAGAAGATGTCGATGATACGGCTCAGCAGGGCGTCGACCCACCCGCCGAAGAAGCCGGCGACCGCGCCGATGAGCGTGCCGACGAGCACGACGATCAGCGTGGACAGGATGCCGACGGACAGTGAGGTGCGCGTGCCGTACACGGTGCGGGCGAACACGTCGCAGCCCTGGAAGTCATAGCCGAACGGATGGCCCGGCTCCGGGTCGCCCAGCGAGTTGTCGAGGTTGCAGTAGTTCGGGTCGATCTTCGTGAACACGCCCGGGAACAGCGCGACGAACACGATGAAGACGATGAGGATGCCCGAGACGATGAACAGCGGGTTCTTGCGCAGCGTGCGCCACGCGTCGGCCCACATGCTCGAGGCCGGTGCGGATTCGTCGACCTTGTCGACGTCCTGGAGCGGGGTCTCCTCGATCGGGGCGACGTAACGCTCCTGTCCGGGCAGCACGACGGTTTCGGGGAAGGTCTTGGTTTCGTCAGTCATGATGCTTGTCCTCCTCTCGATCACGCGTAACGAATGCGCGGGTCAAGGGCCGCGTACAGCAGGTCGACGATCAGGTTGCAGATCACGAAGATCAGCAGCAGCAGGGTCACGATGGACACCACGAGGTTGCCTTCGCCCTTGAGGATGCTCTGGTAGGTCAGGAAGCCGACGCCGTGGATGTTGAAGATCTGTTCGGAGATCATCGCGCCGCCCATGAGCGCGCCGAGGTCCTGGCCGAGGTAGGTGACGACCGGGATGAGCGAGTTGCGCAGGACGTGGCGCACCATGACGGACATGTTGCTCATGCCCTTGGCGCGCGCGGTGCGCACGTAGTCCTCGGCGATGTTCGAGGAGATCTCGGAACGGGCGAGGCGGATGATGTACGCCATCGACACGGAGCCGAGGACCATAGCCGGGAACAGCAGGTCGAAGAAGCCCGGGTCGCTTCCGGCGGTCACGGGGATGAGGCTCCACTCGACGCCGAGGAAGTACTGGCCGGCGAAGCCGGTCACGAAGGTCGGCACGGAGATGAGCAGCAGGGAGATGAGCAGGATGACGGTGTCATACCACTTGCCCTTGTTCAGGCCGGAGATGATGCCGAAGATGATGCCGAAGATCGCTTCGAAGCAGAAGGCCATGATGCCGAGCCTGATGGTCACCGGGAACGCGCGGGCGATCTCGTCGATGACCGGCTGGCCGGCGAACGTGTTGCCGAAGTTCAGCGTGAGCGCGTTCTTGAGGAACAGCAGGTACTGAATGATGAATGGCTTGTCGAGGTTGTATTCGGCGCGGATCTGGGCGGCGACCGCTTCATTGACCGGCTTGTCACCGAACATCGCCTTGACCGGATCGCCCGGCAACGCGAAGACGAGTGCATAGACCAGCAGCGTCGCGCCGAGAACCACGGGGATCATCTGCAGGATACGTCGCAGAAGATATTTACCCATCGGTTTCTCCTTATTCTTATGGATCGGCCGTGATAACGGAAAACGCCAGAAAGGCATGGGAAAGATACCCGGCCGATCGCCAAGTACCTCGTTAGTCTACCTTATGGATCGACTTGAATGTTTCGTAAGGATGACGTGAAGATGAAATACGCCATCCATATGTACTTATATATAAGGAACGGGGAACGGAATCACTTCCGTTCCCCGTCTCACTACGTGGTCAGTTCGACCGTATGATCAGAGCAATCACTCGGACTTGAGGGTGATGTTCTCGTACATCGGCACGTTCTGCCAGTTGAGCTCCAGGCCCTCGACGTTCAGCGAGGCGACCGCGACGGCGTTGGAGTAGTACAGCGGGATGGACGGCAGATCGTTGAGCAGGATCTCCTGAGCCTGCTGGTAGATCTTGTTCGCATCCTCGGTGGAGGTGGCGGCGTACGCCTTGGTCATCAGGGCGTCGAACTCCTTGTTCTTGTAGTCGCCGTCGTTCGAGCCCTTGCCATCGGCAGCGGCGGAATCGTACAGCTGGTACAGGAAGTTCTCGGCGGACGGGTAGTCCGGCTGCCAGCCGGTACGGAACGCGCCCTTGATCTGGCGATCGGTGACGGCGTTACGGAACTCCTGGAAGGTCGGCATCGGGTTGGTGGCGACGTCGATGCCCAGGTTGTTCTTCAGCTGGTTGACGATGGCGTCGTAGATCGGCTTGGCGCCGCCGTCCGCGTTGTACGCGAAGGTGAGCTGGCCGGTGTACTTGGAGATCTTGTCGGCCTTGGCCCACAGTTCCTTGGCGGCGGCCGCGTCGAACTTCAGGTTGTCGACGCCCTTGAGGGAGTCGGAGTAGCCCGGGATGAGCGGGGAGGTGAAGTCGACGGCCGGGGTGCCGATGCCGTTGAGGACCTTGTCCGTCAGCTGCTCGCGGTTGATGGCCTTGGAGATGGCCTGACGACGCAGCTGGCCTTCCTCGGTGGTCACGTCGAAGTGCTCGAGGTTGGACGGGATGGTGAAGGTCTGGGAGACGGAGCCGGCCTTGTTGTAGGCCTGCAGCTTCTTGTTCTTCTCGAAGGTCTTGGTGGCGGAGGCCGGGACGGACTGCATCACGTTCAGGTTGCCGGACTGGACGTCGGCGTACTGCGCGTCGTCGTCGGTGTAGATCTTGAAGGTGATGCCGTCGTTCTTGGCGGCGTCGTTACCCTTGTAGTCGTCGTTCTTGACGATCTTGATTTCCTTGTTGTGGTCCCAGGACTCGAACTTGTACGGACCGTTGCCGACCGGCTTCTCGCCGAAGGCCTTCGGGTCCTTCCAGAAGGATTCCGGCAGCGGGGCGAACGCGGAGTAGCCGACCTTGATCGGGAATGTCGCGTCGGGCTGGTTCAGGTCGACGACGAAGGTGGTGTCGTCCTTGACCGTCAGGCCGGACAGCTGCTCGTCGCCCTTGAGCTTGTCGGCGTCCTGCAGCTCGTCGAAGCCCTTGATGGTCGAGAAGAAGGAGGAGGACTTCTGCGCGTTCTTGGCGTTCGCGCCGTAGGACCAGGCCTTGGTGAAGGACTCGGAGGTGACCGGCGTACCGTCGGTGAACTTCCAGCCGGACTTCAGCTTGATGGTGTACTGGGAGGCGTCATCGTTCGGGGTGATGGACTCGGCGACCTCGTTCTGCGCGTTGCCCTTGGCATCGAAGGACACCAGGCGGGAGAACAGCAGGTCGACGACCACGCCGCCACCGGTCTCGTTGGTGTTGGTCGGGACGAGCGGGTTCTGCGGTTCGGAATCACCGGCGGTGATGATCATCTTGCCGCCATTGGCAGCGGTGTTGCTGGCGTTGTTGGAAGAGCCGCAGCCGCTGAGCAGCATGGCCAGAGAGCAGGCAGCAGCCGCGAAAGCAAGAGCTTTCTTCTTCATGAATTTCTCCTATTCCATTGATGGGCCGGCCCGCGTCCCGTCTTCCTGCCGCTTATGCAGCAGTTTCGGACGGACGAACCGACTTACGCAAAAGGGTTGACCGCCCGTCCCGCCGAGCCCAATCGGCCCGGCTTCCCGGATCGGCCAACCCCTTTGCTGATCAATCCTCATTGTGTCCCATATCCTCGTCATGCGCCAGTTCGTTGTCCGTAACGTGGAATGACGCCGATCTTAGGCGATCTCACCGATCTCGTTATCGCTAATCGCCCTGCAAATCATAAGGTTTCGTTCATCTTCGACCGATATGCTACGTATTTTCGGCTCATCATTCGTTCCACGAAAATCGTCATTCGTGTTACGCCCACGTTAACTATGCGGCAAGGTCACGCCCGCGGGAACGCCTGCGCATACCGGGCCTTCAGCTGTTCGATCGACACGTGCGTGTAGCGCTGCGTGGTCTTAAGCGAGGAGTGTCCCAGCATCTCCTGCACCTCGCGCAGGTCCGCTCCCCCGTCGAGCAGATGCGTGGCGGCGCTGTGACGCAGCGCGTGCGGGCTGATGTCCGGCACGCCGGCCGTCCGCGCATTCCGGTGCACGGTCTCGCGCACGATCCGCTGGTCGATCCTGCCGCCCCGGGCGCCCACGAACAGCGCGTCTCCGCAGTCGCCGGCCAGCGCCGGTCGGCCGTCGCGCAGCCAATCGGTCATCGCCTGCGCCGCGGGAGCGCCGAACGGCACCACGCGCTGCTTGTTGCCTTTGCCGATCACCTTCACCGTCCGGCTCGCGAAATCCACGTCCCGTATGTCCAGTCCGGTCAGTTCGGCTACGCGCATGCCGGTTGCGTACAGCAGTTCCAACATCGCCGCATCACGCAGCCTGACCGCGTGCCGCCGCAATCCACGTTCCGACCGGCCGTCCGCTTCCCCACTGTCATCGTCCTCGGCCGACCGGGCCTCGCCGTCGGCCTCGTCCATGAGCCGTTCGGCCTGCGCTTCGGTGAGCACCGCCGGCAATGTGTCGGCGATCTTCGGCGTCATGATCACCGCTGCCGGATCGGCCGGCATGCGCCCGTGCTCGTGCGCCCATACGAAGAACCCGCGCACCGCCACGACCTTGCGGGCCATACTGGAACGCGCATGCGTGCGCGACTCGTGCGCCATCCACGAACGCAGGTCGTCGGTCGTGATCTGCCCCAACTCGTCGATGCCGCGTAATGCAAGCGTGTGCAGGCACGAGCCGACATCCGCACGATACGCTGTGAGCGTATTCGCGCTCAACCCCTTGTTGGCCTTGAGATAGGCGAGGAAAGCGGCCAGCTCGTCGTCGAATGCCATCGCTGTCCTCCCCCGGTCACCATACCCGTCTCCTTATACACTATGCATAGCATCATCGACGGGAAACGGGGACGATATGGGACGTCATTCTGCCACGCACAGCACATCATCGGCATCGATCGGAGCAGGGGCGTCCCGCGGACCGGCACGTGCCCGAATCACGCCCGCCGGCCAGGACGGGGACGAGGTCGTCGCCCGTGCGATCGACCTGACCAAGACCTACGGCGACAAGGATTCGCAGGTCGTCGCGCTCGACCACGTGAATGTCGAGTTCATGCGCGGGCAGATGACGGCGATCATGGGACCGTCCGGTTCGGGCAAGTCCACGCTCATGCACTGCATGGCCGGACTTGACCAGCCGACGAGCGGCAAGGTTGTGGTCGAAGGGCTCGAGGTGTCCTCGATGAACCAGCGGCAGCTGACCAGGCTGCGCCGCGACCAGATCGGGTTCATCTTCCAGTCGTTCAACCTGGTGCCGACGCTGACGGCCGAGGAGAACATCCTGCTGCCGTTGCAGATCGCGAAGCGACCGATCGATCTCGACTGGTTTAACAAGGTGGTCGACGTGGTCGGGCTGCGTTCAAGGCTCACGCACCGGCCGAGCCAGCTGTCCGGCGGCCAGCAGCAGCGCGTGGCCTGCGCGCGTGCGATCATGGCGCGGCCGAGCGTGATCTTCGCGGACGAGCCGACCGGCAATCTCGATTCGCATTCGAGTCGCGAAGTGCTGGGATTCCTGAAGGATTCGGTGCGCGAGTATGGTCAGACGATCGTGATGGTGACGCACGACCCGCGCGCCGCCTCGTATGCGGATCGCGTGCTGGTATTGGCCGACGGCCGCATCACGCAGGATCTGCGGCACCCGACGTATGACGAGATTCTCGAGGTGTTCGCTGGCGAGGGCGATGAGGCGGCGGAAGATTTCTCCGCTCCGCTGCGCTCCGGTCGAAATGACAATGAGGATTCGACTCCTAGCGAACCGTCCGCGTCATCTCGCTCGGGCGAATCCTCTTCCTTATTGTCTCGACCGAGCGCCCCTTCCTCCCTGTCATCTCGACCGAGCGAAGCGAGCGGAGAGATCTCTTCCGAGGAGCGCGCATGATCCGCATCGGTTTGCGCGACGCCCGCGCCCATTTCGGCCGCTTCATCATGTCGATCATCGCGATCGCGCTCGGCGTGTCGTTCGTGGTCGGCTCGTTCTGCTTCCGCGAGATGATGGGCAATCAGGTCGACCAGATGATGGCCTCGAACTCCGACGCGGACGTGTATGTGCGCGGCAGCAAGGAGGACAAGACCGCGGACGACATGATGGCGATGTCGTCCGGATCATCGTCTTCATCTTCATCATCGTCGGCATCCGGCTCGTCGTCCTCGTCCGACGCATCCAAGACCTATAACCGCATCGACGCGTCGCTGGCCGACACGATCGGCAAGGTCGACGGCGTGAAGACCGTCGCGATCACCTACTCCGTGTCCGGCATCGTGCTCGTCGGCAAGGACGGCAACGCCGCGTCGACCACCGGAGCGCCCACGGTCGCGCTCGGTCTGAGCCAGGGCACGTGGCGGTCGGCCACGCTCACCGACGGCCGTTGGGCGAAGGCCAAGAACGAGGTCGCGCTGCATACGTTCGCCGCCGAAACCGCGGGACTGAAGATCGGCGACACGACCAAGCTCGTCTATCCGGACGGTGCGGCCGACGTGAAGGTCGTCGGCCTGTTCTCCACCGATTCCAGCCAAGCCGGCGCGATCATCGTCGGACTTGCGCCGAACGTCGCCAAGGATTACTTCCAGCAGGAAACCGGTCAGATCAACATGGTGCGCAACATCGGCGTCTACGGTTCCGCCAACGATGGCAAGCCGCTGACCGTCGCCCAGCAGCAAACGCTCGCCGACCGGATCAACAAGGCATTGCCGGCCGGGTCGAAGGCCCGCGCGGTCACCGGCCAGCAGGTGCGCGACGACAGTGCGGCGGCCACCAAGAAGGCGCTCGGCTTCATCCAGCCGCTGATTCTGATCTTCGCGGTGATCGCGCTGTTCGTCGGCTCGTTCATCATCGCGAACACGTTCTCGATGATCGTGCGCGAGTCGATGCGCGGCTACGCGCTGCTGCGTTCGGTGGGCGCCTCCCCCATGCAGGTGTTCTCCACGGTGATCGTGCAGGCGATCGTGCTCGGCCTGACCGGTTCGGTGTGCGGCATCGGACTCGGCTGGGGCATGGTGCGACTGATCGTGTTCGGCATGGATCGGATGGGTATGCCGATGACCGGCGCGGTCGACCCGAGCGCGTCGGATATGCTGGTCGGCTTGGTCGTCGGCGTGGTGGTGACGTTGCTTGGCGCGGCGCTGCCGGCGCGGCGTGCGGCGATGGCCCCGCCGATTCAGGCGATGAACGAGACGGTGAATCCGGAGAAGCCGGTGTGGCCACGTGGCGTGGCGGGCATGCTGATGATCGCGTGCGGCGCTCTCTCGTGGCTGTTCTGCTGGCGCATCGCATTGGCGAAGGCCGATGATACGGTAACGATCTCGCCGTGGAATTGGCTGAATGATTGGGGTATGTCACTGGGCACCGGGTGGCCGCTCGGCGTGGGCGCTGGACTCGTGGTGTTGGGCGTGATCGTGCTTGCCCCGGCATTGGTCGGGCCGACGAGCGTGGTGCTCGGCTGGATTCCGGCGCACGTATTTGTCGTCACCGGCCGACTGGCGATGCGTAATCTGGCGCGCAGCAAGCGGCGTACGGCGAACACGGCGGCCGCCTTGTTCGTGGGCGTGGCGATCGTAAGCTGTCTGGGCGTGGTCGCCTCGTCGGCGAAAGCGTCGGTCGCGGGCATCGTCGACAGCGGTCTCAAATCCGATTTTTCGGCCATGTCCGCTTCGAGCGGTCGTATTCCCGACGCCGCGATCGACGCGATCAAGAAGACGGACGGCGTAGGTTCCGTCTCGCAGTCGCGCATGCTGCTCGGTGTCACGTACGGTTCCGGCGACGACAAATCGTCCGCGATGACGTTCGCGGAGCAGCCGTCGCTGTTCACCGAAGTGTTCGCGCCGGTCACGAATGCGGGAGACGCGGATCGTGCGCTGCGAGACGGAGAACTGGTCGTCGGCATTACGGTCGCCAAGGACAACGGCTGGAAGGTCGGCGACACGGTCACGGTCAACGGCCGGCAGATCGTGGTCAACGAAGAGGCGACCGCGAAGGCGCAGGCCGAGTATCAGTCGCAGGTGCAGCAGAAGATCGCCGGTTTGCAGACCCAGGCACAGACGCTGCTGGCGGCCGGCGACACGGCCGGCGCACAGGCTAAGGCCGCCGAGGCACAACAAGTGGCCGAGGATGCGAAGAACGTGGATCCGTCCACGCTGGTGAAGACGAAAACCGTCGAGACTCATGTGCAGGCGAAGGTCGGCGCGATCATCGAGAACTCGGTGTACCGGTCGATGGTGCTCATGAACGATGCGCTGGCCGGCAAGATCGCCAACGAGTACACGATGTTCACGATCATGCTATTCATCAATGCGAAGTCCGGCGTGGATACGGCCAAGCTGAAGACGCGGCTGGTCGACGCGGTGAAATCGTATTACGTGGTGAACGTGCAGGATCGCGAGGAGTTCAAGTCGACGATGAGCACGATGGTCGATCAGATTCTCATTATCCTGTACGCGTTGCTGGCGTTGTCGATCGTGATCGCGGTGTTCGGCATCGTCAACACCTTGGCGTTGAGCGTCTCGGAGCGTACTCGTGAGATCGGTCTACTGCGGGCGATCGGCACGTCGCGCATGCAGGTGCGCGGCATGCTAGCGATCGAGGCGGCGATGATCGCCGTGTTGGGCACGCTGCTCGGCGTGGTGGTCGGCACGGGCGCAGGCGCGGTGATCCAGCAGGTGTACCAGTCGAACGGTCTGGAGAAGCTCAGCGTGCCATGGGGCCAGTTGGGCGCGTTCCTGGCGCTGTCGATCGTGATCGGCGTGATCGCCGCCCTGCCGCCGGCCCGCCGCGCCCTCAAGGTCCCCGTCCTCAACGCCGTCGCCACCGACTGATCGGCTGTCGTTCCCCGATTGAAAATGATTACGGCCGTAACCGAGTCACATGGTCCGATCATGGACTCAGATACGGTTGTTATTGCGTCAAAAGCAACCAAATCACCTTGCCGTTAAGCAGGCGGCAGCGCATATTCCATCACGTATGACGCTGGCGGAGCCTCGGCTCCCTCGGCTGAGGGAGCTGTCAGCCGTAGGCTGACTGAGGGAGCGTCGCGGCCGGTAGGCCGCCAAACAAACACCGCATCGCGCAACGCGCGATACCACATGCAATACACGCGCCAACATATTCACCTCGTCTCCACGTTGAGGGGGCTTTGACGGGTTACGATGGAAGACACGTTCATCGCCGAAGGAGGCCATCATGCCGATTCCCAATGAGATTCCCGCCCATGCGCGCGTAGTGGTGCGCGTGTCCGAAGGCGTTGATCCGGTCGATCATCGTATGAAGTACCGCGACTACGTCGGACACGTGCTCTCGTGGGACGGGCATTTGCTCGAACTGTCGCGCGACGCCGCCGCCAACGGCTCACGCCCCGCACAACGGGTAAGCATCGACGCGGATACGATCATCACCCTGAAGCCCGTCCCCGAACGGAATTTCACCCGCCCGTAGCAGTCATGGGCACGTGCAGGTGCGGTCCTACACCGCGGAGCGCACCTGCACTCGAACGGCATGGTCGCTGGCGAATCCGATGATGTGTTCGCCACGACGCGCAGATGCCAGCAGATCGGTCTGCCAGTGCGACGGATCGAATGGCACGTCACGTTCCTCGTAGCACACGGTTGCCGATCGCTGAGCCATCTTGTAGTCACGGAATGGCTGGCCGTCTGTAAAGAAGCGGGTCATCGCATCGTCGTCACCGTAGTGCAATGCATCGGCCACGGCCGTCAGACGAACAGCCACCGACCGCAGCAATGCCTCCACGTTCGCCGCGTCCTCGTCGACCATCGCCCTCGTACGGTCGGGGTCGGTCAGCGCGACGCGCGTCATGTCACGCCATGATCCGGCGGCGAGCGCGGCGGCGATGTTGCGGTTCGGATCGTCGGTCAGCTGGTTGATGAGTGCGGTCGCGACGACGTGCGGCATGTGCGAGATCAACGCGGCGGCCTGATCGTGCACCGTATCGTTGAGTACGATCACACGGTTGCCGACGCCTTCGGTGATGAGTCGCATCACGGTATGACAACGCGCGTATGCAGTGTCATCACGCACGGTGACCGCCCACAGCGCATCGTCATACAGTGCCGGATCGGCGGCCTGCCACCCGGACAGTTCGTTGCCGGCCATCGGATGCGCGCCGACGTAGCACTCCTCCAGTCCGGCTGCTTCGACTTGGTCGCGCACCATGCCTTTGACGCTGCCCACGTCGGTGAGCGTGGTCGCGGCCGGATCGAGTACCGGCTTCAATACGGCCAGAATCGCCGGCATGGCCTTGAGCGGATTGCATAGTACGATCACGGCCGGTTTCGCCGCGGCCAATTCGGCCAACGTCGGTACACAGCGGATACCGTCGGCCTCGGCCTGCGCATACGGATGGTCACGATGATTCCATGCGATCGTTCGCACGCCGCGCCGCACGAGCCGCCGCGCCAACGAGCCGCCGATCAGGCCGAGTCCGACGATGCCGACGGTCATATCGGTCATGCCAGCCGAATCCGTACCGTCATGCACATTTTCGACGGTCACACGAACATCACCGTTGCGTACGTTGTCGTTCCCAGCTACCACAGCAGCTCCTTTCGTGTCGTATCGTCGTCCTGCCACGCATTGCTCGAGTCATTCACATTATCGGAGTCAAGCCGCACTCCCCCGTTGGGCAGCGACCATGCGTAGACGGGCGGGCTGGGCCGTTCGCGGCGCGGGTAGACGGCCAACGTTTTCACCCAGTCGCCATGTTCGGCGACTTCGGTGAGCACGGCGCGGAAATGCTCCTGCCACGGCGCGGCATCCATCGTCGCGATGAAGCTGTATGTGCCGTCGCGTCCCTTGATCGGGCGGGAGATGAAGCTGGTCATGTTCAGGCCCGCGTCGCGCAGTACATCAAGCAGATTGGCGAGCACGCCCGGACCGGTGTACAGCGGGATGAACGCGACGACGGATTCGAATTCGGTCGTATCGGCCCGCATCCTCGCCAACAGTTCCGCGACCTCGTCGCGCGGAGCGAGCACCAGGAATTCGGTGTGCGCGCCCGGATAGTCCTCGACCGCCGTGGCGACGCGGGTCAGCCCGTACAGTTCGCCGCAGATGGATGGGCCGAGCGCGACCTGACCGGGTTTGAGATCGCGGCAACCGGCGCCGTTCGACGCGGCCGGCACGGCTTTGAGATGATGGTCCGCAGCGAATCGCCTGCACTGTGCGAGCCCGTGGGGGTGCGCGGTGATCGTCGTGCAGTTCGCGATCAGTTCGTCGGCATAGGATGCAACGACCTGATTATTATCCGCGCCGTGATCGTCGGTCTCGCCGGCCCTGACAAACGCGTCGAACGACACGTCCACGCCGACCCGGACGAACGCGGCCACGTTGCGCGAGTCGATGAGCGCATCAAGATTCGGCACGACATAGCCTTCGATGTTGTTCTCCCACGCGATCACGCCCCAATCGCCGCCGGTCTGCACGGCGTCGAGGATCGCGGTCACGTCCGGTTCGGCGGCGAGCGTGATGCCGTCCGGTTCGAGCGGGCGCAGCACAGAAGCCGCGCTGATCGCCGCCTGATGGGTGAACGTGCCTTGCGGGCCGAGATAGTGCAGTATGCGGGTCATGAGATCACTGTTCCTGAGATGCGGAGTCGGACCGATCATTCCCAGTCACAGCATCGCCGGACGGATCAGATTGCGTATCGTCGTACGCGTCATCGGTCGAGGCCGATTCCCCATCGTGTTCGGGCAAATCCACAGTCGTTGCCGAATCAAATGTTGCGGTCTGTGCGGTCTTCGGCGCGTCGAGGCGGAACCATGTCGGAGGCATGAACGCGAACGCGAGCTGCACAATAATCATGCCGATCAGCCACAGATAGCCGGCCTTCTGGCTGAAATATGGCATGCTGTCGCTGTTGAAGCCGATCGGAGTGAGCGCGTCGTTGCCACTGCCGGCCGCGATCATCCATGCGGTCGTGGTCGAGGCGATCAGATGCACCGCCAGACCGGTGATGCCGCACCGCGACCGGGCGCACCATGTGGACAGGCCGAGAATCACATAGGCGAGCACCAGCCCGTACGGAATGTTCATCGACGCGCCCATACGGTGCGCGAACGTGCCGATCACCGCCGCGCCGACGCCGGCCGCCACGGTGATGAGCAGTCGAACCGGATACCCGAACCGGTACGACCACGGCAGCTGTTCGATGTCGCTTGATGCCCTGTGCAAAGTCATGCGTTCCAGTATAGGAAAAGGGACCGCATTCGCGATCCCTTTCGCTCAATTCATGTCCGAATAATCAGGACTACTTGTTGGCCTGGTTATTCTGACGACGCTGCTTGGCGCGCCACTTGTACCAGTCCTCGCGGCCGAGGATGATCTTGCGCACGCGGATGGATTCCGGCGTGACCTCGACGCACTCGTCCTCGTTGGCGAAGTCGAGCGACTCCTCGAGGCTCATCTTGACCGGCGGGGTCAGGGTTTCGAGCACGTCGGCGGTGGAGGAACGCATGTTGGTCATGTGCTTGGCAAGCGTGATGTTCACGTCGAGCTCGTCGGGCTTGTTGTTCATGCCGACGACCTGGCCCTCGTAGACCTGCGACTGCGGTTCGACGAAGAAGATGCCACGAGCCTGCAGACGCTGCATGGCGTACGGGGTGGCCACGCCGGCGCGGTCGGAGACCATCGAGCCGTTCTGGCGAGTGACGATCTGGCCGGCCCACGGCGCGTAGCCGGCGGACAGCGAGGAGGCGATGCCGGTGCCACGGGTGGCGCTCAGCAGCGCGGTGCGGAAGCCGATCAGGCCACGCGACGGCACGGTGAACTGCAGACGCACCCAGCCGGAACCGTGGTTGGACATGGAGTCCATGCGGCCCTTGCGGTCGGCCATGAGCTGCGTGACGGTGCCCATGTACTCTTCCGGCACGTCGATGGTGGTGTTCTCCATCGGCTCGTTGATCTTGCCGTCGATGGTCTTGGTGACAACCTGCGGACGGCCGACGGTCAGCTCGTAGCCTTCGCGGCGCATCTGCTCGGCGAGCACGGCCAGCGCGAGTTCGCCACGGCCCTGCACCTCCCACGCGTCCGGACGGTCGGTCGGCAGCACCTTGATCGACACGTTGCCGATGAGCTCGCGGTCGAGACGATCCTTGATCATACGGGCGGTGAGCTTGTGGTCCTTGCCTTCGCGGCCCGCGAGCGGAGAGTCGTTGACGCCGAAGGTCATGGAGATGGCCGGGTCGTCGACGTGGATGAGCGGCAGCGGCTTCGGATCGTTCGGGTCGACGATGGTCTCGCCGATCATGATGTCGTTGACGCCGGCGACGGCGACGATGTCGCCCGGGCCCGCGGATTCGACGGGCTGGCGCTCGAGACCCTGCGTGCGCAGCAGCTCGACGACGCGGAAGTTCTCGAGCGAGCCGTCCACGCGGGACAGGCCGTAGTTCTTGCCCTTCTCGAGGGTGCCGTTGTAGATGCGCACGAGGCCGAGTCGGCCGAGGAAGTCGGAGGAGTCGATGTTGGCGACGTGGGCCTGCAGCGGCGCGCCTTCCTCGTACTCCGGGGCCGGGATGTACTTGATGATGTCCTCGAAGAGCGGCTCGAGGTTGTCGTTGTCCGGCAGGGCGCCGTTCTCCGGCTGGTTGGCGGACGCGTAGCCGGCCTTGGCGGCGCAGTAGACGACCGGAAGGTCGAGCAGGTGATCGAGGTCGAGATCGATGCCTTCCTCGACGACGTCCTGCGCAAGGCCGAGCAGCAGGTCGGTGGATTCGGAGACGACCTCTTCGATGCGGGCGTCCGGACGGTCGACCTTGTTCACGCACAGGATGACCGGCAGCTTGGCCTCGAGGGCCTTGCGCAGCACGAAACGGGTCTGCGGCAGCGGGCCTTCGGACGCGTCCACGAGCAGCACGACGCCGTCGACCATCGAGATGCCGCGCTCGACCTCGCCGCCGAAATCGGCGTGGCCGGGGGTGTCGATGATGTTGAGCGTGATGCCATCCGGGTAGCCGTACTTGGCGGCCAGCGGGCCGGTGTATTCGACGGCCGTGTTCTTGGCGAGGATGGTGATACCCTTCTCGCGTTCGAGCGCGTTGGAGTCCATCACGCGATCCGGCACTTCCTCACGCTCGTTGAACACGTGGGACTGCTGGAGCATCGCGTTCACCAGCGTGGTCTTGCCGTGATCGACGTGCGCCACGATCGCCACATTTCGAATATCACCACGAACCGCCATCGAAACCTCTCTTAATATCGATTGTCGTTGCTTGCGTAATTCTTCGGTACGGTAATTGGTTCACCTATATGCACACAAACCGTCACAAGCATACCCATACGCTTCGACCTGCCGGCCGAGATGCGCGAACGGAACGGGGCCCGCCCAGCGTGCGGCGCTACAATGCTGCGCGATGGCACAGGTTAGGGATACGAAACGTAAGACAAGCAAGGCATCGGCAATGAGCGAGAAGACCAAGCCGGGCAGCGAGGGCACTCAAGACAAGGCGAAGACGACCGCGAAGCAGACGCGCGGCGGCACGGCCGGCACAGCCAAATCCAAGAAGACGAAGACGGCCAAGACCGCGGCGACGCGCAATACCAAGCGCAGGGGCGCAAGCAAACGTCCAAAATCCGCACGCGGAACGAGAACAACAAGGGCGGCAAGGATCACAAGCCCGAAACAATGGTGGGCCAAGGCGACGCTCGGCCAGAAGATCAAAGCCACGCTAGTTTCGCTGGTCGCGATCATCTGCGTGATGGCGCTGGCGATGGGCACCGTTCGCTTCGTGCAGTGGCGCATCGAAGTGCGTGCGGCCGAGGCGCGGCAGGCCGAGCTGGTGAAGACCTACGACTTCGATCCGGGCGACATCATCTCCGACGGCCAGTTCTTCAACGCAAACGCGTTGAGTCAGGCCGAAATCCAGTCGTTCCTCGACAAGGAGGGCGCCCAGTGCACTGGCAATGACTGTCTCAAGTCGAAGACGTTCGACACCACCGACCAGCCGGCCGACGAGTACTGTTCGGCGTACAGCGGCGCCAAGCACGAGACGGCCGCGGCGATCATCTACAAGGCCGGCAAGGCGTGCGGCATCAGCCAGAAGATCCTGCTCACCGTCCTGCAGAAGGAGCAGCATCTCGTCACGGCCACCGAGATCACCGATTCCCAATACAAGTCCGCGATGGGGCTGAGCTGCCCGGACGACGCGAACTGCGATCCCGAATACGCCGGCTTCTTCAAGCAGGTGTACGGTTCGGCGAAACGCTACCAGTACTACGTCGCGCATGAGGACCGGTACGGCTACCACGCGAACGCGCTGAACTTCATCCAGTACCATCCGAACAAGGCGTGCGGCGGCACGAACGTGTTCATCGACAACAAGGCGACCGCATTGCTGTACATCTACACGCCGTACCAGCCGAACGACGCGGCGCTGGCGGCCGGCGTGGGCGAGGGCGACGCGTGCTCGAGCTACGGCAACCGCAATTTCGCGATCATCTACCAAAGCTGGTTCGGCTCGATGCGGTGATGGCGAGCCGCTGCCGGACTTGTCCGACGAGCCGGCGGGCCCGTTCGGCGGCGGCTCGCCGGCCCGGAAATCACAGGAAATCGCAGTTCGATATCACAGCTCGATCTTGGGGCTGGCCGCGAGCAGCGTGCGCGTGTAGTCGGCTTCGGGATGACGCAGCACGTGGCCGGTCACGCCGCTTTCGACGATATGCCCGTGCCGCAGCACAGTGATCACGTCGGACACCTCCTGCACGATGCCCAGATCGTGAGTGATGAACAGGCACGCGAACCCGTGTTCGAGCTGTAGGCGGCGCAGCAGGTCGAGTACCTTGCGCTGCACGGTCACGTCGAGCGACGAGGTGGGTTCGTCGGCGATGAGCAGCGACGGGTTCAACGCGAGCGCGCGGGCGATGCCGACGCGCTGACGCTGGCCGCCGGACAGCTGGTGAGGGAATCGGTCGGCCGCGTCGGCGGGCAGTTCGACCTGATCGAGTAGTTCGGCGACGCGACGGCGCTTGTCGGCCTCGCTGAAGCCTCCCTGCACGCTCATCGGTTCGCTGATGCTCCACGCGACCGTCTTGCGCGGGTTCAGTGCCGAACCGCTGTCTTGGAACACGTATCCCATATGCGAGAGGATCTCACGCTTGCGCCGGCCGTGCGCCTTGGCGAGATCCTGGCCGGCGATGAGCACCGATCCGCCGCTCGGCGCGAGCTGGCCGGAGATGACCTTGGCGATCGTGGTTTTGCCGGCGCCGGATTCGCCGACCAGCGCACGGGTGCGGCCGGCGACCAGGTCGAACGAGATGTGTTCGACCGCGGCCTTGCCGTGCCGGTAGGAGACGGCGACGTCGTTCAGCGAGGCGATCGTCTCGCCTCCGGCGAGCGCGGCGCTCTCCTCGCTCTGTTCGTCGGCGGGCGCGCCGGCGCCGGCGACACGTTCGCCGACCCGTGCGACGCCCTCGCCGCGGAACCCGCCGTCCGAGCCGTCGCCGTCGGCGTCATCGTCATCCACATGTAGCCGCGGCACGGCGGCGAGTAACATCTTCGTATAGTCATCGGCGGGCGCGCGGAACACGTGCTCGACGCTCCCCTGTTCGACGATCACGCCGTCGTGCATCACGTACACGTCCTGCGCGGCCTGCCACACGACGCCCATGTCGTGCGTGATGAGCAGCACCGCGAGGTCGAGTTCCCGGGCCAGCGAGGAGATGAGTTTCAAAATGGCCTGCTGTGTGGTCACGTCGAGCGCGGTGGTGGGCTCGTCGGCGATGAGCACCTTCGGCCGGTTGATGATGGCCATCGCGATCATGACGCGCTGCAGCTGCCCGCCCGACAGTTCGTGCGGGTACGACGACCATACGCGTTCGGCGTCTTCGAGTCCGACTTCACGCAATTGTTCGAGCACCTTGCGCTTGCGTTCGGCGGCGCTGAGGTTCTTCTGGTGATATTTGAGTGATTCGGCGACCTGCATGCCGAGCGTGAACACCGGGTTGAACGCGGTGGACGGCTCCTGGAACACGGTGCCGATCAGTTCGCCGCGGATGCGCTGCAGCGGCGCGTCGGCGGCCAGCAGGTCGATGTCGCCGCCGGATGCAGATGGGTCGCCGATGAGTGCCCGGCCGCGTACGGAGGCGACGGACGGGTCGAGTCTGGGCAGGGCCATCGCGCTGACCGACTTGCCCGAACCGGATTCGCCGACCAGTGCGGTGATGCGTCCGGGGAACAGCTTGAGGCTCACGCCGTGGGTCACGTCCCGTCCGTCGAAGCTGACGGTCAGGCCGTCCACGGTCACGATCGCGCGTGGTTCGTTCATGATGCTTGGCTCCTGTTCGCAGTCGGCTCGGCACGGGGTGCCGCAAACGGTCGGATGGTGCAAGGCGTGCGCGTCGGGCGCCGGGCTGCGGGGCCCCGGTGCCCGACGCGCACGTCAGGATCGGCGGATGCCGGACTTTAGTTCGCGCTGACGAGCGAGACCTGCGTGTAGTCCGGGTATGCCGGGAAGTCGCCGATGATGAAGTTCGTCACGTTGGATCCGTGGATGAACGTGTTGTGCGAGTAGATCAGCGGCACGACCGGCGCATCGGCCATGATCTTCTTGTCGACCTCGGCCCAGGTCTTGCCGGCCTCGGTCTGGTCGACCGTCTCGGTGGCCTTCTTGATGAGGGCGTCCACGTCGGCGTTCGCGTAGCGGGCGAGGTTGTAGTTGCCGCCGCCGATCTGCGAGGAGTCGAACAGCGGGGAGATGTTCGCGTACGGGGACGGGAAGTCGGGCTGCCAGCCGGAGATGACCAGATCGTAGTCGCCTTCGTCGTTGGTGATGGCGTCGGAGTAGACGTCGTCGTTGAGCGTCTGGATGTCGACGCTGATGCCCGCGCGCTTGAGGCTGGTCTGGATGGACGACGCCTTCTCCGCGTTGGCGGACGTGGTGACGAGCTTAAGCGTCGGCACGCTCACGCCGGACTCCTTGATGAGCTGCTTGGCCTTATCGACATCGCCGGTGGAGTCCGCCTTGTACAGGTCGTATTCCTCGCGGCCAGCGATGCCGGGCGTGATGAGCGTGGTGGCGAAGCCGCCGGCGATCTCGCCGCCGGACGCGGTGCGGTACGCCTGCTTGTCGACCGCGTATTCGATGGCCTGGCGCACCTTGAGGTTCGTCACGCGCTTGGTGTTGATGGCAAGGTATTCGAGGGCGCCGTCGCCGCTGGTGGCGAGCAGCTTCTTATAGGTCGGGTTGGCCTGCGCCTGGGCGAGCTGCGCGGCAGGCACGAAGCCGGAGAGGAAGGAGTTCTTGCCTTCGCCGGTGCCCTGCATGATCGACTGGGCGGCCACGGAGGTGTCCTGGCCCATCTTGAACACGATCTTGTCGGGGCCGGCGGTGCGTACCTCGTCGGTCTTGGAGTCCCAGTACTTGTTGCGCACGAGCACGGCCTGCTTGCCGGCCTCGTTGGATTCGACCATGTACGGGCCGGAGGCGACCGGCGTCTTGCCATAGCCGGACGAGGGGGCCTTGCCGTTGGGAACCGGGGTGAACGCGGCCAGCGAGGCCACCCACGGCCAGTCGCCGAACGGGGCGTTGAGGTGGAAGACGATGGTCTTGTCGTCCGGGGTCTCGATCGAGTCGAGCTCCTCGCCGTCGTAGGGGCCGTGGTAGTCCTGCGCGCCTTCCAGCAGCGTCTTGTGGTAGCTCAGGCCGCCGGTCAGCGAGTCGGCGAACGAACGTTCCAGACCGTACTTGATGTCCTTCGAGGTGATCGCCGTGCCGTCGGAGAACTTGAGCCCGTCCTTGAGCGTGTACGTCCAGGTGCGGCCGTCGTCGCTCGCGGTGCCGGTGTCGGTGGCCAGATCGGGCACGACCTTGGTCTCACCGTTGGCGGTCACCTTCCATGCGGTCAGACGGCGGAAGATGTAGCCGTTCGACGTGGTCGGCAGGCCCTGGCTCTTCGCCGGGTCGAGATCCATCTCGGTGCTGGATGTAAGGATATTGAGCGTGCCGCCCTTGACGGTCTCGCCGGTGGCGGAGGTCGTCGTGTCGGTCGCGTTGTTCGCGCCGCAGCCGGCCAGCGCGAGCACGGCGGCGCATACGCCGGCCGCAAGCGCCTTCAAGGCGATTTTTCTGGTCATGGTGTTGGTTTTCCTCTCTTGTTTCTGTGCTGTTGGTTTCTCGGGAAACCGGTCGCAGCCGGTTCCTTCAAAGGTGTGACAAGGCGTAGGGGCCGCGAGGTAAGGACGGCTGAGGCCGACTCCCGCAGTCCCGCGGCTCAGGCGTTCGCCAGCGTGACCCTCGGGTCGAGCAGGCTGTAGCAGATGTCGACGATCAGGTTCGCCACGATCACGAGCACCGCGGCGAACAGCGTCGCGCCGACGAGCACCTGTAGGTCGAGGTTCGAGACGGAATCGAGCAGCAGGGCGCCGAGTCCCTGCATCGAGAACACCTTCTCGGTGAGCACCGCGCCGCCGAGCAGGCCGCCGAGGTCGAGTCCGAACATGGTCATGACCGGCAGCATCGCGTTGCGCAGCGCGTGCTTGAACACGATCACCGATTCGGGCACGCCCTTGGAGCGTGCGGTGCGGATGTAGTCCTGGCTCAGTTCGCCGATCATCTGCGTGCGGGTGACGCGCGTGTAGCCGGCGGCGCTGAGGATCGCGAGCACGAGCCACGGCAGGATGAGATGGTAGAGCCAGCCGGCCGGATCGTCGCGGAAGTTCACGTAGCCGCCGGACGGGAAGATCTGCAAACTCAACGCGAACGCGATGACCGTGAGCAGGCCGATCAGATACGACGGCGCGGACACACCGACCACGGATAGTCCGAGCAGCGTGCGGTCGATGAGCGTATCGCGCTTGAGCGCGGCCCACACGCCGGTGGCGACGCCGATGACGAGCCAGAGCACCGCGGCACCGACCGCAATGGATGCGGTGACGGGGAACCGGTCGAGGATCAGCTGGGTAACGGATTCGTTGAGCCGGAACGAGTATCCGAGGCAGGGCGCGCTGCACACGACGGCCGCGCCGCCGGTGCCGAACGTGCGGCCAGTGAAGATGCCGGCGATGTAGTTGCCCATCTGCTCGTACCACGGCTTATCGGTGCCCATGAACGCGGCAACGCGACGCAGCTGTTCGGGCGTGCACGGCTTGCCGCACGACAGTTGCGCGGGGTTGGTCGGCAGCAGGAAGAAGATGAGGAACAGCGCGAGGGTGATGAGCAGGATCACGATGATCGAGCTGGCGACTCGTTTGCCGATGTATTGCAGGATTCTCATGCACGCACCCCCTTGCGCGGGTCGATGGCGTCGCTCAGGCCGTCGCCGAGCAGGTTGAAGCCGAAGGTGAGCAGGAACAGCGCCATGCCGGGGAACAGCAGGTACATCGGATCGACGAGCGCCCACTGCACGGCGTCGGAGATGGAACGGCCCCATGATGGGGTGGGCGGGTTCATGCCCACGCCGAGGAACGACAGGCCGGCCTCCGCGCCGATGCGTCCGGGGATCGACAGCGTGATGTTGACGATGAGCAGTGGCAGAAGGTTCGGGAGCACTTGGTGCCACAGCACGTGCACCGGGGACGCACCCATCACGCGGGAGGCGACGGAGAAGTTGCGCTTGCTCAGCGTGAGGGTCTGTCCGCGCACGAGTCGCGCGATGCCGGGCCAGCCGAAGAAGCCGAGCACGAGCGTGAGCAGCAGCGGGCGCGGGAAGCCGGACGGGACGACGGCCGACAGCGCGATCGCGAAGATCAGGAACGGGAATCCGAAGAACACGTCCATCGTGCGCGAGATCAGCGAGTCGACCATTCCCGGGAAGTAGCCGGCGACCAGACCCAGCGCCACGCCGATGACCAGCGAGATGATCGAGGAGAAGACGCCGATGCCAAGCGAGATGCGCGTGCCGTATGCGACGATCGAGAACAGGTCGACCCCGCGCAACGGCGTGACGCCGAACCAGTGCTGCGCGCTGATGCCGCCGAATCCGCTCGGCACCGAGGCCGCGCCGAGCGCTTCAGGGTGCTCCGCGTACGGGTCGTTGCCGGTGATCGCGGACAAGGGCCCGGCGAACACCGCCAGCAGCACGAACAGCAGCACGATGCCGCCGCCGACCACGATGGACGGCCGCAGATAGGGGGACGCGGCCTTGCCCGCCGCACGCCCGGACGATGCCGAACCGGCCGCCGCCGTCGCTTCCGTCATAGTCGTTCTCCCTGCTTTCCCGCGTCCGACCACCTGCCGCAGCCACCGGTATTCGAATCCGGATGGAGGCATGGTCGGCTCGCGTGTTTTGCAAAAATCTAGAGCGTTAGTTAAGCACTCTTCGACATGCGGACACGCTGGACGCTTATCGATTCTTCTGATACCCCGTTATCGGGGCATGTGTTGCAAGGGTACGGCATGATCCGCCGCAATGGGAGATCCGGTCTCGTTTTTTCGTCGTTTTACGCCGCGAGAAGAAAAACGGGCGGCCGCACGTAACGGCCGCCCGGGTTGGGTCAGTGTTCGATGCGCCGGCCGACATACGGTCGCATGAGCATCGTCGTGGCGACCGCACACAGAGAGAAGATCGCACCGAACGGTCCCAGCCAGGTCAGGCCGAGCGTGTCGTTGACGACGCCGCCCACCGCCGATCCGATCGCGATGCCGATGTTGAACGACATCGAGTTGAGTGACGCGGCGAGGTTCATCGAACCGGGGTGCGATTCGGCGGCCACGTCCATGTACAGCACCTGCGACGACGCGTTGAACAGGTACATGAACATGCCAAGCACGATGAGCAGCACCGCGCCGTAGAGCGGGATGACGCGGGCCAGCGCGAGCGAGCACAGCAGCACGCCGTGCGCGAGGAACACCCAGCGCAGATGATAGAGCGGCTCCACTCCCCTGCCGTGTTCGGCGAGCTTGCCGGCGTGCAGGTTGCTCCACAGGCAGGCGACGCCGTAGACGACCAGGCCGAGGCTCAGGTACTGTTCGGGGATGCGGACCTCGTCGCGCATGATCGGCGTCAGGTACGTATAGAACACGTAGCTGGAGCCGGCGCCGAACACCACGGCGAGCACGCCGAGCCAGATGCGACGGTCGAAGAACAGGCGGAACTGCGAGAGGAAGCCGACCTTCATGAGATGGCTGTTGCGCGGCAGCACGGCGACCATGAGTGCCATGAGGATCACGGTGAGCAGGTCGATCAGGTGGAACGTCCAGCGCCAGCCGAACGTGTTCGCGATCCACGTGCCGACCGGCACGCCGACGACGGATGCGATCGAGAAGCCGGAGAACACCCATGCGATGAACTTGGTGCGGTACCGGTCGACGGTGATGTCGGGCGCGTAGGTCATCGCGATGGCGACGAGTGTGCCGGAGACGAGCGCGATCATGATTCGCGCGACGACGAGGATCGCATAGTTCGGCGCGAACGCGCACAGCACGTTGCCGGCGAGGAAGACGCCCATGAGCGTCATGTGCGTGGCGAAGCGCGGGAATCGGGCGGAGATCGCCGAGCCGAGCGGGGTGACGGGCGCGTAGACGAACGCGAACAGCGAGACGAGGTTGCCGACCGTGACCTCGGAGACGGACAGGCCTTTGGCGATGTCAGGCAGGATGCCGACGACGATGAACTCGCTCATGCCGAGCATGAAGCTGATGGCGATGAGCACGACTACCGGAAGCGTAAAAAAGCGGGTGCCGGGGGCACCCGCGTTCTTGGAAAGAGCCATGCGAGAATACTACAACTTGGGCAGGTATGTCTTGAGCTCGTACGGCGTGACCTGGCGACGGTACGCGTCCCACTCCTGGCGCTTGTTGCGGATGAAGTACTCGAACGCGTGCTCGCCGAGCACGTCGGCCACGAAGTCGGACTTCTCCATGATCTTGAGCGCCTCGTCGAGCGACTCGGGCAACGGCTGGATGCCCATCGCCTGACGTTCGGCGTCCGTGAGCTCCCACACGTCGTCGCTGGTCGGCTCGCCAAGCGTCATCTGCTTGTCGATGCCGTCGAGACCGGCGGCCAGCAGCACCGAGTACGCGAGATAAGGGTTGGCGACCGGGTCGAGAGCGCGGAACTCCATGCGGGCCGAATTGCCCTTGCCGGGCTTGTATTGCGGGATGCGCAGCAGGGCGGAGCGGTTGTTGTGGCCCCAGCAGATGTAGCTCGGTGCCTCGTTGCCGCCCCACAGGCGCTTGTACGAGTTGACGTACTGGTCGGTGACCGCGCAGATCTCCGCCGCATGGTACAGGATGCCGGCCGCGAACTGGCGGGCCGTCATCGACATGTTGAACTCCTGGCCGGCCTCGTAGAACGCGTTCGCGTCGCCCTCGAACAGGCTCAGGTGCGTGTGCATGCCGGAGCCCGGCGCGTCGGCCAGGGGCTTGGGCATGAAGCTGGCGTGGATGCCTCGCTCCAGCGAAATCTCCTTGACCACCGTGCGGAAGGTCATGATGTTGTCCGCCGTCGTCAGCGCGTCGGCGTAGCGCAGATCGATCTCGTTCTGGCCGGGGCCCGCCTCGTGGTGCGAGTACTCCACCGAAATGCCCATCTGCTCGAGCATGTTCACGGTGGCGCGGCGGAAGTCCATGCCGGGGCTGCGCGGCACGTGGTCGAAATAGCCGCCTTCGTCGATCGGGGTGGGGGCCTTTGACCAGTCGTCCTGATGTTCGAACAGGTAGAACTCGATTTCGGGGTGCACGTAGAACGTGAAGCCCTTCTCCTTCGCCTTGGCGAGCGCGCGCTTCAGCACATGGCGCGGGTCGCCGAGCGACGGCTCGCCGTCGGGCGTGAGGATGTCGCAGAACATGCGGGCGGTGCCTTGGGGGCCGCCGCGCCACGGCAGGATCTGGAAGGTCGACGGGTCGGGCTGGACGATCATGTCGTCCTCCGACACGCGGGTCATGCCCTCGATCGCCGAGCCGTCGAATCCAAGCCCCTCCTCGAACGCGGCCTCCAGTTCGGCCGGCGCGATCGCCACGGACTTCAACGTGCCCAGAACATCGGTGAACCACAACCGAATAAAGCGCACGTCGCGTTCCTCGACCGTGCGCAGCGCAAACTCCTGCTGTTTATCCATAACGACCTATGGTTCCATTCGCGTGTTACGAACCTCGTTAACAAACCGGGGCCCGATGCCAATCGGCCGGCGACGGCGTTCAACGACACGCGGTAAGGTAGTGCCTGTGAGTGTGAGCGAGAGCAATATTCTGAAGACGGCCAATGCCGACCATCCGATCATCGACATGACGTCCTGGCGTCAGGCCCCGACCCCTGCCGAACGTGAGCAGGCCGGGCTGGACCGCCGGTTCCGCGTGCCGTTGGAAAGCCACGCGCTGTGGCAGGTGCGCGAGAACCGCCGCGACGTGATCGGCCTGTTGGAGGAGCAGTCGCGTCAGCGCGTGGCCGATCTTATTCCGCTGCGTTACCAGCGCATGAGCGTGTCCGCGTTCACGTTCTACCGCGGCACGGCGCTCATCATGGCGAACGATCTGGCCCGCACGCCGGTCACGGGCATCCCCGTGCAGGCGGTGGGCGACGCGCACATCGGTAATTTCGGCATGTTCCGCTCCCCCTCGCAGCGGCTCGTGTTCGACATCAACGACTTCGACGAGACGACGACCGGCCCGTGGGAGTGGGATATCAAGCGTCTCGCCGTGTCGGTGGAGATCTGCGGACGCGCGAACGGCATCCGCAAACTGGAACGTCGTGAGGCGGTCAAGCGTTGCGTGCATTCGTACCGCGACCATCTGCAGCAGTTCTCGCAGATGGACTATCTGGACGCATGGTACGACCACATCGACGTGGAGGCCGCACTTGACCATTACGAGCGCACGGTCAATGGCAAGCGCAACCGTACGCTGCGCGACGCGGCGGCGAAGGCTGCGATCAAGGATTCCAATCGTGCGGCCGCCAAACTCACCTACCGTGACGGCGACAAGTTGCGGTTCCGTTCGAAGCCGCCGGAGCTCACGCCGATCAACGAACTGCACGACTACGCCGATCTGGAGGCGCTGCAGGGTCGTCTCGAGACGCTGTTCAACAGCTACCGTCATTCGCTGTACGAGGATCGCCGCCACGTGCTGAGCCATTACACGTATCATGACACGGCACGCAAGGTGGTGGGCGTCGGCTCGGTGGGCACGCGCGCGTGGGTGTCGGTGCTGACCGGCCGCGACATCGACGATCCGCTGATGCTACAGATGAAGGAGGCGAACGAGTCGGTGCTCGAACGGTTCGTGGGCCGTTCGAAGTACGCGACGCACGGCGAACGCGTGGTGCAGGGGCAGAAGCTGATCCAGTCGACGGCGGATGTGCTGCTCGGCTGGGCGAGCTTCATGGCCGAGGACGGCCACAAGCGCGACTATTACGTGCGCCAGTTCTGGAACGGCAAGGGGTCGATCGACATCGATCATCTCAACGATCTCGCGTTGTCCGATCTGGGCCGCATGTGTGCGCGGTGCCTGGCTCACGCGCATGCGCGTACCGGCGACCGCATCGCGATCGCATCGTATGTGGGCGAGGACGAGACGTTCGATGAGGCGATCGCGTCGTTCGCGTCGGCCTACGCGGACCAGAACGACGCCGACTACGCGCTGTTCAAGCAGCTCATCGACTCCGGCGAACTGCCCTGCGCGTCCTGATCACCAGCGATTCATGATATGGCGAAGCCCGGCTGCTCATATGAGGAGCCGGGCTTCATTATGTCTCACTTCGCGACTTCGAGAGCTTCCTCGAGGGTGAAAGCGCGGGCGTACAGGGACTTGCCGAGGATGGCGGAGTCGACGCCGAGGCTGGCCAGCTCCTTGATCGCGCGCAGGTCGTCGAGCTTGCTGATGCCGCCGGACGCGGTCACCTTGGCGTCCGTGCGTTCGGCGACCTCGCGCAGCAGATCGATGTTCGGACCGGACATCATGCCGTCACGGGCCACGTCAGTCACCACGTAGCGCGAGCAGCCGACCGAGTCGAGGAACTTCATCGTCTCGAACAGGTCGCCGCCTTCCTTGACCCATCCGCGGGCGGCGAGCGTGTGGCCGCGCACGTCGAGGCCAACGGCCACACGGTCGCCGTACTTGCGAATCACGGAGGCTGTCCAGTCGGGGTTCTCGAGCGCGGCGGTGCCGATGTTCACACGTGCCGCGCCGGCGTCCAGGGCGGCGTCGAGCGAGGCGTCGTCGCGCACGCCGCCGCTCATCTCGATGTTGACCTTGTCGCCAAGTTCATGCACGATCTCGCGCAACTGGGCGCGGTTGTCGCCGGTACCGAACGCGGCGTCGAGGTCGACCAGATGAATCCACTGCGCACCGGATTCGACCCACGTGCGGGCCGCTTCGAGCGGCGAGCCGTAGTCGGTTTCGGAACCGGATTCGCCTTGGCGCAGACGCACGGCCTTGCCGTCGCGCACGTCGACAGCGGGAAGCAGGGTAAGTGACATGATGATAGCCTTTCTTGATGTTCGGGTCAGAACGTGGCGATCCAGTTGCGCAGCAGCTGCGCGCCGGCTTCGGCGGACTTCTCCGGATGGAACTGCGTGGCGGACAGCGGCCCACGCTCGTAGGCGGCCACGAACCGGCTGCGTCCGTACGTGCACCAGGTAACGCGTTCGGGGGCGTCGCCGAAGTCGATCTCGTACTTGGCCAGGTCGCCCGGATGCACATCCGTCGCCGCATACGAGTGCACGAAGTAGAACCGCTCGTGTTCCACGCCGTTCATCAACACGGAGCCTTCCGGCGCCTCGACCGTATCCCAGCCCATGTGCGGCACCACGTCCGCATCAAGCAGGTCGACGCTGCCGCCGATCAAGCCGAGTCCGGCAGCCTCGTGGCCGCGTTCGCGCCCCTGCTCGAACATGATCTGCTCGCCGACGCACACGCCGAGCACCGGCCGGCCGGCGCGCAGACGGTCGGTGACCACGCGGTCGCCGGACATCTCCTTCAGTCCGTCCATGCACGCGGCGAACGCGCCGACGCCGGGCACAACCAGGCCGTCGGCTTCAAGCGCCTGACGGTAGTCGGAGGTCAGCGTCACGTCGGCGCCGAGGTTGGCGAGCGCGCGCACCATGGAGCGCACGTTGCCGAATCCGTAGTCGAAAACCACCACTGATGTCATGTTGTTCTCCCGTGCTGTGTGATTGCTGGCGGAGCGTTGGCCGCCCGTTCGCGATTCGTTATTGGATGCTGGATCCGCCGCGGCCGAATTTGGTGTGTTCGGCGAGGATCTTCATGGCGGCATCGTGGTCGTAGTCGGAGGATGCGACGATCTTCACGCCCTGCTTCTTAAGATCGGTCAGGGTGGAGATGCCGAGCATGAGGTCTTCGACGAACGGCGGGGTCGCGCTGAACAGGATCGGCGGGGCGAAGGTCTGCGCGGGCTTGCCCTGCAGGTAGAGCGTCGCCTCGAGTTTGTCGGCGCGGTTCACGGCGAGGATGACGCTCATGCCGGATACGACGATGGTCATGTCGCGGGCCGCGGCTTCCGGTCCGTCGCCGTCGAGGTTGCGCAGCACGGCGATCGCGCCGTCCGGAGAGCCGATGCAGTCGGCGGAGATGTCGGACAGCTGGCAGAACGCAGCGAGCAGTTCAGCGGAGGCGATGCGGGTGATGACGACCGCGACCTTGGCCTTGTTGCCGAGCAGACCGGCAAGCTCGTCCTCGAATTGCGCGGACAGGTCGGTCCGATCGCCGCCGGCGGTGTCGGCCGAGGCCACGCCGTCGTCGTGCGGATCGCCGGAATCGTCGCCGGTGCCGGAGTCGTTGAATTCCTGTTCGAATCCGGCGAGCGCGGCTTCGAGCTCCTCGTCGCTGAACGAGGTGCCGTCAGCGTTGCCCGAACCGTCCGCTCCCTGTGAGCCATTTTGATCGTTCAGTCCGAAATCATCCGGGTTGAACTCGTCCGGCACGTTCAGATCGTCGTCCTTGTTCGTGTCGTCATTGCGGTCGTCGGCCATCACAGCGCGCCCTTCGTGCTCGGGATCAGGCCTTCGATGCGCGGGTCGGGTTCGATCGCGAACCGCAGCGCACGCGCCAGCGCCTTGAACTCGGCTTCGGCGATGTGGTGCGGATCGCGGCCGGCAAGCACCTGCATGTGCAGACAGATGCCGGCGTGCATGGCGATCGATTCCATGACGTGACGCACGAGGGAGCCGGTGAAGTGGCCGCCCATCATGCAGTATTCGAATCCGGCCGGCTCGCCGGTGCACACGCAGTACGGGCGCCCGGAGATGTCGACGACGGCTTTGGCGAGCGCCTCGTCGAGCGGCACGGTCGCGTCGGCGAAGCGGCGGATGCCGCGCTTGTCGCCGAGTGCCTGCTTCAGCGCCTCGCCGAACACGATGGCCGTGTCTTCGACGGTATGGTGCACGTCGATGTCGGTGTCGCCCCACGCCTTGATGGTCAGGTCGATGAGCGAGTGCTTGCCGAGCGCGTTCATCATGTGGTTGTAGAACGGCACCGAGGTGTCGATGCTGGTTTTGCCGGTGCCGTCGAGGTTCAGTTCGAGGTCGATGTGCGACTCGCTGGTTTCGCGAATGATGTGCGCGGTGCGTGCCATGTGTTGCTCCTTACACTGCTTATGTCTCGTATTCGAGACTACTCGGTCTGCGAGGTCTGTGCGGATGGCGCGGCGTCACTCGGCTTCCACGATGCGCAGCACCTCGGCGAGCGCCTCGCGGAAGCGGGCCATTTCGTCGTCGGTGCCCATGCACACGCGCAGCCAGCCGTCCGGGCCGACGACGCGGATGAGCACGCCGCGCTTGAGCAGTTCGTCGAAGATGCGCTCGCGCTGGTCGAAGTGGCCGCCGAAAAGCAGGAAGTTCGATTCGGATGCGGCGACTTCGAGCGGCTGGCCCTTGTAGGTCTGGGTCGTGAGCCATGCGGCGGTGGCTTCGCGGGTCTCGCGCAGGTGGGCGACCTGGCTGAGCTGTTCGTCGGTGTGCTCGAGCGCGGCGAGCGCGGCGGCCTGTGTGACGGCGGAGAGGTGGTACGGCATGCGCACGATGCGCACGCAGTCGATGATGCCCTTGGATGCGGCGAGGTAGCCGACGCGGGCGCCGGCGAACGCGAATGCCTTACTCATGGTGCGGCTGACCGCGAGGTTCGGGTGCTGTTCGATGAGCGTGACGGCGCTGGGCGTGCCCGGGTTGCGGAATTCGACGTATGCCTCGTCAACGACGACGATCGGGTGCACGCCTTCGGCGGCTCCCGCGACGTCGGCGGTCTCGCACACCTCGAGGATGCGTTCGAGGTCGGCCGGAGGCAGCGGCGTGCCGGTCGGGTTGTTCGGGCTGGTAAGGATCACCATGCTCGGCTTGATTTCATGGATCGACTCGATGGCGGCGTCCACGTCGAGCGTGAAGTCGGCGTTGCGGTGGGCGAGCTTCCAGCCGGTGAACGTGTCGCGCGCGTATTCGGGGTACATGGAGTACGTCGGATCGCAGCCGAGCGCGGTGCGGCCCGGGCCGCCGAACGCCTGGAAAAGCTGGAGCATGATCTCGTTGGAGCCGTTCGCGCCCCACAGCTGGTCGATGCTCAGGCGCGCGCCGGACTCCTTGGCGAGGTAGTCGCTGAACGCTTGACGCAGCGCGATGTGCTCGCGGTCGGGGTAGCGGTTGAGCGTATGGGCGATCTCGCCGACGCGGCGCGCGATGGTGGCGCACACGTCGGGGTTCGGCTCGTACGGGTTCTCGTTGACGTTGAGGCAGACCGGCACGTCGAGTTGCGGCGCGCCGTACGGCGTCTCTCCGATCAGGTCGTTGCGCAGCGGCAGGCTTGCCGGGATCGCGTTGGTTTCTTCAGTCATGCTTTTCTCCCCTGTTATCACGGTGATTCACCGCATGCATGCCGTGTCATGTCGAGCGAGGCGAGGCCGAGCGGAGAAATCTCCCAGAGCATCCCTGCCTTGGAAGATTTCTCCGCTCGCTGGCGCTCGGTCGAAATGACACGGTTCCGATATGCCTTAGCGCAGGCCGGCTTCCTTTTCCTGCTCGCGCAGCGTGGCCTTGTCGTACGGGTCCTTGACGAAGCGGGACAGCACGCATTCGCCGTGGGCCGGCAGATCCTCGGACACGGCGAACGCGTTGATACGCGCGGCGAGGGCCTTGAGACCCTCCTCGTCGTATTCGATGACCTCGACGGGCTTCATGAACGTGTGCACGCCGAGGCCGGCGGCGAAGCGCGCGGTGCCGCCGGTGGGCAGCACGTGGTTGGAGCCGGACATGTAGTCGCCGAGCGGGACCGGCGAGTAGGGGCCGCGGAAGATGGCGCCCGCGTTCTTGATGCGAGCCACGACGGCGTCCGCGTCGGCGGTCTGGATCTCGAGGTGTTCGGCCGCGTACGCGTTGGCCGCGTCGATCGACTGGTCGAGGCCGTCGGTCAGCACGATCGCGGACTGCGTGCCGGACAGGGACGTGTGGACGCGTTCGGAGTGCTCGGTCTTCGGAACGCGGTAGTTGAGGTTCTCCTGCACCTTGTCGGCGAGTTCCGGATCGTCGGTGAACAGGACGGACCCGGCGAGCTCGTCGTGTTCGGCCTGGCCGATGAGGTCGGCGGACACGAGGCTCGGGTTCGCGGTCTTGTCTGCGATGATGCCGATTTCGGTGGGGCCGGCGACCGCGTCGATGCCGACGAACGCGGAGACGAGCGACTTGGCGGTGGCGACGAAGATGTTGCCCGGGCCGGTGATCTTGTCGACCGGATCGCACAGCACCTCGCCGTCCTGCGGCTCGCTGCCCTTGGCGCCATAGGCGAACATGGCGATGGCCTGTGCGCCGCCGACCGCGTATACCTCCTTGACACCGAGGATGGCGCAGGTGGCGAGGATGGTCTTGTTCGGCAGGCCCTTGTCGTTGTCGCGGGCCGGCGGGGTGGCGATGGCGAGCGACTCGACGCCGGCGGCCTGCGCAGGCACGGCGTTCATGATGACGGACGACGGGTAGACGGCCTTGCCGCCGGGCACGTACAGGCCCACGCGCTGGATCGGGATCCAGCGTTCGGCGACGCGTGCGCCGGGAGCCAGATCGGTGTGGAAGTCCTTCGGCACCTGGTTCTTGGCGACGGCGCGGGCACGGTGCACGGATTCCTCGATGGCGGCGCGCACTTCGGGGTCGAGCGTGTCCAGCGCAGCCTCGATCTCCTCTTCGGGCACGCGCAGGTGCTCGGGGCGCACATGGTCGAACTTCTCCTCGAAATCACGCAGGGCCGCGGCGCCGCGTTCCTTCACGTCCTCGAGGATCGGGCGCACCAGGTCGGTGGCTTCGGAGGTGCCCATGGCGGCGCGCGGCATCGCGGCCAGCAGTTCGGCACGGGACAGTTTGCGACCACGCAGGTCGATGATACGCATGATGTTCTCGCTCATAACGCCCCATCGTAACAACGCGGCGCCACGAACCGCCGTCCAATGTCCGTTTTCACCCAAATCGTGAGACATCCCGCGTATTTCGCTGATCTCCGCTCCGCTTTTCCATCGGATATACGGATATAACGCTCCGACAGATGTTCCTTGAACTAGATGAGCGGCGCATCGCGTAAAGCCTGTGCGCCGGAATCGCCTATCGCCATGTCCGGAATGCCGATGAGCTTGATCGCCTGCGTAACGAGAGCAATGATATCCGGCCCTTCAGCAGTTACGGAACGGTACACTTCCTCGAAATCAAGGTTGCCATAGTCATGAACGATCCAATCACGGGTACCGGCGATGGCTTTCCACACTACATCCGGCTGGGATGAGACAAACTGTTTCGACAGTTTCTTGACGTGCTCGCCGACTTGCGCGACCGCCATGGATACTGCATGCTGGCGAAGCTCATCCTCTTCAAATTGTTCGAGCGTGACCCCATTCAGAAACGACAACGCCAATTCAAGCTCATGACGTATCTGCAGCAGATGGATCAGATCTCGCCGAGGGTCAGTTCCGGAGTGTGAACCGCTCATGCTTGCTCCTCACTATCGATCGGCAAAATACGCAAAATCGGTTTGGACATCACGTTGCGCACGAATAATGAACGAATCATCTCATCATACGGCTTCTTCTCCGGCTGGGTGATGTAGTCGACATCAACCAGGTCGATATCGCGACCGAACGCATCTCGTAAGTCGTTTCTGAAATTCGACACCCTGCGTACGCGCATATCATCATGTGTGGTGCCGTAGATGAAGTCGACATCGGAATCCGGTCCCGCCTCACCGCTGGCCATCGAACCGAACAAGTACAGTTCGGTAATCCCATACCGACGTGCAAGTGGCCGTGCAAGCACAGCGATATCGGACGGCGAGAGAACCCTCTCCCCTCCGCTTGTCCGCACTGCCGAAACCGTTGCCGCTGTCATGGCTCCATCCTATCCTCACCGCTTCCTAGTCGTGTTTCATGTGATCGGCTCCTCGTCACCCCAGTGGGGCGACGGCCGGGTAGAGGGCGACGAAGCGGGGGTAGAGGGCGTCGTAGGCTCGGGCGGCGGCCGGGTCCGGCTGGTAGGTGGTTTCGGCGACGGTTGCGACCAGGTCGGGGCGGTCGAAGACGAGCGAGGCGAGCGCGACGGCTGGCAGGATGTCGGCGTTGGCGAACACTTCGACCGGATGGTGCAGCGTGTCGGCCATGATCTGGCACCATGCGGTTTCGCGCGCACCGCCGCCGATCAGCGAGATCGAGGTCGGCGGCTCGTCGAAGCTTGCCATGCCTTGCCGGATGGAGAACGCGACGCCTTCGAGCGCGGCGCGCAGCATGTCGCCCGCACTCGTGGCCGGCGAAAGCCCCACGTAGGCGCCGCGCACGGTCGGGTTCATCACCGGGAACCGCTCCCCCACCAGATACGGCAGGCACAGCACGCCGTTCGCGCCCGGCGCGGCCGCCTCGATCAGATCATGCGCACGCTCGTAGTCGCCGTCGGCGAACAGTCCGGTCGCCCAACGGTGCACGTCGCCGGCGTTGAGGAACGGCACCGCGTTGACGAATCCGTCCGTCACGCCGAACGCGAGGTTCGCGGCGCCCGGCTTGTTCACGAACGGTTCGGACGAGACGGTGGCGATCCACCCGGACGTGCCGAGGTTGATGTTGTATTGGCCGGGTCTGGTGACGCCGCTGGCGAACGTGGTGGCGCCCGCATCGCCGATGCCGGCGTACACGGCCGTGCCCGCCGCGAATCCGGTCGCTTCGGCCGCCGCGGCCGTCACCTGGCCGACGATGTCCTGCGGACGGTGCAGTTGCGGCAACAGCGAGGCCTCGATGCCGGCCGCAGCGCACAGTTCCCCGCTCCACCGTCCGGTACGGATGCCCATCGCGCCGGCGGTGGAACAGGCAGCCACGTCGCCGACCGTGACGCCGGCCAATCGCGCGATGAGATAGTCCTTGGAACTGATGAGCACGTGCGAGGTCCATGCGAACGCGTCAGGCTCATGGTCGCGCATCCACATGAGTTTCGGCAGCGGCAGGCATCCTTCGAGCCGGTTGCCGACCGTGGCAAGGAAACGCCCGCGTCCGCCGGAATATGCGTCGGCGAGCGCATCGGCCTGCGCCGCAGCGCGGCCGTCCGAGTACAGGATGGCGTTGCGCACAGGATGGAGATCAGTGTCAAGCGCGATGACGTCCTGCATCTGCCCGCTGAAAATGATGCCGGCGATGCGGGGCGTGTTGAAATCATGATCGTCGAGCGCCGCGTCGTACAGCATCGTATGCGCGACCTCGCACATCACCCGCCACCATTGCTCCGGGGCCTGTTCGCGCACGCCGTCGTCGACGATCAGATCGAGGTCGCCGCTCGCCGAGGCAACGATGCGGCCGCCGCCGTCCACCAGCGCGCCCTTGATCGCCGTCGTCCCCGCGTCGAACACCGCCGCATATTCCCGCATGTTGCGTTCCCTCCTGTCGTTGCCGTCACCGTGTCAAAACGTCAGGCGCATCTGGTGCCAGACGACGTCGCCGTGGGTGGAGTCGGAGATACCTTCATCTACGTAGCCGAAGCGGGCGTAGAAGTCGACAAGCCGATCCTTGCAGGTCAGTACCAGCCCGAGCCGGCCAGCCGCGCGCGCATCGACGATCACATGGCGCATGAGCAGGCTTGCGTAGCCTCGATGCCGCCAAGCCGGCACGGTATCCACACCGAAGATCATCTGCCAGTCGCCGTGCGGATCATGCCGAGACGGATCATCGTACATGTCGTCATCCAGATCACGGTCGTCGGTTGCGAACCCGTTGATGAACGAGATGATCGAACCGTCCTCACCGCACAACAGCCAAAAACATTCCGGATATGCGGCCAGCCGTGCATGGATCACCGCCGCGCTCGCCGCCTCAGCCGGCGGAAAGCACACCGACTCGATGCACGACAGTTCCGCGGCATCCTCTGCAGTTGCATGTCGTATCGTCAGGTTCGCATCATCAGCCATCAGTTCATTCATGTCCACCATTTATATCGCATGATCTGCATGACAGATACGAATTATCCGCCCAACATCCATAGCGAATCGTCTTATCTCCGTAACGAATCGATCCTTCCGTCTTGTGCGGACAGCATACGTTCCACGAGATCGATCATCAGCTCTTTTTCCTCAGGGGCACTGACCGCGATCAACAATGCGACAGCGGCGAGGTCATTGTTAGTGATGACCGGTCTGGTGACGGCATCGAATGCATCCGCATTCCCGTCGAGAAAACTGACGAACATTGCGGCGGCCATGCGCTTGTTGCCGTCGGAGAACGGATGGTCCTTCACGGTGAAATACAGGAGATGCGCCGCCTTTTCCTCGACCGTCGGATACAGATCCTGACCGTCAAAACTCTGATATATCGCGCCAATGATACGTTCGAGCGCATCCCCACGTTCCTGTCCGAGCAGCGTGTCGGCAGGATACTCCTCGCGTAAACGCGCTGCTATGGCCCTCGCATCCGCAGATGTCAGTTCCCATACCGGTTTCGCACGCGGATCTGGGGCAAGTTCATGCGCATCATAGTCACGTAGCATGTCCAATCCCGGCAGATAACTTGATACGACATCCGCTATTCCCACAGCAAGATGGTCGCCGCTCCGGGAGAGTACTTTGACGACCCTCTCCAACTGCTGCAGCCGGTGCTCGTTGACGGCATATCCGTTGATGAGATACCTGTGCAATACATTGGTGGCCCAGCGACGGAAACTAGTGGCCCGCCGTGAATTGACCCTGTATCCAACCGAAATAACCATATCCAAGTTGTACACATTCACAACCCGACGGATACGACGGTCTCCTTCTATGCGAACTTGTTCCATTTTGGAACAAGTTGACCCGTCGAGTTCTCCGTCAGCAAGGATATTCCTTATATGTTTGGTCATTGCCTGGCTTTTCGTACCAAATAATTCCGCCATCTGCGCCTGGGTCAGCCATACAGTATCGCCTTGTACGCTGACTTCCAATTGCACGGAGCCGTCCTCGGCCCGATAGAGTTCGATGTCCCTGACCATGTCAGTCCTCCCCGTGAGATGAACACGCGACGCACGTGTTCCGGTCATTCGACAGTCACTCTCCGCATCTACTGGCACATCCAGCTGCGTCCCTCTTTATAGAACCCTATCAAGGCAACGAAATACGACACGCCACCGGTCACAGATGCAAATACAGGCGGGCAATCATGTCAGCCGGTGATCAGGGGGCCGAGCGCGTCGTCGGGGTCGGGGACGGGAACCTGCTGGCGGCGGACGGCATCCGACCATGACGATTGTTGTGCGGCGGGCGTGACGGATGCCGGCAGACCGCTCGCCCCGGCGGAGGCGGGGCACGGCACGTACCGGTAGACGGCGGCGGGCCGCTGGCGGCCTTCGCGCACCTTCTCCCCCGTCTCCTCGATCTGTCCGCTGGCGAGCATGCGCCGGCGGAAATTCGCCAGGTCGACGGATTCTCCGGTGATCGCCTCGACCACGCCGTGCAGCTGGCGCAGCGTGAATTCGGGGCCGACCAGCCGGGCGACGAGATCGGGGTATTCGATGCGTTCGCGCAGCCGGCGCAGCGCATGATCGATGATCTCGCGGTGGTCAAACGCCAGCTCGGGCAGATCGTCTTCCGCGAACCAGCGCACGTTGTCCGCTTCGGCGAAGTCGCGGGTCTCGGCCCGGCCGACCAGCGCCCAGTAGACGATCGACACCATCGGCAGCCCGCCGCGCGACCGATCGGGACCGCCGAACGTATGCAGCTGCTCAAGATACTGCGGATGCAGGTCGGTGGTCGATTCAAGCGCGAGATACGCGGACTGTTCGAGTGACAGGTCGGCGCGCAATTCGCCGCCCGGCAGCGCCCACTGCCCCAGATACGGCTGGCGCACGCGGCGCACCAACGGCATCCACAGGCGGCTGCGCCCGGTGCCGTCCGGCGAGCCGAGCGCCAGGATCACCACTGATACGCCGATTTGCGGCGGCTGATGCCGTCGCTCCGAAACGTTCCCATATCCCATACGGCAGTAATCTACTCTCCGGACGAGTCCTCGCTGGCCTCGCCGATCGCGTCCGCCGAATCCGGCAGGAACGGCGCGAGCGACGGCAGCTGGTCCAGCCCGTCCAATCCCATGTAGTCCAAGAACAGCGCTGACGTGCCCAGCAGCGCCGCATGCGATTCCGGGTCGGTGCCCTGCTCGCGGATCAGCCCGCGGATGGACAGCGAACGGATCACGCCGTCGGAGTTGACGCCGCGGATCGCCGCGACCTGCGCGCGCGTGACCGGCTGCTGGTACGCGATGATCGCGAGAGCCTCCAACGCGGCCTGCGACAGCCGCGCGGTCTGGCCGTCGGTGACGAACGACGCGACGATCCGTTCGAATTCGGCGCGGCTCGCATACTGCCATCCGCGCGAGGTGCGGCGTAGTTCGAAGCCCCGGTGTTCGGCCTCGTACTCGGCTTGCATGCATTCGAGTGTGTTCGCGATCTCCTGTTCGGCCGCGCCGATCACGCGTGCCAGATCGGCGGGCTGCTGCGGCTGGTCGGCGGCCATGAGCACCGCCTCGAGGCAGGCCCGCAATCCGCCCGGATACTGGTCGGCGGCCGATTCGGTCCGTGTCGTCCCGGTTCCGATGCCACCCGTCGTGGTCGTGGCGTTCATGTCGTTCGTGGCGTTCATATCGTCGCTCATGCAAAGTCCCTCTCGCTGATGTCCGCGTTGCCGGCTGTCTCACCCGTGCCGTCATGCACCCAGCGCACGTGCAGCGGCGCGTACGGGCCGTCCTGTTTGAATTGCAGTGCGCCCTGTTTGAAGAACGCGAGCACCGCCAGGAACCGGGCCACGATCTCGATGCGCGAGGCCGCGTCCTGCGTGAGCTGGGCGAAGGTGAGCGCCTCGCCGTCAGGCAGGGACGACAGCCGTTCGCGCACCAGATCGGCTTGCGCCTGCAAGTCGACCAGCGGCACATGCAGCTGGCTGGTGGCGACCGTGTCCGCGGGGGCGTCGGCGATGGCCCGCGCGGCGATGCGTGCCAGGTCGTCGGACCCGATCGTCCAGGTCAGTTCGGGCAACAGCGCTGCCATCGACGCGTCCAGTGCGGCCGGATGCGCGAACCGCCCGCGGTTGGAGTCGATCCGCGACCGGAAATCGCCCGCCGCGGTCTTGAACGCACGGTATTGCAGCAGTCTGGCGAACAGCAAGTCGCGTTCGCGCAACGCCTCCAGGCTCTGCTCGTCGCGGTCGCCGTCATCGCCGCCGGGCAGCAGCGCGGCGCTTTTCGCTTCCACGAGCACGCTCGCCACGTCGATGAACGCGCTTGCCTCGTCCATGTCGCCGGTCTTGTCCATGCCGCGCACGTAGTCGAGGAATCCTTCGGTGATCGTCGAGAGCGACACCTCGGTCAGTTCGAGCCGCTGGTCGGCGATCATGCCGAGCAGCACGTCGAACGGGCCGGAGTACACGTCGAGGTTCACACGGAATCCTTGCGCGGGTGCGGTCGACGAGTCGGAGTCGGAATTGGAGTCGGGACCGGATACGTGTTCATCGCGCGCGGACAAGGGCACGGATTCGTCGTGTCCGGACGGAGGCGTGGAAAGTCGTGGGGGCTCGGCGTCGTGGCTGGGCCCAGGCAAAACAGCATCGCTCATAAGGGTGTTCTGATGGTCGTGGTGTCCGTCGGCAGGCCCGTGCGGTCAGGCGATCACGCCGCGGGCGACGAGCTCGCGCGCGACCTCGCGGTATTCCTTGCTGGTCTTGTGGTTCGGCGCGAAGATCGTGATCGGCGCGGCGGCGACGGTGGAGTCGGGCAGTTTGATCGACCGTGAGATGACGGTGTGGAACACCTTGTCGCGGAACGCCTCGTAGATGCGCTGCAGCACCTCTTCGCAGTGCAGGGTGCGCGTGTACATGGTCACGAGCACGCCGTAGATCTCGAGCCCGGGGTTGATGCGGGTCTGCACCTTCTCGATCGACTGCATGAGCAGGGCCACGCCGCGCAGCGCGAAGAACTCGGCGGCCACGGGGATGATCACGCCGTCCGCCGCGGTCAGGGCGTTGACGGTGAGCAGGCCGAGCGAGGGCTGGCAGTCGACGATGATGACGTCGTATTCGTTGCGGATCGGACGCAGTACGCCGGCGAGGATCTGCTCGCGGCCGACCTCGGTGACGAGCTGTACCTCGGCGGCCGACAGGTCGATGTTCGCCGGGATGATGTCGAGGTTCTCGAATTCGGTGTGCTGGATGACCTCGTGCACATCCATGCGCGGGTTGAACAGCGCCGTGTAGATCGTGTTGTCGATGTTGTTCGCGTTGATGCCGAGCCCGACGCTGGCCGCGCCCTGCGGGTCGAAGTCCACGATGAGCACGCGACGACCGTACTGGCTCAACGCCCCGGCGATGTTGATGGAACTGGTGGTTTTACCGACGCCGCCCTTTTGATTGCACATGGCGATGACCCTTGCCGGGCCGTGCTGGTGCAACGGCTCCGGGGCGGGAAACGTTTCATATTCACGTCCAAGCAGATCGGTAGGCATAATGCCTCTCATCATAACATCAGCCCGTGTCGGCGCGCCGTGCGCGAACGGCTACCTCGCACGCGGGTGCGCGGTCAGATACGTTTCGATCAGGCCTTCGGGACTGACGTGCGTGTAGATCTGCGTGGTGGTGACGGACGCATGCCCGAGCAGCTCCTGCACGGTGCGCACGTCCGCGCCGCCTTGGATCAGATGCGTGGCGAAGGAATGGCGCAGCGTGTGCGGATGCAGCGGCTTGTCGATGTGCGCGCGTTCGCCGGCGAGACGGATGATCTCCCAGACCGACTGGCGCGACAGGCGGCGCCCGCGTTTGTTGAGGAAGATCGCTCGGCGTTCAGGATTGCCGTTGGAGACGCGTGCCTCCAGCGTCGGACGGGCGACGTTCAGATATCGGGTCATCGCCTCGCACGCGTAGGTGCCGAGCGGTACGAGCCGTTGCTTGGAACCCTTGCCCATGAGCCGGGCGACCCGAGCATCCAGGTCGATGTCGTCGAGGTTCGCGCCGACCGCCTCCGAGACGCGCGAGCCGGTGGCGTACATGAATTCGAGCAGCGCCTTGTCGCGGCAGGCGACCGCGCCTTCGAACGTGCCGGCCTGTGCGCCGTCGGGAACCGGGACCGCGTCGAGCAGGCGCGTCACCTCGTCCACGGTGAGCACGTCGGGCAGAGTGCTCGCGCCCTTGGGCGCCTTGATGCCGGCCGACACGTCGTCATCAACCGCATGTTCGGCCAGCGCGAACCGGTGGAACATGTGCACGCTGGCGAGCCGACGCGCCTTGCTGCGGGCCCCGTCGCCGCTCGTGTCAAGATAGGCGATGTAGTCCTCGACATCCTGTTTGCCGATGCCGTCCGGTTTCGTGATGCCGCGGCCGGCCAGCCAGGTCAGGTATTTGCCGAGGTCGGACTCGTATGCCGCGACCGTCGCCTTCGACAGTCCGCGTTCCACGTCAATGTGCGCGATGAACCGCTCGCACAGCCGTGTCAGTGCATTGTCGTTGTGTTCCATATCGGCCCATGATATGCGAGAACCCCGCACAATGGCGGGGTTCCGTTACACAATCAGTCCACCGGACTGTCGATTTCACGCCCGGCGTGCTGTCGCACGCCCTTCGCGGATGCCCATATTGCATCCGCTCACCTCGGCTATCGACAGTCCACTGGACTGTCGATTTCACGCCTCGGCAGGAGCGTTCACGTCGGCCGGCAGGGCGTTCTTGGCCTCGGCGACGATGGCCTTGAAGGTCTCCGGATCGGAGACGGCGAGCTCGGCGAGAGCGCGGCGATCCAGCTCGATGCCGGCCAGCTTCAGGCCCTGCATGAAGCGGTTGTAGGTGATGCCTTCGGCGCGGACAGCAGCGTTGATGCGCTGGATCCACAGCTTGCGGAAATCACCCTTGCGAGCCTTGCGGTCGCGGAAGTTGTAAGTAAAGGAGTGGAGCAGCTGCTCCTTGGCCTTGCGGTACAGGCGGGAGCGCTGGCCGCGGTAGCCGGAAGCCCTCTCGAGAACAACGCGACGCTTCTTGTGGGCGTTCACTGCGCGCTTGACACGTGCCATAATCTATTCCTCAGCTTTCTAAAAGTTTCTTCGCGAATCGGCTTCAGGCGGCTCAGCGGCCCAGCAGCTTCTTCATGACCTTGGTCTGCGACGGAGCCAGCACGGCATCGGCCTTCAGGGCGCGACGCTTGCGAGCGGACTTGTGCTCCAGGTTGTGGCGCATGGCGCTACCATTCTGAACCAGCTTGCCCTTGCCGGTGACGCGGACGCGCTTGGACGCGGCGGAATTTGTTTTCATCTTCGGCATTGCTGCCCTCCTTGTTGGTTACTTCTTTTCGGAAGTCGTGTTGTCTTCGGTGCCGTTGACCGCGGCCTTCGCCTCGGCTGCGGCCTGTGCCTGGGCCTCCTGCTTGGCGGCCAGACGTGCGGCCTGGCGGGCCTGGCGTTCGGCGCGGGACTGGTCGCCGCGGCGGCGCTGCTCGGACTGCGTGTGCACCTTCTTGCCCTTGGGCGCAAGCGTCATGATGATGTTGCGGCCCTCCTGCTTGGGAGCGGACTCGATGGTGCCGTACTCCTGCACGTCGTCGGCCAGGCGCTGCAGCAGCTCCACGCCGCCGATCGGGCGGGACTGCTCGCGGCCGCGCAGCATGATCGTGACCTTGACCTTGTCGCCGCCGCTCAGGAAGCGGGTGACGTGGCCCTTCTTGACTTCGAAGTCGTGGTCGTCGATCTTCAGGCGGAAGCGGATCTCCTTGATCTCCGCGGTGCTCTGGTTGCGGCGGGCTTCACGAGCCTTGATCTTCTCGTTGTACTTGAACTTGCCGTAGTCGATGAGCTTGGCGACCGGAGGCTTCGCGTTGGGTGCCACCTCGACGAGATCGAGGTTCGCTTCCTTGGCCAGGTTCAGGGCGACGGAAGTCGCGATGACTCCCACCTGCTCGCCGTTCGGTCCGATCAGACGCACCTGGGAGACGCGAATCTCGTCGTTAATGCGTGGTTCGTCGCTAATGATGACTCCAATCCTCATGTTCCTGCTGCGAAACAACCCGGATGGTCGCGATTCATCGCGCGGATTCATGGCAGACCGGAGCGGACGCCGTCAGGCGCCGTTCATATTCCATGCCGAATGCATGTTCATATGTGCCGTATCATCCCGATACGAATCCCGGCGTATCGCCGCCGGAACAGGCCATTGCCGTGAACCCGAGGCCATGAAAGGCTTCCAGGTGGGGGTTGCCCCGCTTTCTTGATTTCTCAAGCCTTGTAGATAATACCATACCCCTCGACCGGGCGTGTCGCGCATGGGGCCGCCCCGCCAGTGCGGCGTCCCGTCACTGCACGGCGCGCAGCAGACCGGCGATGCCTTCCTTCTTCAGCAGGTCGCGGTACGGGCCGGCCTGTTCGGCGATGATGTTGTCGATCGCGCGCATGCCGAGCACCTCGACCGGCGCCTTGTCGTCGGTCAGGATCGTCGCGTCCGCCTTGTCACGCGGATCGTCGACCTCTGTCATCCGTCCGGCCACCGCGTTCATCGTCGCGGCGAGCTCATGGCTGTGCGTGCGGTCGTATGCGCGCGTCTCCAGCGTTCCCGGATCGGACAACGAGTCCATGTCCTCTCCTTCCTTCATCGCGGTCGTCGCCCCGCTAATGTCCATCGTCTTGGCGAACAGTTCGCGGTTCGTCGTGTTCGGCACGTCGGCCGTGCGCACGTTGGCCGAACCGAACACGGTCGAGATCGTGTCGGTGAGCGCCTCGTTGATCGAACCGCGGCCGTCCGAGATCATGTTCATGTTGACGACCATCACGCCGCCGGGGTTGAGGTGCCGCTCCACCATCGTGAAGAACTCGGTCGAGCTCATCTGGAACGGGATGGTGATGTCCTGATACGCGTCGACCATGATCACGTCGTACGTGTCGCGGCTGGCGGCAAGCCACGCGCGCCCGTCGTAGGTCGACACGTCGATGTCGCTCGGCTCGTTGAAATACTCCCCCGCCAGCCGCGTGATCTTGCCGTCGATCTCCACGCCGGTGATCGCCATGTCCGGATAGTACTGGCGCAGCTGTCGCGCGTACGTGCCGGTGCCCATGCCGAGGATGAGCGCGGAGCCGGCATGGTCGGCGAGCGCGGGCGCGGCCAGCGCGGTGTCGTAGTACATGCCGGTCAGCCCGGGCTGTTTCATGGTGACGGACTGCACGCCGAACAGCACGTTGGTCGACAGGATCGTGCGGTCCGACAGGTTTTTGACCTGCAGGTAGTTGTAGATCGACTCGCCCTCGTACGCGACGATCGAGCGGTTCTCCCAGAACGCGAAGCCGGTCATCGGCGAGAACACGCCGGACAGGATGAAGATCACGGCCGCGACGGCGCAGGCGACGCGGCGCACGCGCGCGGCGAGGAAGTAGACGACCGGCAGGCACAGCAGGGCGCCGGAGAAGATGAGGAACGTGACGAACGTGCCGACGGCGGGGATCGTGACGAAGGTCGGCAGGAACGTGCCGAGGATCGAGCCGACCGTGTTGCACGCGGACAGCCGGCCGACGACGGACGCGTTGTCGTCGAGCGAGTCGGTGGCGAACTTGTTGAGGCCGGGCGTGACGGTACCGAGCAGGAACAGCGGCGGCACGAAGATCGCCATGCAGCTGACGAACGCGGCGATGACGAGGAAGTTCGTGGAGACGGAGACGATGAGCAGGCCGGAGATCGCGATGATGAGATATTTGCCGACGAGCGGGATCAATGCGATCCAGACGGCTGCGACGAGGATGCGGAAGTACAGTTTGTCGGGGTTCGGGTCGCGGTCGGCCCAGCGGCCACCGAAGACCGCGCCGAGCGCGAGCGCGATCATGATGGTGCCGATGATGATGGTCCACACGATCTGCGAGCTCGAGAAATAGGGTGCAAGCAGTCGCGACGCACCGAGTTCGGCGGCCATGACGGCCATGCCGGAGAAGAATTCGGTGACGTACAGGAAGATCTTCGATTTGAGGATCGGCCGTTCGTTCTTCGCGTTCGCCTTCGCCATATGCTTCCCCGTTCTCGTTCGCCCGTTGCCGACATCTTGCGAGACTACACCACAGCATTCCTTGCCGCACTGCCCGATATCGCCGTGAGCGAGGCGTAGAGTGGTGCGCATGAGCGAACAGACTTGCGTGATTTTCGGAGCCGGCGAGTATTACGCCGACCGTCCCATCGTGCCCGAGGGCGCGTTCGTGATCGCGGCGGACGGTGGACTGGATCATACCCGTGCGCTCTCCATCCGTGCCGACGTGGTGATCGGCGACTTCGATTCGCTGCACGGAGGACGGCCGGCCGATGCGGAGCATACGATCGCGTTGCCGAGCGAGAAGGACGATCCGGACATGCTGTCCGCGCTCAAGGTCGGCTGGTCGCACGGCTGCCGCGAATTCCATATCTACGGCGCGCTGGGCGGGCGCATCGATCACACGATCTCCGGCATCCAGCTGATGACGCTGCTCGCGCATTACGGCGGCATCGGGTTCCTGCACGGCGACGGCACGATCGTCACGGCGATCTGCGACGGCGCACTGTCGTTCCCGGCGCACGAGGCCGTGCCGGGCCGCATGGTGTCGGTGTTCTCTCATGCCGATGTCTCGCGCGGCGTGAACGAGCCGGGTCTGAAGTACGAGCTGATCGACGGCACGCTGACCAGCGACACCGTGCAGGGCGTGAGCAACGAGTTCCGTTCCGGGGTGCCGGCCGAGATCAACGTGCACGACGGCACGCTGATCGTCACGTTCCCTGCCGAGGCTCCGACGCCTTCGGTGACGCGCTATCGCGAGTTCGGCGGCGATCTGGGCGCGCTCGACACGCATGTCTCCCCCATCCTCGTGAAGTGAGCTCGGCAGCCGGTCACTCGCCATGGGAGCAATGGTATGTGAGCGTTCACGAAATGTTTGCCCAATAAGCGAAAACACGCCCGCGAATCGTTGCCAATAGTACAGACGACGCATTAGAGTGGGTCATGTTGGTAAACAATGGCCTTGCGTGTGTTCGCGCGCGGGGTCACCCTACAAGGGAGAATTACATGACAGTTAAGATTGGTATTAACGGCTTCGGTCGTATCGGTCGTCTTGCCTTCCGCCGCATCTTCGATCTGCAGCAGAAGGGTGGCGAGGCCGCCGATATCGAAGTCACCGCTATCAACGATCTGACTTCCCCGTCCGCTCTCGCCTACCTGCTGAAGTACGACAGCACTCACGGCACCTTCAAGCACGCTGACGGCACCCCGGTCGACGTCAAGGCCACCGACTCCGCCATCGTCGTGGACGGCAAGGAGTACCCGGTGTACGCCGAGCCGGATGCGAACAACATCCCGTGGGTCAAGAACGACGGTGTCGAGTTCGTCCTCGAGTGCACCGGCTTCTACACCTCCGCCGAGAAGTCCCAGGCTCACCTGAACGCCGGCGCCAAGAAGGTCCTGATCTCCGCCCCGGCCAAGGACGCCACCACCCCGACCGTCGTGTTCGGCGTGAACCACGAGATCCTGAAGCCGACCGACAACATCGTGTCCGCCGGCTCCTGCACCACCAACTCCATGGCCGCCATGGTCAAGCTGCTGAACGACAAGTTCGGCATCAAGGTCGGCTTCATGACCACCGTCCACGCCTACACCGGCACCCAGATGATCCTGGACGGCCCGCGTGGCAAGAAGTCCGGCCGCGACCTGCGCGCCGCCGCCATCAACACCATCCCGCACTCCACCGGTGCCGCCAAGGCCATCGGCAAGGTCGTGCCGGAGGTCAACGGCAAGCTCCAGGGCCACGCCCAGCGCGTTCAGGTTCCGGACGGCTCCATCACCGAGCTGACCACCGTCCTGAACACCGAGACCACCGCTGACGAGATCAACGCCGCGTTCAAGGAAGCCTTCTCCAACACCCCGTACTACGGCTACAACGAGGATGGCATCGTCTCCGGCGACATCATCGGCGACACCCACGGTGGCGTCTTCGATCCGACCCAGACCGACGTCAACACCGTTGACGGCGTGACCATGGCCCGCACCGTTGCCTTCTACGACAACGAGTACGGCTTCACCTCCAACATGGTTCGTACCCTCGAGTACTTCGCTGAGATCTCCGAGTGAATCCGTGCGGGTTCGCCCGCAGATTCATAACGAATCGATCTGGTAGAGGAAAGCCTCGCCCCGCTTCGTGCGGAGCGGGGCTTTTTTGCATGATGACACATGACCGGCCGTATGGCGGCGTGTTCGACTCGCGCTGTAGCACGACGACTCTATAGTGGGGCGATATGAGCAAGAAATCCAAGAACGAGAAGGGCAAGGGCTCAACTCCGGCGACCGTGCAGCTGGAGAAGGCCGGCGTGCCGTTCGAGACGTACGAATACGAGCATTCCAACGATCACATGGACGACGGCTACGGCGTGGAGGCCGCCACCAAGCTCGGCTTCGACGAGCATCAGGTGTTCAAGACGCTGATGGCCGACACCGGGCCGGAACGCGTGGTGGGCGTGGTGCCGGTGAGCGGGCACATGGATTTGAAGGCCCTGGCCGCGGCGGTCGGCGCAAAGAAGGCCGCGATGGCCGATCCGAAGGTCGCCATGCGCGAATCCGGGTATGTGGTCGGCGGCATCTCCCCGCTCGGCCAGAAGGTGCATCACAAGACCGTACTTGACGAGAGCGCGATGCAGTACGATCGCATCCTGCTGTCGGGCGGCAAGCGAGGCTTCTCCATCGGCATCGCGCCGGCCGATCTCATCAAGGTATTGAACGCCGTCGCCGCCCCGATCGGCACGTGGTGACAGCTCCGTTCCATGGGTGGCGGATATCACTCGCTCAGACCCCGTCAGCGAGCGATATCCTCCACCCATGATGCTCAAGTGGCGGTTTTCTCTCACTGATCGTCGATCAGTGAGAGAAAACCGCCACTCGGGTTTACCGGCAACCGTCAGATCACGCCGTACTCTCTGAGCAGCGTGGCGATGTCGGTGCCGTCGAGCTTCTTCAACACCTTGCCCAATACCGCACGTTCCACGAAGTTGAGCTTCATGTCCGTCACGGGCGCACCGTCGCGCAGCTTGACGGTCGCGTTGAGCAGGTTCCTCACGTCGTAGACGCTACCCCACACCTCGGGCACGCCGCGGTCCACGTCGAGCAGCGTGTAGACCGCCTCCATGCCGGTGCGCATCGAGTATTCGGTGGTGAAGATCGTGTCGCGTGGCGTTTCGGCGAACTGGCCAAGGAACGCGAAGTTGACCGCGCCGTCCGGTACGACGTCCGGGCGGTCGCCGGCCGCGCGCGGCATGAAGAAGGCCGTGATATAGGGCATCATGACCGGCACCGTGTTGGCGTGCCGCTTGGCGAGCGCCTCGATCTTGTCGGTCGGCACTCCCATGTGGTAGAGCCACTCCTCGCAGATCTCCTCGCCGGTGCATTCGGTCATCGGCTTCTTCACGTAGTTGCCGGGCTTGTCGGGGAACAGGCCGTACACCCACACGCACAGCTGGTCCTTGGGCTGGTCGCGGAACTGCTGCTGGCGGTTGAGCGTCCAGCTCATCAGCCAGTTGGAGTCGGTGACGGTGACGATGCCGCCGGTGACGACGTTGCCGGAGAACGGGTCACGCTTGCAGATGCGCTGGATGTACGGCGGGATCTCCTTGTCCAAGGTGGTGACGGTGGCGCTCATCCACTTGGTGGCCTGCGGGTCGGAGCAGAACGTGTCGGGGTGGCCGAAGCTCGGGTCCTGCTTGGAGATGCGACGCCACATGTCCCAGCCTCCGCCAGGCTTGATGTCCGGGTTCCACGGGGCCGGCGCGTTCTGCGAGCCCATCGTGGAGTTCTCGACGCAACCGCCATTGGTGATGAAAACGTAGTCGTCGGGCGTCAGGTCGACGGACGACTTGTCGCCGTCGTGGTCGAGGTCAATGCGCACGGCGATCTTCTTGGTCGATGTGGAGTACGGGTTGCGCTTGAACACGCCGGACGTGGCTTGGATTTTGAGGATCGTGTCCTGGCCGACGCCGGTATGCTCGCGCTTGGGACCGTCTCCGCCGCCGATCGCGAACTCGACGTTCTCGACCTTGGTGTTGTAGTGGAACTGCACGCCGTGCGCCTCGAGGTACTTGACCATCGGCAGGATCATCGACTCATACTGGTTGTAACGGGTGAAGCGCAGCGCGGAGAAGTCCGGGAGTCCCCCGATGTGGTGGATGTAGCGCTTGATGTACAGTTTCATCTCGAGCGCGGAATGCCAGTTCTCGAACGCGAACATGGTGCGCCAGTACATCCAGAAGTTGGAATTCAGCACCTCGTCGTCGAAGAAGTCGGTGATCGGCTTGTCGTACAGGTCCTCGTCGGGCGTGAAGAACAGTTTCATGATCTCCATCGACGCCTTGTCGGAAAGCCCGAACTTGCCGTTGGTTTCGGCGTCGTGGCCGAGATCCTTGGTGGCGCGGCACAGCGAGTAGTTGGGGTCGCGCTTGTTGAGCCAGTAGTATTCGTCGAGCACGGAGACGTCCGGCGTTTCGATGGACGGGATGGAGCGCAGCAGATCCCACATGACCTCGAAGTGGTTGTCCATTTCGCGGCCGCCGCGCATCACGTAGCCGAGACCGGGGATTTCGGCGCCGTCGCACGCGCCGCCGGGCACGGAGTCCTTTTCGAAGATGTGGATATGCTCGCCGGGCATCTGCGCGTCACGCACGAGATAGCATGCGGCGGACAGTGCCGCGAGTCCGGTGCCGATGATGTACGCCGACTTGTGATCGACGCCTTCCGGCTTGCGCGGGCGGGCGAACGCTTCGTAGTTGCCGTTGGAATAGTACATGTTCCGCCTCCTTGACGGTGGAGTTGACATCACGTCAACCTTGACTCGATAGACATGATGTCGCATTTTCTCGACTCCCGCTATAGACACTAGCCCGTGTTGTGTCGAAAATCCAGAGGTTGCCCGGTTCATCGTGCCGAACCGGTATGCTCGTATGCGATATCGCAATCGTACGGATCTTCAGACAGTAAGGAATCCCATGGCACTGACCAAGAAGCAGACCAAGCAGCTGCGCGCGCTGGCGAACCCGCTCAAGCCGCTGCTGTTCATCGGCAAGAACGATCTGACCGACGCGGCCGTCAAGCAGGCGTCCGAGACGATGGACAGCCACGAGCTGCTCAAGATCGCCGTGCAGGACGGCTCCGGCCTGACCGCGAAGGAGGCAGCGGAGAGCCTCGCCGGCCAGATCGGCGCCGAAGTGGTGCAGGTCATCGGCAACCGCTTCGTGCTCTTCCGCCGCTCCAAGCGCGACGACATCGAGCACATCCAGCTCGTGCGCGAGTAATCCTCGCACCATTCATGCGGCTCCCGTGCGCCATGCCGGGAGCCGAACCATATCCGCCAGCCCACCGGCCTATAATCTGACCGCAAAGGAGCATCAGATGACCATCACCCAATCGCACGAACCGTTCGCCATCACCCACGCCCAGGTCGTCACCGGCGACAAGGCCGGCACCACGCTGGACGACACCACCATCCTTGTCGGCGGCACCGGCCGCATCGAACAGGTCTCCCCCAGCATCGCCACGCCGATCCCGGACGGCTACCGCATGCTCGACGCGACCGGAAAAACCGTGATGCCGGGCCTGATCAACGCGCATGTCCACCTGTTCTCCGACGGTCGCCCGCTCAACCCGAAGATGGCCACGCCACGCGGCCAGCGCATCACCGCGGCGATCATGCATTCGCCGGTCGGCAAACCGTATCTCAAGGCCCGGGCCAAGGCGAGCGTCATGACGCTGCTCAATTCGGGAGTCACCACGATCCGCACGCTGGGCGACGTCGGGTACGAGGCGGTCGAACTACGCGAGAAGGTCAGCGACGGGCGTATGACCGGCCCGCGTATCCTCGCCTCCGGCCCGCTGCTGGCGATTCCGGAAGGCCACGGCGCCCCGCTGATCGCACTGACCGGCGAGAGCCCGGATGACATGGCCCGCAATACGCGGGAGAATCTCGAGCACGGCGTGAATGCGATCAAGATCGCGGCGACCGGCGGCGTGACCGACGCGCAGCGGCTGGGTGAGGCCGGCAGTCCGCAGATGAGCGTCGATCAGATGCGCGCGATCTGCGACGTGGCGCATGAGGCCGGCGTGATCGTCGCCGCGCACGCGCAAAGTCCGGAAGGCGTCAAGCGCGCGCTGTTGGCTGGCGTGGACACGATCGAACACGGCAGCGAGCTCGATCCGTCGATGATCGAACTGTTCCGGCACAACCCGCATGCGCTGCGCGGATGGTCGGCGCTGGTGCCGACGATATCCGCCGGCCTGCCGATGACGCTGCTCGATCAGGCGACGACCGGCATCACGGATATTCAACTGTCGAACGCGCGCACGGTGGTGGCCGGCATGCTGGCCGGCGCGAACGACGCACATGACGAGGATCTGCGCGTGGGCGTCGGCACGGACACGGCGATGACGTTCGTGACGCAGTACAACACGTGGCGCGAGCTTGATCTGCTGGTCAAGCGGGCCGGGTTCACGGCGGCCGAGGCGGTGCACGCGGCGACATTGGGCAATGCGGAGATCCTCGGCGTGAGCGACGTGACCGGGTCGATTGAGATCGGCAAGGCGGCCGATCTGCTCGTGCTGGAGGGCGATCCGCTGCTCGATCTGCGCGTGCTCAAGGAGCCGGTGCTGGTCGTTGCGAACGGCTCGCCGGTCTGGCACCCGAAGGTGCGCCGTTTCGACGACATCGACGCGCTGCTCGACCGCGCCTACCGCGAGTAGGCGATCGGCCGGAATACGGGAATCGCCCGCATCTCCTTGCCGGAGTGCGGGCGATTTCCGTATCGACGTCTCGATCGACGGGCCGGATCAGATGTTGCCGCGTACGTGCTGGTCCGCCCACGACTGGGAGTGGGTGAACGTGGCCGGGTCGGCGCTCACGTTGCCGTGCGGATCGTGCAGCGCGTCGATGGCGGCGAGTTCGGCGTCGGTCAGGTCGAAGCCCGCGCTGGCGAGGTTCGCCTTCATGCGCTCCGCGTGCTTCGACTTCGGGATGATGATACGGCCCTCCTGCGTGTGCCAGCGCAGTACGACCTGCGCCGGGGTGACGCCGTGCGCCTTGGCGGCCGCGACGACCGGCTCGGATTCGATGTCCTTGCCGTGGCCGAGCGGGCTGTAGGCTTCCGCGACGATGCCGTGCGCCTTACAGAACGCGAGGTTGCCGGGCTGGCTGAAGCGCGGGTGGACTTCGATCTGGTTGACGGCCGGCGTTTCGCCGGAGTCGTCGATCACGCCGCGCAGATGCTCGGGCAGGAAGTTGCTGACGGCCGGCACGCGGATCGCGCCTTCGTCGCGCAGCTTGAGCAGTGCCTGCCAGGTCTCCCTGTAGAAGCCGGCCGCGGCGAACGGCCAGTGGATCAGATACATGTCGACCACATCGACCTTGAGCTTGCGGCGGGACTCGTCGAACGCGACCATCGCGGAATCGTAGCCCTGGTCGCAGTTGCGCAGCTTGGTGGTGACCCACACCTTGCCGGCCATGCCGGTGGCCTTGAGCGCGTCGCCAACCTGTTCCTCGTTGTAGTAGGCCGCCGCGGTGTCGATGTGGCGGTAGCCGATCTCCAACGCCTCCTCGACCGCGCGCTGCGTGTCTTCGGGCGGGATCTGGAACGTACCGAAACCGATCTGCGGGATCACCGAATGGAACTTGTCGTTCAACGTGATCTCAGGCGATGCCGCAACGCCGTTATCCTCAGCCATCATTGCCCCTTTCAGCATGACATGTCCTATGCAATCACCATGCTATACCCAATATGGCATACAAAACAATCGGATGAACACGCGACCGGCTGAACCCCCACGGCAACGATCACCGCACCGGATGCTCGATCAGATCACGTTCGATCCACGCCATCACCAGATCGGCGAGACGGTTCACCTCGTCGTCGCTCAACGCGCGGCCCTTCGGGATGTGATGCCATTTCTCGATGCATCCGCGGCAGCAGGTGGCGGTCGCGTGCTGCGCAGTGAACACCGGATGCCCGCGCCACGGCGTCTGCCGTCCGTCGTTCCTCGGCTCGGCGTCGCCCACCCGCGCGCGCAGCATCTCACGCGCATGCCGGTCGATCACCTCCTTGCCCTTCACTCGCGCGTACGCCCGGTCCTTGTCGGACAGCACGAACTTCGCCCGAAACGCCGACTTCGACAGTCGTTCCAGCGTCTGCCCGATCCAGCGCGATTCGTCGCCGTTCGTTCCATACGACCGGCCGTTTGCGCCGTTCGTACCGTTTACGCCGTCCATATCGTCATCCATGCCATCTGCCATAGTTCAGGCATATCGCCGCCTCTGGTCAACGCGGGCGCAGGCCATAGTCGCGCTCCCCCGCGCGAACCGTCACGAGCGGGGAAACATCGCCGGACGACGAAACCGGACCGCCCGTCACGCGGCGGGCAGGCAGCTGGGACCGAACAGCATCTTGATGTCGGCGAACAGCGCGGTGTCGCGTTTGATGCGGAACCGGTCGCCGAACGTGAGCACCTGCGCGTTGCCGTCGTCGTCGAGCACGGCGAGACGCACCTCGCACAGTCCCGGATGCGCGTGCAGCACCTGCGCCAGCCGGGTCACGTTGTTGCGGCCCAGCGCCATCTGCGGCAGGGTGATCAATAGCGGCCGTTCGTCGGCGGCCTCCAGGGTTGGCACCTGCATTTCGGTGGCGCGCATGCTCACCGTTTCGTCGCGCACCTCGACCTGTCCGCGGATCTGGACGATCTGGTCGACGGCGAGGTCGGCGAACGCGGCTTCGTACACCTTGCCGAAGAACATGCACTGGATCGAGCTTTCCATGTCCTCAACGGTGACGATCGCCCACGCGTTGCCCTTCTTGGACACGCGTCGGTCCACGCCGGTGATCAGTCCGGCGATCGTGACCTGCTGGCCGTCACCCATCGTCTTCGCACGGTCGATCAGGTGAGCGATCGACATCTCGCGCAGGTTGGCGAGCACCGACTGCATGCCGGACAGCGGATGGTCGGACACGTACAGGCCGAGCATCTCGCGTTCGAAGTTGAGCTTGGTCTTCTTGTCCCATTCGTCGATGTCGGGCACGTTGACGACCGCGTCGCCCATCGCCGCCGCACCGCCGTCGTCGTCATCGGCGAACAGGTCGAACTGGCCTTCCGCCTGCTTGCGTTTGATGCCGACGACCGAGTCGATCGCGGCCTCGTGCACGGTGAACAGCGCACGGCGGTTCGGGTCGATCGAATCGAACGCGCCGGCCTTGATGAGCGACTCGACCATGCGCCGGTTGAGCGCGCTCAGCGGCACGCGGCGGATGAAGTCCATGAAGTTGACGTACTTGCCGCGCGGCCCCTCGCGTTCGGCGATGATGTCCTTGACCGGGGCCTCGCCGACGTTGCGGATCGCGCCGAGGCCGAAGCGCACGACGTCGCCGACGGCGGAGTACTCGTACACCGATTCGTTGACGTCCGGCGACAGCACCTGGATGCCCATGCGGCGCGCCTCGCCAAGGTAGAGCGCGGTTTTGTCCTTGTTCGTGGACGCGCCCTGCAGCAGGGCGGCCATGAACTCGACCGGATAGTGGGTCTTGAGGTACGCGGTCCAGTACGAGATCAGGCCGTAGGCGGCCGAATGCGCCTTGTTGAACGCGTATCCGGAGAACGGAACCAGGATCTCCCAGATGGCCTCGGCGGCCTGTTCGGAGTAGCCGTGCTCCTTCATGCCGGCGAAGAACGGCACCTTCTCCTTGGCCAGCACCTCGGGCTTCTTCTTGCCCATCGCTCGTCGCAGCACGTCTGCCTTGCCCAGCGAGTATCCGGCGAGGATTCGCGCGGCGGACTGCACCTGCTCCTGGTAGATGATCAGACCGTAGGTCTCGTCGAGCACCTGCTTCAACGGTTCGTCGAGCTCGGGATGGATCGGCGTGATCTTCTGCAGGCCGTTCTTTCGCTTGGCGTAGTTGGTGTGCGACTCCATCGACATCGGGCCCGGTCGGTACAGGGCGATGAGTGCGGAGATGTCGTTGAAGTTGGTGGGCTTCAACGTGCGCAGCAGCGAGCGCATGCCGTCGCCATCGAGCTGGAACACGCCGAGCGTGTCGCCGCGCGAGAGCAGTTCGTAGGTGGCCTTGTCGTCGAGCGGGATCTTGGTATGGTCGATGCTGCCTTTGCCGTTGAGCTCGATGTTGCGGATCGTGTCGCGGATGGTCGTAAGGTTGGACAGGCCGAGGAAGTCCATCTTGACCAGGCCGAGCGTTTCGCAGGTGTGGTATTCGAACGTGGTGGTGACGGTGCCGTCGACGCGTTCGAGCAGCGGCGACGTGTCGGTGATCGGCTCGGAACCCATGATCGTGGCGCACGCGTGCACGCCGGTCTGGCGGATCAGGCCCTCGATGCCCTTGGCCTCCTCGGTAATGCGCTTGGCGTCCGGATCGGAATCGTACAGTTCGCGGAACTCGCGCGCCTCGGCGTAGCGTTTCGCGTTCGGGTCGAAGATGTCGTGCAGGCTGATGTCCTTGCCGCCGGTGGCGGCCGGTGGCAGTGCCTTGGTGACCTTCTCGCCCATCGAGAACTCGTATCCCATGATGCGGGCGGAGTCCTTGAGCGCCTGCTTGGTCTTGATGGTGCCGTAGATCACGCACTGCGCGACCTTGTCGTGGCCGTACTTGTCGGCCACGTATTCGAGCACCTTGGCGCGGCCGTCGGGGTCGAAGTCCACGTCGATATCGGGCAGGGAGACGCGTTCCGGGTTAAGGAAGCGTTCGAAGATCAGACCGTGCTTCAACGGGTCGAGTTCGGTGATGCCCATCGCGTAAGCGACCATCGCACCTGCCGCGGAGCCTCGGCCCGGGCCGACCATCACGCCGTGCGACTTCGCCCAGTTGATGTAGTCGGCCACGACGAGGAAGTAGCCGCAGAACTGCATCTGGCAGATCACGCCGCATTCGTAGTCGGCCTGCTTGAGCACCTCCATCGGCGGATGCCCGTCGTAGCGCTTCTCGAGGCCCTCCTCGACCTTCTTGAGGAACAGCGAGGTCTCGTCCCAACCTTCGGGGCAGTCGAACTGCGGCATGAACGCGCCGTCCTCGTGGTCGTCGAAGATCACGTTGCAGCGTTCGGCGATCTCGAGCGTGTTGTCGCACGCCTCCGGGAAGTCCTTGAACAGTTCGCGCATCTGTTCGGCAGACTTGATGTAGTAGCCGGAGCCGTCGAACTTGAACCGGTCCGGGTCGTCGAGCCGGCTGCCGGAGTTGATGCACAGCATCGCGTCCTGCGCGTCGCGGTCCTCCTCGAGCACGTAGTGCGAGTCGTTAGTGGCGAGCAGCGGCGCGTTGAGTTTCTTCGCTATGGTGAGCAGGTCGTTGGTGACCTGCGTCTCGATCTTCAGGCCGTGGTCCATGATCTCGATGAAGAAGTTGTCGCGGCCGAAGATGTCCTGGAATTCACCGGCGACGCGCAGCGCGTCGTCGAACTGGCCGAGGCGCAGACGGGTCTGGATGATGCCCGAGGGGCAGCCGGATGACGCGATCACGCCCTTGGAGTACGTAGAGAGCACCTCCTTGTCCATACGCGGGTAGCGCGCCACGCGGCCTTCGAGGTTGGCCACGGACGAGGCCTTCATGAGGTTGACGAGGCCTTCGTCGTTTTCGGCCCACATGGTCAGGTGGGTGATCAGGCCGCCGCCCGACACGTCGTCGCTGCGCTGGGCTTCGGTGCCCCAGTGCACGCGCGACTTGTCCTGGCGAGCGGTCTCCGGCGTCACGTACGCCTCGATGCCGATGATCGGCTTGACCCCGGCGCCGACGGCGGTGCTCCACAATTCGTATGCGCCGTGCATGTTGCCATGGTCGGTGATGCCGACCGCGGGCATGCCGAGCTCCTTGACCCGGTTCACCAGATTCGGGATCTTCGACGCACCGTCGAGCAGCGAGTAGTGCGTGTGATTGTGCAGATGGACGAAGCTCTTTCCCGATTCAGTCATGCGTTCCACCATACCGCATGCCCTTGGCGGGGCATGGCGGCACGGCTTCGCTGCCAGATGAACCGGCGCTGGGGCTGTGTTGGGGCGGCGGCTCAGACGAACAAGCTCATGTCGCTGGTCTCGCCGGCGCCGAGGAACGTGCTCACGCCGCCGAGTTCCACGCCGTCGATGAGCTCCTCCTTGCGGATGCCCATGATGTCCATCGACATCTGGCAGGCGACGAGCCGCACGCCGTGGTCGGTGGCCTGCTTCATGAGTTCCTCGAGTGAGGCGACGTTCTTGGATTTCATGATCCAGCGGATCATCTTCGCGCCGATGCCGCCCATGTTCATGCGGCTCAGGCCCAGCTGCTTGGTGCCGCGCGGCATCATGAAGCCGAACATGCGCTCGACGAGGTTCTTGGCGACGCGCATGTGCTTGGGCTTGCGCAGGATGTTCAGACCCCAGAACGTGAAGAAGATCGTGACCTTGCGGCCCATCGCGGCCGCACCGTTGGCCATGATGAACACGGCGATGGTCTTGTCGAGGTCGCCGCTGAAGACGACGAAGGTCTTGTCGTGCAATACGTCGCCGCCGGCGGACGCCGATGCCGTGGACTGCGGCACGGCGGCGGTCGTGTCGCCGGTCGGAGCGCCCTTCTCCAGTTCGGCATGGATGACGCCGTCGCCGCCCTCGCGCGTCAGGCTGAGCAGCGTGTTGCCGGTGCGTTCGGCCCATACCGCGATGTCGGAGCAGAACGCGTCCTCGGTGGCCTCGACCGCGAGCTTGGTGCCGACCGGTTCGGGGCGCAGCGCGTCGGCCACGGCCACGATCGGGCCAGGGCATTTGAGGCCCTTCGCGTCGATGTGCAGCATCTTGGGCGCGGCGTTTGCGGCGGGAGCCGTCTTGGGCACAGTCGTATCCGCAACCGCGTTGTCGACCGTCGCATCGTCCGCGTATCCGGCGTCGCGCAACGCGGCGAATCCGCCGTCCAGGTTGATCGCCTCATAGCCGCGGTCGGTCAGGATCTCGCACACCTGCTCGCTCCAGTCGCCCACGCGGCAGAACACGACGACCGGTTTGCCGGCCGGCACCGAGCCGAGTCGCTGGCCGATCTGGTCGAACGGGATGTTGATCGCGTCCCTGACCGGATGCACGATCACCTCGTCCGGTTCGCGCAGATCCAGCAGCGTGACCGTGCTATGGTCGAGCGCGGCGAATTCGGCCGGCATAATGTGCCGGTATTCGTCGCCTGATTCGTCTCCCCCGTGCAATGCGATGGCCATGTCATTCCCCTTCCTTGACTGTCGTATGCGGTATCTCAGATGGCGCAGGCCGGCTGGACGTACCGTGCCGGGTCGAGCGCGGTGATGCCCGGATGCTCGCCGCACACCGCGCATTCGGGCACACGTTCGGGCAGCGGCACGCGGCGCACGTTCATGGTGAGCGCGTCGACGGTGAGCATGCGGCCGATGAGCGGCTCCCCCACGCCGACGATGAGCTTGACCGCTTCGGTGGCCTCGAGGCTGCCGATCACGCCGACGACCGCGCCGAGCACGCCCGCCTCCTTGCAGGTCGGCACTTCGCCCGCCGGCGGCATTTCCTCGAAGATGCAGCGGTAGCAGGGGCCTTCGCCGGGCACCACGTCCATGAGCTGGCCGGCGAATCCGACGACGCCCGCGTGGATGAACGGTTTGCCGGCGAGCACGCATGCGTCGTTGATGAGGAATTTCGTGGCGAAGTTGTCGGTCGCGTCGATGACGAGATCGTACGGTTCGATGAGCGCGGCGATGTTGCCGGCGTCGACGAGTTCATTGTGTTCGTCGACGGTCACGTCGGGGTTGAGCGCACGGATGGCCGCGGCGGCCGACGCGACTTTGGGCTGGCCGATGCGGGCGGTGGTGTGGGCGATCTGGCGTTGCAGGTTGCTCAGGTCGACCACGTCGCCGTCCGCCAGTCCGATGCGGCCGACGCCGGCGGCGGCGAGGTAGAGCGCGACCGGCGAGCCGAGGCCGCCCGCGCCGATGATGAGCACGCTGGCGGCCAGCAGCCGCTTCTGCCCCTTCGCGCCGACCCCTTTGAGGATCAGATGCCGGGCGTAGCGTTCCAGCTGTTCGTCGTTCATCGCCATATCCGCGCTCCCCTTCCGCCGGTCAGGCCGGCCGCAATCAGCGAATCCTACTTCTGCAGCAGCGATTCGGGCGACTTGTACGCCGGGCCGTCGGACACGGAGTTCGCGAACGCGCGCAGCGTTTCAATCGACGTCTTCGCGGCGACGATCTGCTCGCGTACGCGCAGCGGCGACGTGCCACCCTTGCCGTTGCGGGCGGAGACGGAACCCTCGGTGGAGAGCACCTCACGCACCTGCGGCGCTTTGTCGGCCGGCAGGAAGTCCTTGAACACGTCGATGAAGTCCTCGTCCGTCAGGTCCCACAGCTCCTGGCCGCGGCCTTCGGCGATCTTCACGCACGCGCCCGACAGCTCGTGCGCATGGCGGAACGGCACGCCGTTCTTGACGAGCCATTCGGCGATGTCGGTGGCCAGCGCGAAGCCGGTCGGCGCCTCGGCCTCAAGACGGTCGTGGTCGAACTGCATGGTGGCGACCATGCCGGTGAACGCAGGCAGCAGCACCTCGAGCGTGTCGACCTGGTCGAACACGGCCTCCTTGTCCTCCTGCAGGTCGCGCGCGTACGCGGTGGGCAGGCCCTTGAGCGTGGCGAGCAGGCCGGTCAGGTCGCCGATGAGGCGACCGGACTTGCCGCGCGCAAGCTCGGCGATATCCGGGTTCTTCTTCTGCGGCATGATCGACGAACCGGTCGAATACGCGTCGTCGAGGCGCACGAACGCGAATTCCTGCGTGTTCCAGATGATGATCTCTTCGGAAAGACGGCTGATGTCGACGCCGGTCATGGCGGCGATGAACGCGAATTCGGCGACGAGATCGCGCGAGGCGGTGCCGTCGATCGAGTTGGCGGTCACGTTCGAGAAGCCGAGCTCGCGGGCGACCGCGACCGGTTCAAGGCCGAGTGTGTTGCCGGCGAGCGCACCGGAGCCGTACGGGGACGCGTCGATGCGCTTGTCCCAGTCGGCGAGGCGCTGCACGTCGCGCAGGATCGGCCAGACGTGGGCCATGAGCTGGTGCGCGAGCAGGACGGGCTGGGCGTGCTGCATGTGGGTGCGGCCGGGCATGACGGTGCGGCCGGCGGCGACGGACTGTTCGATGAGCGCGTTGGCGAGGGCCAGCAGGAGCTTCGCGATGACGCGGCTGTGGCGGCGCAGCCACATGCGGATCAGGCAGGCGATCTGGTCGTTGCGCGAGCGGCCGGCGCGCAGCTTGCCACCGAGTTCGTCGCCGGCGATGGCAAGCAGACCGCGCTCGAGCGCGGTGGCCTCGTCTTCGTCGTCCTCGATCGGGGCGAACGCGCCGGAGTCGACACGGCGCTGGAGCTCGTCGAGCGCGTTCTCCATGCGCTGCAGCTCGTCGGCGGTGAGCAGTCCCGCGCGGCCGAGGGCGCGCGCGTGGGCGCGCGATCCGGCGATGTCGTCGTCGGCCAGGCGCCAGTCGAACTGGGTGGACTTGCTCAGTCGGGCGAGTTCCGGCGACGGACCGGAGGTGAAACGACCGCCCCACAGGGCGAGATGCTCGGTGTTCTGCTCGGCGCTGTCAGCCATGCGTGTTGCTCCTTAGCTTCTGGTGCTGTTGCTGTGCGTGGATAAGCGGGTAGGCTTCTCATGCTCGTAAACCATGAAAAGCCTACCAGTCTCCGTAACCATTCATGCGAGTGCGATCACGCGCTTACTCATCCGCGTCGATGTCGTATCCGCCGCCGAGCACGAACCTGGTCAGTATGCGGCGTACTTCGCGGTTCGCCTTGGGTTGCGTCAAAACCGTGTGCCGCATCTGCTCAAGCGCGGCTTTCGCTCGCTTCTTGTCGACGGATTTGACCAGCGCGTCGAACCGCCCATATTCGTTGAGCGTCAGTTCGGTGACATGTTGCATGAGAAGTTCGTCGAGCAGCGACCGGTCGACGCCGGTGCGATCCACGAGCTTGTCGATCTGTTCGTCTTTCTCGCGCCGTGCGTACCGGGTGATGTAGTCGCGCAAGGTCATGCCGGGGTCGAGGTGCACGTCGCCACGTTCGACATCATGCAGGAACAGTTCGGCGAGCCGCTGCTCGTCGGCGGATAGTGCGGCGAACGAACGATGCAGTTCCTGCGATGCAGCCTCCAGCTCGGGACTGTTTTCGGCGAGCGCTTTGAGCCATTTGTCGAAGTTGGCGTTCATGTAATCGGTGTCGATGAGTCCAGTGTCGATTTCGGTGAGATAGCCTTCCAACTCGTACGGAGCTTCCGTATCCTCGGAGCCTGGGTCATCCCCGTCTTCGTTGTCATGGTCGTCGAACAGTTCCTTGTACCGCTGTGCGAGGATCAGGTACGTACGTTCGTCGATCTGCGGCTGAACCGTGGTGGTCTTGCCGTCTTCGTCCACGCACTCGAATGTCGGCGTGTCCCATGTGAATCCCTGTATTTTGGCCGCTTCGAGCGCCTTGTTGAGTTCCACGAACTCCTTGGCGAACTTGCGTTTCGCTTCCACGGATTGAGGCAGTTGTGCAAGATCGCCCGCACCGGCCGACGCGAAGACGTCGCGGATTTCGGCGAGACGCTCGTCCATGGCCTTGACGTTGTCGGGAAGCTTTTGCACGAACAGGTCGAGCGGACGGTCTCCTGAATACAGTTTGACCGCGGCTTTGATGTTCTCGCGCATGGTGTGCGGCTCGCGGTAGTAGCGAATCGTGCCGAATGGCTTGTCGGGTCCGAACAGTCGGTTGGTACGGCTGAAGGCCTGAATAATGCTCTCGTATCTGATGATTTTGTCGAGGTACAACGTGTTCACCCATTTTGAGTCGAAACCGGTGAGCATCTGGTCGACGACGATGAGCAGGTCGAGCCGTGCGTCGCGGTTCGCGTCGATGGTGCCGTAGGGGGCTTTGTGCGATAGTCGCGAGGAGATGTCCTTCTTCATCGCCGGCCAGTCCACGATGCCGAAATGTTTGCCGTACGTCGTGTTGTAGTCGGTCATGATTTCGGCGAGCGCGTCGCCTTTGACGGTCGCCCCGTCGTTGTTGTCGATGTTTGGGTCGAACAGGGCGGTGACGCGTAGTTGCGGAGCCTGCTGTTTGAACAGGTGATAGTAGTTGATCGCTTCGGGGATGGAGCTGGTGGCAAGCATGGCGTGAAACTTGCCGCCGTGGCTGAGCACGGGGAATTGTTCGATGATGTCTTTGACGACCATGCCGGCGTGCGGTTTGCCGATGCCGTATTCGCCCGTTCCGAGGCATCCTTCGATGCTGGGTGCTTGGTTTCCGGCCGCATCGACCGCCGACGCCATGGGCATTTGGCGTTTGTCCATGTAATGCTTGTATACGTCGGCCTTGTCCGGGTCGTTGAGCGCTTCTTCCACGCTCGAGGCCTTTGCCTGGTGCAATGCGACGGCGAGCCGCACGTCGGCGTCCTTGTAGGTGGTGACCATGGTCGGGTCGAAGCCGAGCACGTTGTGGTCGCGGATACCGTCGGCGATGCTGTAGCGGTGCAGGCAGCCGCCGAAGATCATCGCGGTGGTGGCATGCTTCTTCTGGTTTTCGTCGAGGATCGGCGTGCCGGTGAAGCCGAAGAACATCGCGTTCGGGAATGAACGGCGGATGTCCTGCAGCATGTCGCCGAACGTGGAGCGATGACATTCGTCGACGATGAACACGACGCGTTTGGCGGCAAGCCGGTCGAGTTCGGCTTGCGTGACGCCGCGTTCGCCGAGTTTCACGTTGCTCATTTTCTGGATGGACGTGACGATGAGCGTGTCCTTGGGATCGTCGCTGGAAAGTTTGTCACGCAGCACGCCCGTGTTTTCGGTGCCTTGCACGTCATCCTCGCTGTCGGCGAAGGACTGGTATTCCTTGAGCGACTGCGTGCCGAGTTCGATGCGGTCCATGAGGAAGATGACCTTGTCGGCGTCCTTGGAGTCGGCGATGAGCTGCGCCGACTTGAAGCTGGTCATGGTTTTGCCTGAACCGGTGGTGTGCCACACGCAGCCGCCCGGTCGGCCCGGCACGGCAGGTCGGGCATCCCAGTCGCACTTGCGTACCGCGTCGGAGATGGCGGATGCGGCGTAGTACTGGTAGCTGCGCAACACTTTCAGGCATCCGTCTGCCGAGTCGGCCACGGTGTAGAAGCCGATGAGTTGGTGTGCCATCGGAATGGACAGGAGTTTCGCGCAGAATCGCTTCCATTCGTCTTCGCCGGGGTGCTTGCCGCCGCAGATGGGCTCGTTGTTCCAGTCTGCCCAGTGGAAGTAGTAGCTCGGGTTGAACCGGTCCGCGCCCGGATTGGCGAAGTACACGGCATCGTCGGGGTTCATGGCGACGAATACCTGCACGAGCCGGAACAGTCCGGCGAACACGCCTTCGTGTGCGTATTTCTCGATCTGATTGGTCGCCTGGCTGACGGGCACGCCGCTGCGCTTCAATTCGATGTGGATGAGCGGCATGCCGTTGATGAGCAGCACGAGGTCGCCACGGCGTGAGTGGAGCATCGCGTTCTTGGCCGGGTAGACCGGCTGCTGCGCGATCTGGTACGTGCTTTTGCCGCCGGCGATCTCCTGCCGGTCGTAGATGTAGAGGCTGACTTCCTTGCCGAAGTGCGCCTTGTCCTGTCCGTTGTCGCGTTTGATGGAAACGGTGCGGCCATTGACGAACGAGTTGAGCGCGAGCGGCGTGCGCAAGGTTTCGATCTGTTCAATGATCTGCGCCATCTCGCCGTCGGTCAGCGGATATTGACCGAGCTGGTCGATGCCGCAGTTGTTGCGATAGAGGATGGATTTCCAGTTCTCGAGCAGATCATGTTCGGTCGGATACTTGAGCACGCCGTCCTTCCATCCGTGCTGTTGCAGCACGGCGATGACGTTCTCCTCGAAGTCTGCTTCATTGTCGAAGATCATGATCGATTCCTTCTTCGTATTGCTTATTGCGCGTCGGTGCGCAGATGACCTGCGGCTAGCGATTCGTTGCTGATCGGCACGGCGGGATCGCATGGCGACGCGATACGCCGGAATATCGCTTCCAGCATCGTGTAGTTCTGGTCTTCCGCCGCGAGTCTGCTGGCTTCGTCGTTCTCCTCGCCGCTGACGAGACGCCAGTCGAGATCGTATCCGGCATCATGGCACAACAGCGTCCAGAACAGGCGTTGCACGCGGCCGTTGCCTTCACGGAACGGATGGATGAAATTGTAGTTGTCGTAATGGTAGGCCAGCCGTTGCGCGAATCTCGGCGGATCAAGACCGGCAAGCATGTTGTCTTTCCACAGTTCTCCCTGCGCCCAGCCGACGCCCATGTCAATGTTCGTCGACGGCAGGAAGAATTCGGCACCCTCGACGTTTTTGCGGATTTCCACGGTGCGGATCTCACCGGCCCAGTCATAGATGTCCTGGAACAGGATGCGATGCAGCATACGGAAGTCGTCCAACGATCCGCTCATGTGCGGAATCGGTCTGGTGAAGAACTCGTTCATGCGCAACGCGACGAATTCGCCTTCGGCGTTCTGCAGTTCGTCGTAGGTCGTCGCGCCGACCAGATTACGCAGTATGCCGGTCCGCCGATCGACATACGGGTCGACGAACCGGTCAGGCATGAGCGGCGGCTTCCGGCTCGTGCTTGTCGACCTTCCAACGGCGCTTGGTTCTGGTCATAAGCTCCTCGATGGTGAAGTCGCCGTCGACATACTGTTCGGCATCACGCCGGAACTCGGCGGAGACGTAGGCACCTTCCATTTCGCCGGAATGGATGGCCTCTTCCATGATGCGTTTGCGATCCATGATTCCTCCGATTCCTAAACGAACATCTTATCGAGCAAGGATTTCTTGATATTCTGTAGCAACATCAACTTACGCTGATGAAGGGTGATAAGGGCATCAAGACGAGAGAAGAACCGGCCGATGGCCCGCTGCTCGGCAAGCGACGGTACAGATACAGACATGCGTTCCAGAGCCACGGAACCGACACGCATTACCTTCACGCCATACGCCGCTTGAGCCTTCTGATCATAGAAATGTTTCGTTTTGAACAGACTCGAGTAGAAAACCGGATCGCCATCATGCGCAAAGGCGTAACTGTCATCATGAATCGCGACATTGCAATCGCCAAGCCACGCAACAGCTTTGCATACATCTTCAACATTTTCACTCGTTGCGGCAATTATCAAATCTCCCGGATGGGCGTATCGAAGAGATTTTGCCATATCGATGCGAAGATGAGAAAAGACATCATAAGCAGTGTCACCATAACTTGTGTAAATCTCGCCATAGTGAATACAAGGGATGCCTTCATCCACATAATCAGCGGCAGTGAATCGTTCACCACGATGAAACGTTCCGCAATCCCCCAACTTACGCTGTTCCCAAGGGTCAGTAAAACCGGAGAAACGAATACGCGGCGCCAACTCACCCTCTCGAGGGAACATCTGTTCGAGCATCGACTTCTTCAGCACAACCAACTTGTCGTACTTACGCTGATGAAGGGTGATGAGGGAATCGAGGCGGGAGAAAAACCGGCCGATGGCCCGCTGCTCGGCGAGCAACGGCAACTGAATAGGCATAGCAGCAAGCTGCTTGCCGGATATCTCAAGAAAGGTCGATCCGGATGCTTTCTCTTCCGCCCATTTCTTAATACGAGCACTCATCGAATAGATGAAATAGACATCTGCATCTGCACCGATAACAAGAGACTGGAATCCTTGATTCGTGCATGCAGATCGGCGTAGTATAGCCGTATTCCCAATCCCAGCACGACTTGTGAAAAGAATCGTCTGATCTTTCGGTAGCATCTTCGCAGAGCAATTCTTAAACCCTTGCTCGGTGATCCGTCTTACACTGCCATCGGCGTAGATTTGTTCTCCCAGTTCGACGGGCGAATACCAATCAATATCACCATCCCAGTAATCAGGATTGCTCGTGTCGGGTGTGCCACCTCCAACAATTTCAGCAACATCACCCAACTTACGCTGTTCCCAAGGGTCAGTAAAACCCTGAAAACGAATCGAAGGTACGTTCGAATCAGCCATCTCACTCACCTCCCAGCAGGGCCTTGAGTTCGGCGATGCCGGCCATGTCGAATTCGTCGCCGGTCAGCTGGTCGAGCATCAAACCAAGTTCGCGCTCGGCGTCATGAATCTGACCGCACACGTCGGCGTACGTGGTCGCGTACTTCTCGTTCAAGGCCGCGACCTTCGCCACGAGTTCATCGAGTACGGCGGTCGGCAGCGCTTCGAGTTTGGTCTGCAACGGTTCGATCCACTTGGCGCTCAGCAGTTCGGTCGTCTGTTCGTCGGTCAGATGCTCGATGACCGTCGCGGTCTTGTCTTCCAGCGCAGCATTGAGTTCCTTGATGGCCTTCTTGACCGTCTTCTCCTCGTCGATCAGCCGGTTCGCGGCCACAATCGTACGGTCGAACTCAGTGTCGGGATGCTTGCCGATCGACTTGGCGGCCTTCTTCACTTCGGCCGGCACGAACGCGTCGCCGTCCTCGTTGATCGCATCCGAGCTCTTGTCGTCCTCGTCCACGCTCTCCAGCAGATCGTTCAGTTCCTGCCCGATCTCGCTCAGACGACGCTCCTGAGCAGCGATTTCGGCCAGATCGGCCATCATCAGACGTTCCTGCACGAGCGCGAACGGCAGAATATGGCCTCGCCAGCCGTCCTGCACTTCGACGTCCTTGCCGCCCTTCTTCTTGACGGTCATGTTCGCGTCGACCTTGCGCACCGCGTCGAATCCCTCGTTATGCAGCGTTTCCAAGTCGTCGGCGATCATCTTCCAGCCGTCCACGAACACCTGGTACGCGGCGTACGCGTCCACCAACGGCACGTCATGCAGACGACGGAACAGATCATCGGCCAATTGCTCCGGTTTGCTGGCGATATCCACGTCGGCGTATCCGTCGATCAGCTCGCCGTTCAGGAACGCACGGTAATCGGCGAAACGCTGCTTGTACTGCTCGACGTACTGCCGCACTTCGGCGTTGCCATACACCGCATCCTTCACCGAGCCGCCGGAAACGCGCGCGATGTGACCATCTTTCATGGCGAACAGCTGCGACTTGAGGCTTGGGAACACGTCCCAGTACCGGTGCAGCGCATCGATCTCCTGCGCCGGCACGCCGCCGAACATCGTGGCGTAGATGTCCCACTGCTCGGCGGGTTCGGACGAATCCACGTAACGCGGAATGTTGAGGTTGTAGTCGTTCGCGCGAATCTCGTCGATGCTCACCAAACGGCTGAACTTGTCGACTGTCTTCGAGCCGGTCACCGCGTCCACGATGCGTCGGATGTCGCACGCGCGAAGCCGGTTGTTCTTGCCGTCCTTCGCGAATCCTTTGGACGCGTCCACGATAAGCACATGGTCGTCGTCGCGATGCTTGCGCAACACCATCACGATGGTGGGGATGCCGGTGCCGAAGAAGATGTTCGCCGGCAGACCGATGATGGCCTGGATATGGTGATGCTCCACGAGATTCTTGCGAATCGCGCCTTCCTCTCCCCCACGGAACAGCACGCCGTGTGGCAGGACGATGCACATCATGCCGTCGTCGCGCAGATGGTACAGGTCATGCAGCAGGAACGCATAATCGGCCTTGGACTTGGGTGCGATGCCGTATTCGAAGCGGACGTCCTCGCCTGGTGCCGGCGGCTCCCAGTTCTGCGAATACGGCGGGTTCGAGACGACCGCATCCACGAACAGCGGCGTATACGTTTCGTCGCGAGTCTCATCGGAATCGAACCACGGCCAGTCGGCTTTGAGCGTATCGCCGTTGCGGGCGAAGATATTGCTGGGCAGGATGCCGCGCATCACCAGGTTCATACGCGTGAGGTTGTACGTGTTTTCCTTGAGTTCCTGCGCATAGTACTTGATGCCGTTCGGATTGCCGTTGCGGCGGGCGACGGCCTGACCGATGTGGATGAGCAGCGAGCCGGAACCGGACGTGGGGTCGTAGATCTCGATCTCGTCGCGGCCCTGCAGATGCCATGCGATGATTTCGCTCATCAGTTGGGAGACCTCGCTCGGCGTGTAGAATTCGCCGGCCTTCTTGCCTGCGTTGGAGGCGAACTTGTCGATCAGGTACTCGTAGATGTAGCCGAGGGTGTCGTAGCCCTCGCGGCTGTCCATCGGAATGTCCTTGATGAGGTAGATCAGGTCACGGGCGGCCTTGGAACGGCTGCGCTCGTCGGTGCCAAGCTTCGACAAACCGGTCTGGAGCGTTTCGAAAATACCGGCGAACACACGCCGGTGCGCAGGGTTGATGTTGCGCTCGAACGCCGACAGCGCCTCACGCACATCGGCAATGGTGAAGTCGGAGCCTGAGGCGATCCATGTGGAGAACAGGTTGTCGTAGGAGATGAAGTAGCCGCACAGCTGGCGCACATCCTCCACGGTTTCGGTATCGTCCTCGACCAGTGCGGGCAGGTCCTCATCGGTCCAATCATCCTCATGCAACCGTGCCACCAGCGTTTCCGAGAGGAACTTGTAGAAGATAAAGCCAAGAATGTAATCCTTGTACTCGTTCGCCTCGATCTTCGAGCGCATCCGATTGGCCGATTCCCAAATCCTCGCGGCGAGCTGCTGCTTATTCATTCATATGCTCCTTGTTCCTGTACACTTCATCGAGAGTCTTGCCTTGATCGTTCACCCATTCGGTCCAGCCATTTTGGCTACCACCGAGAACGAACACTGCGGCCGTGGACGGGCTGGCGAAGGTCACGTCATGGTCAAGCTTCGCCTTGCCTTTTTGACTGCCGAAGAGCTGCTCGCGGGCGGCGATAGCTCCTCGGTTCTTGATAATGCCGCGTCTCAGTTCAACCTCGGAACCGGCAAGGACGGTAAACCGCCCGGTTACCTTATCGTATTTCCCGGTTGCCGAGATTCCGTTCTTCTTGGTGTGAAATCCTTCGCTCACATGCGCCGCGGTTTCCGAACGATTGAGATCATAACCGAGGACTTTCATGCGAAACAGCATGCTCTCGTGCAGCTTCTCGACCCGTTGCTCTTTATACGGGTTCACATGCGGACTGGGAAGATACGTATTATCCGTCTCGTATGAGCCGTTTCGCTGGACAAAGTCAATCGCTTTCGCCTCCAGGGCGTCCAACACATCCCTGTCGATGTTGATGTCGCCGTCAAGGAACATGACGGCCTTGTTCCAGAACTCCTTCTTGGCCTTATGGTCTTCAAGACGGGCAAGCCCCTGCGTGGTCTGCCCGGCATACACGCGGCCGAGCACGCCGTGGTCCTCATCCAACAGGTAGTACACGCCCCGTTCCGGCACATTTGGCAGTCTCTTTGCTTCAGCCAACTTATCTCTTGGAACCACGATGGTGACCAACGACTCGCCTTCCACACGGCAAATGCGAATGCCATCCGGATCATTGTCGATAAGCTGCATGGTCATGGTGGTGAGATGAATCATCGCTCGCCATCCTTGATCAGCTCATTGATGAGGCAGACCCTCACGAATGCCGAGAAGCTCATGCCGCGAAGCGCTGCGGCCTCCTTGGCGGAATCCCGGAGATTCGCGGGAATACGCATGGTGACAGGAACCGTATCACCATCGACAAGGTACGCTCGTATCTCGGTTTCCCCAGCGCCCTTTTCTATGAGGTTTGAATAAGTCATCGCCTCGCCGCACTTTCAAACTGCAATACAAATGCATTCATTATACGTCTGCTTGGGAACAGCGTAAGTTGGAGGAAATAGTTGATGTTTGCAGTGGCCGTGACTACAAACATCTTTCCGAGGGTGATATTCCGGTTTACGGAACAGGCGGTTACATGACGAGTGTCAGTGAGGCGTTGTCGTATGACGTGGACGCCATTGGCATCGGAAGAAAAGGCACTATCGACCGTCCGTATAAACTTATCGCGCCATTTTGGACTGTGGATACGCTGTTTTATGCGATTCCGTGCAACGATGTTGATTTGAATTTTGCGCTCTGTCTTTTCCTGAATACTGACTGGAAAAGCAAGGATGAATCGACAGGATTGCCGAGTCTGTCTAAGCAGGCAATCAATGAGTCAGAGGTCGTTGTCTGCTCAGCTGGGGAGCAGAAACGGATAGGTTCCTTCTTCTCGCGGCTCGACGCCCTCATCACCCTTCATCAGCGTAAGCGCCAGAAACCGTTCGACGGCGTTGAAGCTGGCGGAGCCTCGGTCCCCTCGGCTGAGGGCCGAGCCGTGAAGCAAACACCGGCGGTGTTTGTAGGCGAGATGCGAGCGACAGCGAGCCGACAGAGCACGGCCGCAGGCCGCCCGCAATTGCAGGACGCTGTCAGCGAAGCTGACTGGGGGAGCGTCACGGCGCGAAACGCGCCGCCAACAGCACAGCATCGCGCGCAGCGCGATACCTTACATCAACGTCGATAACGCCCGCATCACAATATCCACGTCCTTGTTTTCCAATTCGCGGATGACATGCAGATACGTATCCTGAGTCGTGTTCATGCTCGCATGCCCAAGCCGCTTGGAAACGCTGGCAATGGAGACTCCGGCAAACAACAGTAACGACGCATGCGTATGCCGAAGCCCGTGTATCGAGATCACCGGCACGCCGACTCGTTCGCAATGCTTGGCGAGAATGCCGTTCGCCGTTGAGTTGTATACTTTGCCGCCATCCTTGACGAAAATGGGCTTGCTCTCCGGCAATGCTTTCAGCAGCGCCGACAGCTGCATGATGAGCTGCCAGTCAAGTTGCACCTTGCGAACGGATGAGGCGTTCTTCGTCGGGACGAATCCACCGCCGTTCTTGTAATCCCACGTCTTGTTCACGGAAAGCGTCTGGTGCACGAAATCGAAATCATTCGGGGTCAGACCCAGCGCTTCCGAAAACCGCAGTCCGGTCTTCGCGATGAGCAGTATCAGCCAATCCCAGCTTGGCTCCGCGCCAAGCGTGAGATCGGCGAGGATCGCGTGCAATTCGAACTGGTTGAGATACTTCTGCTTCTTCTGCCGGGGCTGCTTCCCTTTGATGATGACCTTACGGGTAGGGTCGCGCTGGATGAATCCTTCGTCGACGGCATCGAGAATGGCGCCCTTCAACTGGTGATGAAAGTCCATGGTCGTTTGCCGTTCGTGATATTCGGCATAGCCGTTGATGAGTTTCTGATAGCTGACTCGGTCGAAATCGGACAGTTTGAGATCGGGGATGAGTTTGGCGAGCCATGCCTGCGTGATCCTGTATTTCTTCATCGTCACGTCGCGGATCGCGCCTTCTTTGTAGACGCTGACCCATTGCGCGTAGTAGTCGCAGAACAGTGTTTCTTGCTTGGTGTCGGTCATGATGAGTCCTTCGTTATGGATATTTCGACTAAAATTGGGTTATAACCTAAGAAAAATGGCAATGGAGAAAGTTTATTAGGTTATAATCGGAAAAGTAACCTTAAACTATAGCTATACTGGTTTATGACCGTCAATCCTGGCGGGATGAAAGAAAGGGCTCTACCATTATGTCCCACCTGACTTTGCCTCGCCCGGACTATCTTGCCGTGATCGAACCCTATATCGACGCTCCGCTGGTGAAAATCCTTACGGGAGTCCGTCGTTGCGGCAAATCCACGCTGATGGGGCAGATAGCAGACAGACTGACGCAGCGCGGCGTCGATCCGCGACGCATCATCAGATACTCCTTCGACTCCATGCAATATGACGGTTGGAGCGCGGCGGAGCTGTACCGTCAGCTGTCCGATGCCCTGCCGTCAGCGGATGCAGATGAACCCGCGCGTGCTTACCTGTTTCTGGACGAGGTGCAGGAAATCGACGGCTGGGAACGCGTGGTCAACTCTCTGATGTCGGAGCACAACGTTGACATCTATGTCACCGGATCCAATTCAAGGATGATGTCGTCGGAAATTTCGACGTACCTGACCGGCCGATACATCGCCTTCCGCGTGTTTCCCTTGTCGTTCCGAGAGTATCTGGGATTCTGCGACGAATACGGAACGGGAGACGGAGACGGCGACACGCACCGCCGTCTCGGCGGATACATACGCCGCGGAGGATTCCCCGCGACCTGTCTCACCGCATATACGGACGGCCAGGTGTATGCGATCGTCCGCGACATCTACAATTCGACGATCTTCACCGATATTGTGCGCCGCAACAGCATTCGCAAGGTCGACCAGCTGGAACGCATCGTGAGATACACCTTCGACAATATCGGGCGAACATTCTCGGCATCGGGCATAACCAAATATCTTAAGAGCCAGAGCCGTTCCATCGATGCGGAAACCGTCTATTCCTACCTGAGGAAACTCGAATCGGCCTATATTCTCCATCGCTGTTCCAGATACGATCTGGAAGGCAAGGAGATTCTGAAAACGCAGGAGAAGTTCTATCTGGCCGACACCTCGTTGCGGTATGCGGTGCTCGGATATCGTCCGGACAGTGTCGCCGCCATGCTGGAGAACCTCGTGTATGTCGAACTGCTGCGCCGTGGATGGCAGCCGTGCATTGGTAAAATCGGAACCGCTGAAATCGATTTTGTCGCCAGTAAACAGGATCGCGTGATGTACATTCAGATCGCGCAGACACTAGGAGACCAGAGCACGCGGGATCGCGAATACGGACGACTGCTGAGCATCCGCGACAACCATCCGAAATACGTACTGTGCACCGACGAATATGCGGAAGGCAATTACGAAGGCATCATCACCATGCATGTCGCCGATTTCCTGTTATCGGACGAGTGGTAAATATCAGCTTACGCTGATGAAGGGTGATGAGGGCGTCGAGCCGCGAGAAGAACCGGCCGATGGCCTGCTGCTCGGCAAGACCAGGAGCCGGGACGGACAGCTCCATCACCTTGCTCTTTGATATATTGAACCGCGAAATGCCCTGCGCCAGCAACGTCATCTGCGCTCTGACCTCGGACGATCTCAACATATACGCCAAGTATTTTGAATCAAAAGTGCCATCTTGCCTATAACCGAAACAGAAGCTGTTCAAGTAGACATTCGGCTTATTGACAGGCCAAACAGAAGACATGCCGACTTCCTCGGGCGTCTCCGAAGACACCGTAAACAAGGCATCACCTCGTCTGACCTCGTTCTGACGATGGTCGATCTCGATTGCCTCTAGACGATCTGCATCCGCAACCGGGTTATCAAATACATTCGTGTAAGGAACAAAACGAGCCTCGCCATGTCCGAAATCTTCCTTCGCCTTGCCCGACAACCCCGAATATGTCGTTCCGCAATCCCCCAACTTACGCTGTTCCCAAGCAGATGGGGAAGGCTGGCTGCGCGGATATGCAAAAGACCTCTTCGCATGGTGCGAAGAGGTCTTGACGCTACGTACGGTCGGTCAGCGCGCGGGAAACGTCACTCGACGGCGTTGTCCGGGACTTCGATGCCGTTGCCGAAGCGGACGTCGCGGGCGGCGGCGACGCGGGACGGCAGGCCGTAGATGTCGATGAAGCCGTTGGAGGACTTCTGGTCGAAGGTGTCGCCGGAATCGTAGGTGGCGAGCTTGTAGTCGTACAGCGAGGCGTCGGAGCGACGGCCGGTGACGACCGCGCGGCCGCCGTGCAGGGTCATGCGGATCTCGCCGGAGACGTACTTCTGCGTCTCCTCGATGAACGCGTTGAGCGAGCGCACGGCCGGGGAGAACCACTGCGCGTCGTAGACCAGCTCGGCCCAGCGCTTGTCGATGTCGCGCTTGATGCGGTGCTGCTCGCGCTCGAGGCAACAGTTCTCGAGCTCCTGGTGCGCGGTGATGAGCGCCACGGCGCCCGGCGCCTCGTACAGCTCGCGGGACTTGATGCCGACAAGACGGTCCTCGATGAGGTCGATGCGGCCGATGCCCTGCGCGCCGGCGCGGCGGTTGAGCTCCTCGATGGCCTGCAGCGGGGTGACGTCGCGGCCGTCGATCTTGACCGGAATGCCCTGCCTGAACTCGATGGTCACCTCGTCCTCGACCGGCGGGAAGGCCGGATCGTCGGTGTAGGAGTAGCAGTCCTTGGTCGGCGCGTTCCACGGATCCTCGAGGAAGCCGGTCTCGATGGCGCGGCCCCACACGTTCTGGTCGATGGAGTACGGGGACTTCTCGGTCTGGGTGATCGGCAGCTTGTGCTCCTTGGCGAACGCGATCTCCACGTCGCGGGTCAGCGACAGGTCGCGGATCGGGCTGATGGCCTTGAGCGTCGGGTCGATCGAGGCGATGGACACCTCGAAGCGGACCTGGTCGTTGCCCTTGCCGGTGCAGCCGTGGGAGATCGTGTCGGCGCCGAACTGGTGGGCGGCGCGCACGAGGTGCTTGGAGATGAGCGGGCGGGAGATGGCGGAGACCAGCGGGTACACGCCCTCGTACATGGCGTTGGCCTTGAGGGCCATCATGCAGTACTCGTTGGCGAACTCGTCGCGGGCATCGACCACGTAGGATTCCACGGCGCCGCAGGCGAGCGCGCGCTGCTTGATGGTCTCGAGGCTTTCGCCGCCCTGGCCGACGTCGAGGGAGACCGCCACGACGTCCTTGCCGGTGCGCTCCTTGAGGTATGAGATGGCGACGGACGTGTCCAGGCCGCCCGAGTATGCGAGTACGATGCGCTTGTTATCGCTCATGATTGCCTTTCTGTAAAAGTCAGCTGATGCAAGTATATGCACATGCTTGTATATTTATGCATTCGGCGTGGCGGGCGTATCAGTTTTTGGACGCGATGGACAACAGCCATTGTGCACGGGCCTCGGCCGTCTCGTCGTCGGAGCAGATCACCATCACGGTGTCGTCGCCGGCGATCGTGCCGAGCACGCCGTCGATCGGCTGCTTGTCGACCACGCTGGCCACGTACTGCGCAGCGCCGGACGGCGTGTGCACGACGATCAGGTTCTTCGCCGCGGCCACCGACGTGACCAGGCCTCCCAGCACCTTCGCCATCTGCTGTTCGGCCTTCTCCCCGATGCCGGCGGCCTCGTGCACGGCATGATCGCCCACGGTGTAGGCGATCGTGCCGTCCTTGAGCCGCGTCTTCATCGCGTTTATCTCGTCAAGATCACGGCTGAGCGTGGCCTGCGTCACGTCGATGCCCTCATCGGAGAGAATGCCGGAGAGCTGCGACTGCGACGTGATGATGTGGTTGAGCAGGATCTCCTCGATCACGCTCAACCGCGCGGCTCGCGTCGCGGGACGCTGCACCGGCGTATTGGAGTCATTCATGCGAGCAGGCTTTCGTCGCCGCGCTGCTGGCCGACCAGCCAGGTCAGGAGCGCCTTCTGCGCGTGCAGACGATTCTCGGCCTCATCCCACACCACGGACTGCGGGCCGTCGATCACCGATGCGGTGACCTCCTTGCCGCGGTAGGCGGGCAGGCAGTGCTGGAACAGCGCGTCCGGCTTGGCGAGCGCCATCAACTCGTCGTTGACCTGGTAGTCCCAGAACGGCTTGGAGCGAATCGCGTACTCCGCCTCCTCGCCCATCGAGACCCATGTGTCGGTGAAGACGCAGTCGGCGTCGGCTACGGCCTCGCGCGGATCGGTGGTGACGAGGATCGAGCCGCCGTTCTCGGCGGCGATGCGTTCGGCGTCCTCCACGATGTCCTTGCGCGGCAGGTAACCGTACGGTCCGGCGACGCGCACGTGCATGCCGGCGACCGCACCGGCCAGCAGGTAGGAGTTGGCCATGTTGTTGGCCGCGTCGCCCACGTAGGCGATGGTCTTGCCGGCGAGCGCATCCACGCCGCCGCGGAACTGCGCGATGGTCAGGAAGTCGGCGAGCACCTGGCAGGGGTGGAAGTCGTCGGTCAACGCGTTGACGACCGGGCATGTGGCGTATTTGGCCATCTCCTCGACGCGGTCCTGGCCGAAGGTGCGCCAGACGATGCCGTAGGCCATGCGGGTGAGCACGCGCGCGGTGTCGGCGACCGGCTCGCCGCGGCCGAGCTGGGATCCGGACTTGTCGATGACGAGCGGATAGCCGCCGAGCTCGGCGACTCCGATGGAGAAGCTGGAGCGGGTGCGGGTGGAGGGCTTGTCGAACAGCACGGCGACGGCCTGCGGGCCGGCGAACGGCTGCTTGTAGAAGCGGTTCTCGCGGAACTTCATGCCGAGTTCGAGGACCTGCTTCTGCTCCTCATGATTGAGATCGTCGTCGCGCAGCATGTGGCGAAGCTGACCGGTCATTGGATACTCCTATCAGTCGTTTCAGTCGTTGGGAAGATCGTTGGGGATGCGGGCGAGGATGGCGACCGCCTGGTCGATGTCCTCGGCGGTGACGTTGAGCGGCGGCGCGAGACGCAGCGCGTCGGCGGCGACCGCGTTGACGATAAGGCCGTGTTCGAGCGCCCAGTTCATGGCCGCGTGGGCGCATGGATGGCCAAGCTGGATCGCGTCGAGCAGGCCGCGGCCGCGTACGGATTCGAACAGCGGGTTGTCGGCGGCCATGATGCCGTCGCGCAGCTGCCTGCCACGCTCCTCGGCGTTGGAGACGAGATCCTCGTCCTCGATCACGCCGATCGTGGCGAGCGCCGCGGCGGCACCCAGCGGATTGCCTGCGAACGTCGAACCGTGCGATCCGGGCGTGAACAGAGCGGAGAGCTTGGAACCGAAGGCGATCATGCCACCCATCGGGAAGCCGCCGGCGACGCCCTTGGCGAACGTGACGATGTCGGGCACGATGCCGCCGGAGAGGTCCTCACGCTGGAAGGCGAACCATGCGCCGGTGCGGCCCATGCCGGTCTGCACCTCGTCGATGATGAGCAGCGCGCCGTTCGCGTCGCACATCTGGCGTGCCTTCTTCACGTAGTCGGCGCCGAGCGGGCGCACGCCGGCCTCGCCCTGGATGAGCTCCATGATCACCGCGGCGACCGGCCCCTTGCCGTAGTGGCCCTGGCCGGTCTGGGCGAACGCCTCGTACAGGGCGACCGGGTCGCCGGCCTCGACGAATTCGATGTTCGGCACGAGCGGCTCGAACGGCGTGCGGATGGCGGGTTTCCAAGTGGCGGACAGCGCGCCGAGCGTGCGGCCGTGGAAGCCGTGGGTGAGCGCGATGATGCGCGCCGGCTTGCCGCCGATCGAGGGGGTTGCCCCCGGCAGCGTGCGGCCGTAGAGCTTGGCGAGCTTGATGGCCGCCTCGTTGCCTTCGGCTCCCGAGTTGCCGAAGTAGACGTGCGAGCCTTCCGGCGCACCGGCGAGCTTGACGAGCTTGGCGGCGAGTGTGATCTGCGGTTCGGTGGCGAAGTAGTTGCTGGTGTGCGCCACCTTCGCGGCCTGGCGGCTCACGGCCTCCACCCACTTGGGATGCGCGTAACCGATCGAGTTGACGGCGATGCCGGCGAGGAAGTCGAGGTATTCGTTGCCGTCGACGTCCCACACATGCGCGCCCTGGCCGTGGTCGAGCACGCGCAGCGGCGTGCCGAACACGTTCATGTGCACCTGGGAGTACTCCCCCAGCCACTTGGAATCCTCGGATCCCAACGTTTCCTTCTGCTCAGTAGCCATACGAACTCCTCATTTCGACACCGTCCTCGGGCACGACCATCGTGCCGATGCCCGCGCTGGTGAAAATCTCGTTCAGGATGGAATGCGGCTTGCGGCCGTCGATGATGTGCGCCTGCGGCACACCGCCGTCGATGGCGCGCACGCACGCCTCCATCTTCGGGCGCATGCCCGATTCGAGGTCGGGCAGCATGTCGCGAAGGTTCTCCACGCCGATGCGGCCGATCAGCGAATTGCGGTCGGGCCAGTCGGCGTACAGGCCGTCAACGTCGGTCAGAACCACAAGCTTGCGTGCGCCGAGCGCTGCGGCGAGGGCCGCGGCGGCGGAATCGGCGTTGACGTTGAGCACTTCGGTCGCGTCGTCCTCGTTCGGGGCGACGGAGGAGACGACCGGGATGCGACCGGCCGCGATGAGATCCTCAACGGCCGACGCGTCGACGCTCACCACGTCGCCGACCAGGCCGACGTCGGTAGGTTTGCCGTCGATGACCGGCCTGCGCTGCATGGCGGAGAACAGGCCTCCGTCCTCGCCGGACAGTCCGACGGCGAGCGGGCCGTGCGCGTTGATCAGGCCGACGAGCTCGCGCGACACCTTGCCGGTGAGCACCATGCGCACCACGTCCATCGCCTCGGGAGTGGTGACGCGCAGGCCGCCCTTGAACTCGGACTTGATGCCGAGCGCCTTGAGCATCTGCGAGATCTGCGGGCCGCCGCCGTGCACGACGACCGGGTGCAGACCCACCTGCCGCAGGAACACCATGTCCTCGGCGAAGCACTGCTTCAAGTGGTCGTCGATCATCGCGTTGCCGCCGTATTTGACGACGATGCGCTGGCCGGCGAACTCCTCGAGCCACGGTAGCGCCTCGATGAGCACTTCGGCCTTCTGGTCGGCGCGCAGGTCGGTGTGCACGTCGAAGTGGAAACCAGGTCCCTTGATATCAGCCATTGGTCTTGTCTGTCAGCTTTCGTAGTCGGCGTTGATGTGGACGTATTCGTGGGTCAGGTCGTCGGTCCAAACGGTGGCTTCGGCGTCCCCGGCGTTGAGGTCGATGTCGATGTGGACCTCGCGCGGGGTCATGTCGACCTCGCTGCGGTCGCGGCCGGCGCCGCCGTTCTCGCAGATGCGCACGCCGTTGACGTCGACGGTCACCTTGGCCACGTCGTAGGGCGCCACGTCGGCGGGCACGGTGCCCAGCGAGGAGACGATGCGCCCCCAGTTCGGGTCGTTGCCGCTGATCGCGCATTTGAGCAGGTTCGATGCGGCGACCGCGCGGCCGCAGGCCAGTGCGGCGGCTTCGGTGGTGGCGCCGGTGACGCTGATGCGGATGTCGTGGCTCGCGCCTTCGCCGTCGCCGACGATCTGGCGGGCCAGCGACGCGCAGGCGGAGGCGACGAGGTCGTTGAATTCGTCCGGGTCGGGTTCGACGCCGGAGGCGCCGGAGGCGAGCAGCAGCACCGTGTCGTTGGTGGACATGCAGCCGTCCACGTCGATGCGGTTGAACGACGTGTTCACGCCGGCGTTCAGCGCGGCCTGCAGCTGGCCCGCGGACACGACGGCGTCGGTGGTGATGACGCACAGCATGGTGGCCAGCTGTGGGGCGATCATGCCCGAGCCCTTGACCATGCCGCCGATGCGCCAGCCGGCCTTGCTTTCGAGCTCCACGGTCTTCGGCTTGGTGTCGGTGGTCATGATGGCGTGGGATGCGTCGGCGCCGGCCTCGGCGGTGGCGGCCAGCGCGCCGTAGGCGGCCTTGGCGCCGGCGAGCACATGGTCGAGCGGCAGCAGTTCGCCGATCAGGCCGGTGGAGCATACGGCGACGTCGGCGGCCTTGGCGTTCACGAGTGCCGCCACGGTTTCGGCGGTGGCTTCGGACTGGCGGTATCCCGCCTCGCCGGTGCATGCGTTCGCGCCGCCGGAGTTGAGGATCACGGCCTTGAGCCGGCCGTCGGCGACCGCCTTGCGCGACCACTGCACCGGGGCGGCGCAGAAGCGGTTCGAGGTGAACACGCCTGCGGCCGCGTCCAGCGGGCCGTTGTTGACGACGAGTGCGAGGTCCTTCTTGCCGGCGTGGGCGGAGATGCCCGCCACCACGCCTGCCGCGGAAAATCCTTGTGCGAATGTGACGCTCATGGTGCTACTCCAATCTTGGTCAGGCCCGCGTCCTCCGGCAGGCCGAGTGCGATGTTCAGCGACTGCGCCGCCTGGCCGGCGGTGCCGCGGTTGAGGTTGTCGATGGCGGCGAACGCGATCAGGCGGCCGGCGTTGCGGTCGGTGACGACCTGGACGTGCGCGGCGTTCGACCCGATGACGTTGGCGGTGGCCGGCAAAACGCCCTGCGGCAGTACGTTGATGAATTCCTGCCCGGCATAGGCGTTCAGCCAGATATCACGGATCTCGTTGTCGGACATCGAAACGGCCTTGTCGGTCATCGGCGCGGAAACGACGGCGAGGATGCCACGCGACATCGGCACGAGGATCGGCGTGAAACCGAGTGCGAAACCATTGGCGGCCGAGGCGCCGAGGCCGGCCGCGTGCGCGAGGTTCTGTAGGATCTCAGGGATGTGGCGGTGCGTGCCGCCCACGCCGTAGGGCACGGCCGAGCCGAACGCCTCAGCGGCCAGCAGGTTCGTGCGCTTGAGGTTCTTGCCGGCTCCCGAGTATCCGACCGCCAGATCGGCGACCAATCCCTTGGTCTCCACGAGTCCTTCGGCGACGCCCGGCTGCATGGCCAGTGTCGTGGCGGTCACGTTGCAGCCAGGCCCGGCGATGCGCTTGGCCCCGGCCAACCGCTCGCGCTGGCGGCGATACTCGCCGGAGGCGTCCTTGCCGAGCAGCAGTTCGGGCATACCGTACGTCCAGTGCTCGTAGAAGTCGCCGCCGTAATAGGCGTCCCATGCGGCACGCTCCTCGAGACGGTGGTCCGCGCCGAGGTCGACGACCACGGCCTCGGGGTCGAGCTGCGCGGCCAGGGCGCCCGACGCGCCGTGCGGCAGGGCGAGGATGATCACGTCGTGCCCGTTCAGCACGTCGGCGGTGGTGTCCTCCACGGTCAGGTCGGCCAGCTGCGGGATGTGCGGCATGTGTTTGCCGAGCTTGTCGCCCACCGACGAATGGCCGGCGACGCACGTCACCTCGAAGTCGGGGTGTGCGGCGAGAATGCGCAGCGCCTCGCCGCCGGCGTATCCGGTCGCCCCCGCCACGGCCACGGTATATTTCGCCATATCGTTGCTCTTTTCCTTGACGATCACGAACAAGCAGTCACTATACACTTTATGCAGTACATTGCATAACTATGCAGTGTTGTGGTATCGGCATGCGAAACCACGCCGCAGGGGCGGGTGAGCACGACGGCACGCCCCCGAATACGACGAAGCGCCTCCCCTGATCGGGAGAGGCGCTTCAGGCACAGGTTCCGTTCCGCCGCGTCACGCGCTGACCGTGCCGCCGGTGCCGCCGTCGCCGGTCTGGCTTTCGAGCATGTCGAGCATCTGCTGGTAGTAGTCGAACATGCTCATGCCGTTGACCGCGAGCCAGATCACCATGATCGTGTAGAACACGTTGATGAACACGGCCGCGAAGCCCAGCCAGAACCCCTTCATGTGGAAGAGCCGGGTACGCCGCATCGAGGCTGCGCCCATGATGGCCGGCAGCACGGGCAGCGGGAACAGCAGCGCACACACCAGCGAGAAGATCGACAGCATGTCCCAGCGCCCGTACAGCGGGTTCTGGTTCGGATCCTCGACGTCGATGCCGTTGATGTAGCGCGGCGTGTGCGGCGGCACCGGCTGCTGCCGGTATGCGTTGCCGTACGGCTGTCCCTGCCCGCCGTTCTGCTGTGCCGGCTCGTACGGGGTGCCGATCTGTGCGGGGCCGCCGAACGGCATGTATTTGCCGGTGGGTTCGCCCTGATACTGGTTGGGCGCAGGTGTGGCCTGCTGCTGCCCGTTTGCGGACTGCTGCTGGGCCGCCGGCTGCTCCTGCGGCTTGCCGTAGACGTAGGGGTCGTATCCGGCCGGATACTGGTTTGCCATCGCACCGTATTCCGGCTGCTGGTACTGCCCGTACTGCGGCTGCTCGTCCGGCTGGTCGCCGTTGTTGGTCTGGGAATCGGTCATGGTCTGGGAGGTCCTTACTGTTGGTTGAAAAATGGGGCTTCCCGTCTTGCGGGCAGCCCCATCCCTCATCGAAGATCACGCACGCAGCTGCGCGCCGAGTTCGCCGGCCTTGTCGACGATCGCCTTGCGGATCGCCTCGCTGTCGTCGGCGGTCAGCGTCCTGTCGGGGGCGCGGAACACGACGGCGAACGCGAGCGACTTCAGGCCCTCGCCGATCTGGTCGCCGGTGAACACGTCGAACAGTTCGATCGATTCGAGCGCGTCGCCTGCGGCCTCGCGGATCACGGCCTCCAGCTGGGCGGCGCTCACCGCGGTCGGCACGGTGAAGGCCAGATCCTGCTTGACGGGCGGGAACGTGGAGATCGGCTTGGCCTGCACGGGCTTGCCGTCGAGCGTGGCGAACAGCGCGTCGAGATCGAGCTCGAACGCGGCGGAGTGTGCCGGGAAGCCGAGCGCCTCGTTGACGTGCGGGTGCAGTTCGCCGACCATGCCGACGAACGTGTCACCGGCCATCACGCGTGCGGCGCGGCCGGGATGCCACTGGGCGGGCACGTCGGCGGCGGCCGGCTGGTCGAAGGTCAGGTCGGCGCCCAGACGGTCGGCGATGCGGCGCACCGCCTCGACGGCGTCGCTCCAGTCGACGGCGCGCTTGCCGCCGAGCCAGCCGGCGTTCTCGGCCAGGCCGGTCAGGATGCCGGCGACGTGCATCGGCTGCTTGGGCAGTCCGGCATCAAGTGCGGCGAGCTGCTCGTCGGTCGGCTTGATGCCGCCGGGCAGGGCCGGAATGGCGGGCGCGTTCGGATCCCACAGGTAGACGTGGCCGATCTCGTACAGGGCGATGTTCTCGAGGCCGCGGCGCAGGTTGAGCTGCACGGTGCCGGCGAGGGTCGGCAGGATGTCGCGGCGCAGGTACGGGCGGTTGCCGGCCAGGGGGTTGGCGACCTCGACGCTCACGGGCTTGATGGTCTCGGGATCGTACGAGAACTCCTTGTATTCCTCGTCGCCGATGAACGGGTAGCTCAGCGCTTCGACCATGCCGTATTCGGCGAGTTCGTTGGCGACCTCACGGCGATGGCGCTGCTCGGAGGTGAGTCCGACCGTGCCTTCGACCGGTGCCGGCGGCACGGTGACCGGGATCTCGTCGTAGCCGACGAGGCGGGCCACTTCCTCGACCAGATCGCACGGCTCGTTGAGATCCGGACGCCAGCTCGGCGCGGTCACGGAGAACTCGCCGTTGCCGCCGCCGGCCACACGGCAGCCGATGTCGGTGAGGATGTCGCTGATGCGGTTCACGTCGAGGTTCAGGCCGGCCACGCGGGCGACCTCGCTCGCCTTGAAGTGGATCGGTCGGCGGAACACGACGTTGTTGACGTCGGCCGGATGTTCGCTCGGCTCGCCGTCGCCGTAGCGCGACAGCAGTTCGGCGGCCATCTGGGCGGCGGCCGGCTGCAGCTGCGAGTCGACGCCGCGCTCGAATCGGCGGGACGCCTCGGACGGGATCTTGTGGCGGCGCGCGGAACGGGCGATCGTGACCTGGTCGAAGTGCGCGGCTTCGAGCAGGATGTTCTTGGTGTCCGCGGTGACTTCGCCGTACAGGCCGCCCATCACGCCGGCCAGGCCGAGGATGCGCGAGCCGCGTTCGCCGTTCGGCGAATCGGTGATGAGCAGGTCTTCCGTGCTCAGCTCATGGTTCTTGCCGTCGAGCGTGGTGAGCTGCTCGCCTTCGCGGGCGCGGCGTACGACGATCGGGCCTTCGATCTTGTCGAGGTCGTAGGCGTGCATCGGCTGGCCGAGGTCGAGCATCACGTAGTTGGTGACGTCCACGGCAAGCGAGATCGAACGCATGCCGGCGCGCACGAGGCGGCGACGCATCCAGTTGGGCGTGTGGGCGGACGGGTCGAAGCCGCGCACGGCGCGCGCGTAGTAGCGGTCGCATCCGGGCACGCCGTGGATCGGGTTGTCGTCCTCGATCTGCACTTCGATGTCGGGGGTGACATTCGGGTCGCCGGTGACGGCCGGTGCCTTCTCGTTCAGTTCGATCGCCGGATCGACGTAGGTCGCGCCGGTCGAGTGATGGTATTCGCGGGCGACGCCACGGTAGGAGAACGCGTAGCCGCGGTCCGGCGTGATGTTGATCTCGAGCAGCGGCTGGTCGAGGTGCAGCAGGTGCATCGCGTCGTCGCCGGGCTTCAGGGACTCGTATTCGGCCGGGGTGAAGCCGTAGTTGCGCAGCAGGATGATGCCGTCGTGGTTGTCGCCCAGACCCAGCTCACGTTCGGATGCGCACATGCCGTTGGAGATGTGGCCGTAGGTCTTGCGCGGCTCGATCTTGAAGTCGCCGGGCAGCACGGCTCCCGGCAGGGTCACGACGACCTTCTCGCCGGCGGCCATGTTCGGCGCGCCGCAGATGATGCCGCGCGGCACCTTGTTGCCGTTCTCGTCGGTCTCGTTGTACTCGGGTCCGACGTCGACGTGGCACCAGTTGATGACCTTGCCGTTCTTCTGCGGTTCCGGGGTCGCATCGACCACGTAGCCGACGACGATCGGGCCGGTGACCTGCGAGGAGTGGATCTCCTCCTCTTCAAGGCCGACCTTGACGAGATCCTTGGCGAGCTGCTCGTAGGTCAGGTCCGCGGGAACCTCGACGTGGTCCTTGAGCCAATCGATATCAATCATGGGCATGGGCTATCTCACTCCCCCATCACAAACTGTTCGCTGAATCGCACGTCGCCTTCGACGAGGTCGTGCATGTCGTTGATGTCGTGGCGCAGCAGCAGCGTGCGTTCCACGCCGACGCCGAACGCGAAGCCGGTGTACACGTCCGGGTCGATGCCGGCGGACTTGAGCACGTTCGGGTTGACCATGCCGCAGCCGCCCCATTCGAGCCAGCCCGGGCCGCCCTTCTTGTCGGGGAACCACAGGTCGAGCTCGGCGCTCGGCTCGGTGAACGGGAAGTAGCTCGGGCGCAGGCGGGTCTTGGCCTCGGGGCCGAACATGGCGACGGCAAGCTTGTCGAGCACGCCCTTGAGATCAGCCATCGTCAGGTGCTTGTCGACGGCGAGCGCCTCACACTGGTGGAAGACCGGCGTGTGGGTGGCGTCGAGCTCGTCGGTGCGGAACACGCGGCCCGGGGACGCGATGTACAGCGGCACGCCGCGGGTGATGAGGGCGCGCACCTGGTCGGACGAGGTCTGCGTGCGCACGACCATGTTGCTGCCGACGAAGCCGGCGGCGTCCTTGGCCTGGTTGCCCTTGACGTAGAACGTGTCCTGCATCTGGCGGGCCGGATGGTCGGGGCCGAAGTTCAGGGCGTCGAAGTTGTACCATTCGGTCTCCACTTCGGGGCCGGCGGAGATCTGCCAGCCCATCGAGGTGAAGAAGTCCTCGATGTCCTCGATCACGCGGGAGATCGGGTGGCGCGCGCCGAGCGGCTTGCGCTCGACCGGCAGCGTCATGTCCACGGTCTCGGCGGCCAGGGCCTTGGCTTCCTCGTCGGCCTTGACCTGCGATTCCTTGGCGCCGAACGCGCGGCCGAAGTCGGCGCGCAGCTTGCTCATGAGCTTGCCGGCGTCCTTCTTCTGGTCGACCGGCAGCGAGCCGATGGCCTTGCTGGACTGGGTCAGCGCGCTGATGACCTCGCTTTTGATGGCTTTCAGTTCCTCCGAGCTGGAGGCGTTCTCGATTTTCGCTATGCCGTCGTTGACCGCGTCGGTCACCGCCTGGGCATCGAATTGCACTTCTGCCACGAGCACCCTTTCCTTGACTTGCATCATCGCATGTTCGAAAACATGCATTTTTCAAGCATTAAACCAACTTCACATTGTTCCTATACGACTCGACATAGGGGCCCGTGAGGGTTCACATCCGCTGTGTCGACGCCGCGTCACCGGGTCATGGCCAGGCTCATGAGCATCACCGCGGCCGAGGTGCCGAGGTTGAGCGATTCGGCCTTGCCGTACAGCGGGATGGAGACGATGCGGTCGCACTGGTCGAGCACGGCCTGCGGCAGACCGCGCGCCTCGTTGCCGAACAGGATCGCCTCGCCGGCCGGGTTCGCGCCGGCGGCCAGCGTGTCGCGGCGTTCGGCGAGCACGTCCGGCAGGGATTCGGGGCTGCGCCGTTCCGTGCCATATACGTCGGCTGCGATCACCGTCATGCCCTGCCCGCGCGACCACGCGAGGAATTCGTCCGTTCCCATCGTCACGACGGGCAGGTGGAACAGCGATCCGGCGGTGGAACGGATGACCTTCGGATTGAACGGATCCACGCATTCGTCGACGAGCACGACCGCGTCGCATCCGGCCGCATCGGCTGCTCGGATCACCGTGCCCGCGTTGCCGGGGTCGCGCACCTGCCAGAATGCGGCGGCGAACGGTTCGCCGTCGCCGTCGTGCCTGGTGTCGTCGTATCGCAGCGCTTCCCGCATGGCATGCAGGTCGCCCACGGCGGCGATGCCCTGCGCGTCGGAGCTGATCTTCGCCATGACCGCTCGCGTGGCCTTATGCACGTAGATGCCGGATTGCAATGCCTTGCCTGCGATCTTCGCGATCACCGGGTTGGCGAACGGCGAATCCGGCTGGTCGCCGGTCACTTCGACATAAAGGTCGCGCACCACGTCCGGATGCCACGTCACGGCCTCGCGCACGGACTGCGGTCCCTCGATGAGGAACCGGCCTGCGCGTTCGCGGCTGCGGCGGTTCGTCAGATCGGCGGTACGGCGGATTCGTTCGGCCTTGACGTTGGCCAGTACTTCTGCGGAAATCGGCATACCCGTTACCCTACCCCATCCCCGCTATGTGCGGCCAAGACCGGACGCCGCCTGCCGGGCGAGACCGGCGTGCCTTCCGGCTTGCCCGCCGATCAGTACGCGCCGGCGATCGCCTGGTCGAGGTCGGCGATCAGGTCGCGCGGATCCTCCAGACCGATCGACAGGCGGATCAGGTTGTCGGTCACGCCCGCGGCGCGGCGGTAGTCGTCCGGCACCTCGCGGTGCGTGATGTTCGCCGGATCGACGATGAGCGAGCGCGCGTCGCCGATGTTGGGCACGTACGAGAACAATGCAGTGCCGTCGAGGATGCGGCGCACGTTGCTCGCGTCGCCGTCCACGAGGAACGAGAGGATCTGGCCGACGCCGTGTGGCAGGTATTTGGCCGCGAGCGCGTACTGCGGCGTGTCGCCGAGGCCGGAGTAGTTGACCTTGACGACGTGCGGCGTGCGGGTCAGGTGGCGGGCGATCTCGGTGGCGGTGGCGACCTGTCGGCTGACGCGTTCGGGCATGGTCTCGAGGCCCACGAGCGTGAGGTACGCGTTGAACGGGCTCTGCACCGCGCCGAACGTGCGCAGGTATTTGATGCGAATGCGGCGGATGAACGCTTCGGAGCCGAACTTGTCGGCGAAGCTGCGCGGCGTGCCGTCGCCGTCGGCGATGACCTGCTGGAGACGGGTGAACTGCGGGAACCGGCCGTTCGCCCAGTCGAAGCGGCCGGCGTCGATGATGGCGCCGCCGATCGCGTTGCCGTGGCCGGTGATGCCCTTGGTGGTCGAATGCACGACGATGTCGGCGCCGAATTCGATCGGGCGCAGCAGATACGGGGTCGGTACGGTGTTGTCGACGATCAGCGCGACGCCGTGGCGGTGCGCGACTTTAGCGAGGGCTTCGATGTCGGCGATCTCGGTGCCCGGATTGGCGACCGTTTCGGTGTAGATTGCGCGTGTGTCGTTCCCGATGAGCGATTCGACCTCGGCCATGTCGTTGATGTCGCGTACGAAGTCGGCGTGGATGCCGAACTGCGGCAGGAAGTCGTCGAGCGCGTCGACCGACGCGCCGTACAGGTTCTTGGATGCGATGATGCGGCCGCCGCCCTCGCCCGCGCACATCAGCGCGTACGAGACGGCCGCCATGCCCGAGGAGACGGCCACGGCGCCGATGCCGCCCTCGAGCGCGGCGAGGCGGCGTTCAAGCACGTCCACGGTCGGGTTGGCCACGCGGGAGTATTCGAATCCGTCGATGTCGCCGGCGGCCAGCGCGCGGCCTCGGTCGGCGTGTTCCAGATCGAACGCGGCCGACGCATAGATCGGCACGCTTGCGGCGCGCGCGTTGTCCGCCCGGTCGTATCCCGCATGGATGGCCGCAGTGCTCAGATCCGTCATGATTGGTGCTCTCCCCCGATGGTGTGGACTGATGATGGCAACCGCCATATTATGCGTCATCGCGTCCGTCATCGCCGCATCCGTCTTGAATCGCGTCACATACCGCAGCCGCGCGCCTATTCGGCGTCGCCGTCGGCCGGTAGTGTGCCATGGCCACGCCGGTCGTGGATCCGTGCCGATCGATGGCACAATGGTGTCTGACAACGTCGCCTTGAAGCAAAGGAGCATTTCCATGACCACCGTCGCCATCGTCGGCTGCACGCATGCCGGCACGTTCGCCGCCACATCGATTCTCCAGCAGCATCCCGATTGGACCGTGCACGTGTTCGAGCGCAACGATTCGCTGTCGTTCCTCTCGTGCGGCATCGCGCTGTGGGTGGGCGACCACGTATCCGATCCGAAGAAGATGTTCTATTCGTCGCCCGAGGCGCTGGCCGAGGCGGGCGCGACGATGCACATGCGCCATGACGTGCTTGACGTGGACGTGACCGGCAAGACGCTGCATGCGAAGGATCTGGGAACCGGCGAGGTCGCCGAGTACGCGTTCGACAAGCTGGTGGTCACCACCGGTTCGGCGCCGGTCATTCCGCCGATCGACGGCCTGGACGCGGCGATGGAGGCCGGCACGGTGATGCTGTGCAAGAACTGGAACCATGCGCTGGCGATCAAGGAGCGCGCGAAGAGCGCGAAGTCCGCGGTGGTGATCGGCGCGGGCTATATCGGCGCGGAACTGGCCGAGCAGTTCAGCGAGATCGGCGTGAAGACCACGCTGGTCGACGCCCTGCCGCGCGTGCTGGCGAACAATTTCGACGCCGCGATCAGCGACGAGGTCGAGCATGCGTTCGAGAGCCACGGCGTGACGCTCGCGCTCGGACAGAAGGTCGTCGCGTTTCATCCGGCCGCCGGTTCGGACGGCGTGGACGGTTCCGGCGTGACCGTCGTGACCGAGCAGGGCGAGTACACGGCCGACGTGGCGATCCTCGGCGCCGGTTTCCGCCCGAACACCGAGCTGTTCCGCGATCAGCTGCGCATGCTGGGCAACGGCGCGATCGTGATCGACGACTACATGCATGCCTCGCTGCCGGACAACACGGTGCTCGAGGACGTGTTCGCGGCCGGCGACAGCGCGACCGTGCGCTACAATCCGACCGGCGCGGACGACTACATCCCGCTCGCCACGAACGCGGTGCGGCAGGGCCTGCTCATCGGAGAGAACATCGTGTCGGCCGTGAAACGCTACCCGGGCACGCAGGCGACGAGCGCGGTCCAGCTGTACGATCTGGCGATGAGCGCGACGGGGCTCACGCTGGGAGGTGCCGAGAAGCGCGGCATCGCGGCCAGATCCACGACGATCACGCAGGACTACCGCCCGGACTTCATGCTCACGACCACGCCGGTGACGGCGACGATCGTGTGGAGTCCGGTCACGCGGCGCATCCTCGGCGCGCAGTTCCTGTCGAGGCACGACATCTCGCAGGCCGCGAACGTCGTGTCCGTGGCGATCCAGGCCGGGTTTACGATCGATCAGCTGGCCGGCGCGGACCTGTTCTTCCAGCCGAACTTCAGCCAGCCGATCAACTTCGTCGGCGCGGTGGCGATCCAGGCGGTCGCCGAAAGCTGAACCAAGTCAGGCCATGAGGCGTTCGGCGAGCGCGCGGAACTCGCGTCCGATGCCGTCGGCCCGCAGCGCGCCCTCAGGGGTGAGCACGGCGGGCCGGCCGGCCTCCCCCGTTTCGCGCAGTTCGGGTTCGAGCGGCAGCTGCGCCATGAGCGGCACGTCGTAGCCGAGGGCGTCGGTCAGCTGTTCGGAGACGCGCAGGCCGCCGCCTTCGCCGAAGATGCGCAGTTTCTCGCCCTTGTGCTCGTACCAGCTCATGTTCTCGACCACGCCGCGCACCTTCATCGGCACCTGCAGCGCGACCAGGCCGGAGCGCACGGCCACGTCGGACGCGCTCGGCTGCGGGGTGGTGACGACCACGAGTTCGGCGTTCGGCAGCGCCTGCGCCACGGAGATCGCCATATCGCCGGTGCCGGGCGCGAGATCGAGCAGCAGCACGTCGGGTTCGCCCCACCACACGTCGGCGAGGAACTGTTCGAGCGAGCGCTGCAGGCGCGGACCGCGCCACAGGATCGCCCGGTCGGCGCCCGCGAACATGCCGATCGAGATGAGTTTGACGCCCCACGCGGTCACCGGCATGAGCATGCCGTTGAGGTTCGTGGGCTGCGTGTGCACGCCGAACAGTTTCGGCAGCGAGAAGCCGTAGATGTCCGCATCGATGGCGGCCGTGTCGTAGCCGAGCGCGGCGAACGTGGCGGCGAGGTTCGCGGTGACGGACGACTTGCCGACGCCGCCCTTGCCGGAGGCGATCGCGAAGATGCGGGTCTTGATGCCGGGCTTGTTGAACGGGTTCTGCTTGCGTTCGGCCTTGAGATCGGCGACGAGGTCGGCGAGCTTGTCGTGACTCATCGAGGTGACCTCGATATGCGGGGTGAGTCGGGCATCCGGATAGGAGGCGACCGCGCCGTTGATCTGGTTGGTGATCGTCTCCGAGAGCGGGCAGCCGGGCACGGTCAGTTCGACCTGGATGGTCACGTCGTAGGCCGGCTGACTGTCGGCGGTCGCGTCGGATGCGGCATCGCCGTCCGCCGGCACCGCGTTGATCGCCGCGATCATGCCCAGATCGGTGACCGAGCGTCCGAGTTCGGGGTCGATGACCCTGCTGAGCCGCTCGTAGATGGCCGCTTCGATGTGCCGGGTGTCTGCTGTCATATGTCGTCCTCCTTATTGCCTCACCTAGACTAGCGTGAGATCGCACGGCATGCCAGAGGCAGTCATCCCGGGAACCGGGGCCGGGCAAAAACGTTGCAGGAGCCGGGAAGCGTAATGCAACATGCCGCGGATGGTCTCATCAGACATACCCGCCAGCCACGCCATGATATCCGGTCTAATGCTCTATCTGGTTTCTCTCACTTCTTGGCTGTATGGTATCGAGTCGCACGGCCCGTTCCAATCTTCCTAACCAGCCCAGCGTCAATCATCTCCCGCAGCAGTTTGCCTGCACTGGATTGTGCAAGACCGGTCACCTGTTGGATTTCGCTGCGGGAGGCACCTTCCTGCCTTGATACGAGTGATAGGACGGTTCGTCGCCGTTCATCAATCGTTTCGCCCGATCGTAGATATTGATCATCCGCGACTGTCCTCAGACTGCCGCGATCTGCCGGATATGGACGCGCACTGGGATTATGGGATGGCAGCACCAGTCTGAACGCGTTATCGCTGATCTGAAATTCCGGCTGAACGGGTTCCGAGCGATAGTCATCGATGATTTTCGGCACCCCCGTGCCATACGCCTCGACCCATCCCAGACGGTACAGGATCGATGCGAGTCTCGGGTTGCGCTGCAACGAGGTGCCCAGCATCATATCATCCTTGGTCATGCCCGCGGGCAAACCACCGAAGTTCACGAATTCCACGCGATCATCGAACACACTGACCAATCCGGGACCCGCCAGCGAGTAATCACGGTGCACCACAAGGTTCAGTAATGCCTCACGCAACACGGACGGCGAATAGTCACGATGATCCACACGCCGCAGCGCCCCGTCGAACGTCGAACGGGTCGAGTTGAAACGGCCTATGTATTCGGCCACTCCTTGGAACTGACCAAACAACGAACCCGTGAACTCCTCACGACTGTTGAACGTCGACTTGTCCGTGCCCTCGAACACCGCAGCCTTGATGGAAGCCGCGCATTGATCGGACAACAGCCATGCCAGGTTAGTGTACGTTCCAGCGTCATTGATCAATCCCAACGTACGCTTGGACTGCTCAGTGAAAGCGATACCCGTCTGCGCGAACACCGATGATGCCCTATCGAACGTCAATGATTGCTCCACGCTTTCCATCTGCTCGAACGAGAGGCCGGCGGATTCCCTGATCATTGAGAGAATGGCCGTCTCACTGGCTTGAATCGAGCCGGCACCAAGGCGAATGTACACTCCGGCAGGCCGAGGGCCTTTGTCGCTGAGATAGTACGGACGATTCGTGCCCGGCCGGATGCCCACTGTCACCACATCCATCCCATCGCGTTGGACCGGATAGATCGACGTGAAACGGGCCAGATCGGGGTGTACTCCGTTACTGATCGACTGCATGATCCTGAGCATGCAATCATCGACGTCATTCACTCCCACGGCCTTGCCGTCATCATTCACACCGACGAGGATCGTTCCGCCTCCGGAATTCGCAAACGCGATCGCGGTTTTCTTCGCGCTGTCATTCCAATCGGTTTTGAACTCGAGATACTGGCCTTCGCGATCTTCCATCTGCTATCTTCCTGCTGTTTTCTGCTACTTTTCTGCCACTATAGCAGAAAAGTAGCAGAAAACAGCACGCATCTTTGCCGGCAGCAAGCACAGCACAAGCAACTGGAAAACCATGCAGTCGGTGTGTCTGCACCGCACCGTGGATCAGACCTCGCCCGTCTCCAGCAGAGTGGCGAACTGGGCCTCGTTCAGCATGGGGATGCCAAGCTCCTCGGCCTTGGCGGCCTTGGAACCGGCGTTCGCGCCGACAACCACGTAGTCGGTCTTCTTGCTCACCGAGCCGGCCGCCTTGCCGCCGCGCTCGATGATCGCCTCCTTGGCGGAGTCGCGCGAATAACCTTCCAACGAGCCGGTCACGACGACGGTCTTGCCGACCAGCGTCTGCGGCAGGTCGCTCACCTCGGCCGAGCCCACGCCCACGCCGGCACGCTTCCACGCGTCGAGCACGGCGCCGCGCCAATTGCCCGGCTCGCGCGCCTCGGCGAACCATGTCACCACGGATTCGGCGATCTCCGGCCCGATGCCGTCGATGGCGGACAAATCTTCCGCGCTCGCCTGCTCGATCGCATCCAGCGAACCGAACGCGGAGGCGATGAGACGCGCGGTGGGCGGGCCAAGCCGGCGGATGGACAGCGCGACGAGCACGCGCCACAGGTCGGCGTGACGCGCCTTGTCCATTTCGTCGAACATCTTGCGCGTGTTCTCACCGGGCCGGATGATGACCGGCACGCCGGTCGCCACTCCACGCACGGTTTTGTGGTCGACGCGCACGACGACCGCGTCGGCCGGCACGTCATAGTCGGGGTAGTGCTGCCGACCCGCATCGACCTCGATCTTCGCTTCGCCACGTTCGGCCAGCTGTTTGGCCGTGAGTTTCCTTGCCGCGGTGGGCGCGGTCCAGAACGCGGGCACCTGATGCCACAGGCCCGAGCCGCCGATCCGCTTGCGCACCTTCTTCTTGCGCCCGTTGGCGTCAACCGTCTCATGCACTTCGATGATCGCGGCCTCACGCCACACGCGCACGTCCTTGAGGTCGGCGGCGGTCAGATCGAACAACCCGGCCTCGCTGGAGAGCACCGGCGTCTGCACGGGCGGCAGTTGCAGCCCGGCGACCGGTTCGTACGGTTCAGGTTCCTCGCCCGGTTTGACGAGGATCTCGGTGATGTTCGGCGCGTAGGTCGCGACCGAATCCGGCCGGTTCTCCTCCGGATTGGTCAATGCGATGGCCGACTGGTCGCCCAGATGCTCGATGTCGAACGCCTTGCGCGAGGCGAGGTTGATGATGCGTTCGGTCAGCTGCGCGGGGCAGCTTTCCACGTTCGGGCAGCGGATGTCCTTATCGCCTTCCTTGGCGGGCGCGAGTTTCGCTCCGCACGACGGACAATACTCGGGCATGACGAACTCGCGCAGCGTGTCCTCGCGCCCCTTGCGGCGTTCCAGCACCGGACCGACAAGTTCGGGGATCACATCGCCGGCTTTGCGCACGACGACCGTGTCACCGATGAGCACGCCCTTGCGTTTGACCTCGGACGGGTTGTGCAGCGTGGTGCGCGCGACGGTCGAGCCGGCCACGTACACGGGTTTCAATACGGCGACCGGCGTGACGCGGCCGGTGCGGCCGACCTGCACGGTGATGTCGAGCAGTTCGGTGTTGACCTCCTCGGGCGGGTACTTGTACGCGATCGCCCAGCGTGGTGCGCGCGAGGTCGCGCCGAGCGCACGTTGGAGGCCAAGATCGTCGACCTTGACGACGATGCCGTCGAGCGCGTGCTCGATGTCGCCGCGATGCTCGCCGTAGTAGTCGATCATGTCGAGGATCTGCTGGAAGTTCGTGACGGTGCGGTTGTGCGGCGAGACCGGCACGCCCCACTTGGTGTACAGCTCATATGCCTCGGACTGGTCGTTGACCACGTCGTGCGAGCCGGCCGCGCGCCCCGCGCCCCAGCGCAGCGTACCGATGCCGTGCGCGTAGAAGCTGAGTCGCCGGGTCGCGGTGATGCGCGGATCCTTCTGACGCAGGGAGCCGGCGGCCGCGTTGCGCGGATTGGCGAACGGGGCGCGGCCGGCGTCCTCCTGTTCGTCGTTCAACGTGCGGAAGTCGTCCCAGCGCATGAACACTTCGCCGCGGATCTCCACGAATTCGGGGATGTCCTCGGCCGGGCCTCCGAGGTTCGCGGGGATGGAGCCGATGGTGCGCACGTTCAGGGTGATGTCCTCGCCGGTCACGCCGTCGCCGCGCGTGAGTCCCTGTTCGAGCACGCCGTTGCGGTAGATGAGGTTCAACGCGAGACCGTCGATTTTGACCTCGCAGCTCATCGGCAGCGGCTTGGATTCGGGCCAGTCGAGGTCGCGGATAACTGAATCGTACCAGTCGCGTAACTCCTCGATCGAGAACACGTCGTCGAGGCTCATCATGCGCGACGGATGACGCACGGATGCGAAGTCGTTGGAGAACGTGCCGCCGACGCGATGCGTGGGGCTCTGCGGCGAGTCAAGCGACGGGAATTCGGCTTCGAGCCGTTGCAGGCAGCGCAGGCGAGCATCGTAGGCGGCGTCGGATGAGACGGGCGCATCGTCGATATAGTAGGCGATCTGGTCGGATTCGACCCATGCGGCCACTCGCGCCCACAATCGTGCGGCGGCCTCGGACGACATCGCGGCGACATCGAGCCGGTCGAGTCGCATCGCGTCGTCGTCGGTCGGCTGCAACGCGGCGATCCATGGCTCGCTGCCGGGCGCGAACCGGTTCAGACCGGTATCCTCCACCACGGCCGGGGCAGCGGCGGTATCGCCGTTGCCGTCCGCGGGCGTGTCGAAATCCCATGCCAGTTGTTCGTCCGTCATGCACCCTCCATAATGATCGATCGCACACCAGTCTACCGGTGGAGTCTACCGGTGGCTGCGCTGAGCCCGTCAGCGCAGGACTCGCGGGCGTCCTGTTCGACGGAATCGCTCGGTGTGCCCCCTTAAAGATCGGCTAGACTGACATCACCGGCCAAAGGAGGCTCTTATGGATATCTTCACCATGCTGCTGTTCGTGCTGCTGGAGATCGTGCTGATCGCGATCGGCATCGTCTGCCTGTTCGCACCGAATACGATGTGGCGCATCGAACATGTCCTGAGCGTGCGCGGCGGAGAGCCGACCGACTTCTATATCACGATGACCAGGATCGGCGGCGTCGTGGCGTTGGCCGCCGCCGTCATCCTGCCGTTCCTGCCGATGATCCTTCACTGACGGCCTTGGCGGTGCGGCCGCCGAGCCAGCCGCACCGCCGTTCACGCGTTGAGCGAGCGCAGGAACTGGGCCTGGATCACGTCGATGCCGTCCGCGTCGTCGTCGGCCATGCGCGCCCACGCCACCGACAGGGTGCGGGCCGGCACGAACATGCCCTCGTCCACGCTCACACGCGCCGCGTCGCGGATGATGCCGCCGACCTCGGTGCGCGGCCAGACCGGCAGGTCGTGTGCGGCGAGCACGGATTTGGCCGCCTCGACGCTGTCGGGAACGGGCACGCATTGCGAGTCGGCGCGCGCCATGAGTTCGCGCAGTTCGCCTTCGAGCGCGCCGATCTGCCCGGGGCTGATGTGGTCGCTCATGATGTATGCGGCGGCCGCGGTCGCGAACTGGTCGTGCATCCACTCGCAGTAGGCGAACCGGTAGTAGGCGAATGCCGCATCGTCCCGGTCGAGCGCCACCCGCAGGGCGTTCAGGCAGGCGGCGCGCGCCGAATCCCAGTCTTCGAGCCGTGCGAGCTGCACGGCAAGTTTCAGGTGCGACAACGGGTATGACGGCGCGTACGAAACCATCGCGTTCAGATGCGGCAGGGCGGCCTTCGCGCCCTTGATCTGGGCGAGGATGTCGGCGACCTCCATGTGCGCGTAGAACAGGTCGTCGGGGATGAGCACGGTCTGCTCGCCCGGCGTGGCGAACAGCCGGTTGTAGACGACGCGTTCCGCATATGAGTTGAAATAGCGCGGCACGCCGGGATTGTTCGCGTACATGAGGTCGAGCCGTTCGATCTCGGCCTCCATCACGTCCATCGCCCGGTCCATCTGGCCGGAGAACAGCAGGTCGTGCGCCTTGTTGCGTTCACGGTCGATGCCGGCTCCCAGCTGGAAGGTGATGTCGGGCGTGTCACGTCCGTCGATGAGCGCGCTGGTGACCTGCGGGGCGAGCGAACTCAGCTCGGGGTCGCCGATGCGGTCGATGAGGCGCATCGCGCGCTGCGCCTTCTCGACGGACGGCATGGCGGCGTCGGCGGCCAGACGGTGGAATTCGGCGACGCCGCGCTGCAGCAGGTCGGCTCGCTGGATCGACAGTCCGGTTTCGTCCGCGGTGCCGAACACGCGGGCGACTTCGGGGCTGAACGCGGCATCGGACAGTTCCGGCTCCTCCTGCGATCCGGCTGGCGCGAACCGGCTGTCGCGCAGGTCGAACCCGGCTTCGGTAGGCGCGAGCGCACCATGCTCGTCGAAGCGCAGGTTCGCACCGAACGCGCGGTACGTGTCGACCGGGTGTTCCAGACCGTCCTCGTAGAGCCGGGCCAGCAGGTCGTCGCGGTCGAATTCGACGGTAACCATCGTGCGCACGGTCGGGCTGGTGCGCAGCGCGTTGAGTGGGTCGGATGATTCGTCGGATGCACTGCCGGACGTGTCGCCGCCGAGGTCGTTGAACGCGCCCATCGGATCGTCGGGATTGTAGTCGTCCGCGATCGCGGCAGAGTCGGTGTCGTCGGTGTTGGTCGACGGCATGGCGAAGGACACTTCGTCGAGGTCGATGCCGCGCATGAGATCCTCGAACTGGCTGTCGACGCTTGACTGGTCGTCGCGCCCGGTCTGGCCTGTCTGACCGGTCTGACCGGTCTGGTCGGTCCGATCCGCATCGGCCGGGGTCTGTTCGGCCATGCCGTCGCCGGACGCGATGCGGTCAGTGGCGCCGTCGGCCTGCGAGGTCGCGCCGGTCGCGGCCTGCGAGGCGGGATCGGGGGTCGCGTCGTCGTGCGAGTCCTCGACGGGGCGGGGCAGGCTGAGCGACGGGTCTCCATGGAAGTCGCCGTCCTTGGGGTCTGCCTTCGTGCCGCCCAGTCCGATGTCGCCGCGGCGCACGCGCTCGAACGTGCGCAGCATCTTGCCGACCATGCCGGAGATGGCGGAGTCCTGTTCGGCCACGGCCTCCTCGAGGCCGATCGAGTCGATGTGCAGCGAGACGCGGCGGATACGCTCGTCCGCTCCGAACAGCAGCGTCGCCATCATCAGGCCGACGCGCAGGTTGTAGTCGGCGCTCATCGCCGCGCGGTCATGTTCGTCGAGCGGTACCCACATGTGCCGTTGCGCGTCGTAGCGGCTGCTCGGCATCATCGACGGGCCGGAGGTCGTGAATCCGATCGCGGCCTGGCCGTCCGCAAGGTTCGAGCGGAATTCCACGTCGAAGCGGAACGGCAGTCGCAGGCGGCGCAGCAGCGTCGACACGGTCTGCCGGTACAGCCATTCGGAAGGTTCGCCGGTACGGGCGAGCGGGTCGGGATGCTGTTCGGCGAGGCGTTTGCTGACCGCGCGCGCTTCGTCGGCCAGCCGCAGCACCGCGTGGCGGTCGTCGCCCATGCCGGATGCCGGGTCGACGGCGTTCAGGTCGAGGTCTCCCACGCTGGCCTGAACGCTGGCCGCCGTTCCGGCAGGACCCGGCCCGCCGACGTTGCCGTTGCCGTTCGCGTCGAAGATGAACGCCGGGTCGGGTTGGAGCACGCCCAATGCCGGATTGTCGAGCAGCATGCGGTCGATCTGCGCGGCCTGCGCGCGCGTGACGGTATCCTCGATCGGCGTGAGCCCCTGCCGGGCGTTGCGTTCGAGCCATGCGCTCACGTTCGCGAACCGGTTGAGGTTGCCTTCGATGCGCAGCGTCTGCAGGATCGCGGGGAACTGCAGGTTGCCGTTCCAGGTCAGGAAGTAGCTGCCCGAATACGTGGACGTGTACAGGTGCAGTGGTTCCGCGCCGTGCACCGCGTCGAGCCCGGTGGCCGGGTCGAGCGCGCCGGCCTCGTGCATGAGGTCGGAGAAGTGATCCTCGAGTCCGGATGCGCGCATGCCGTGCGCGCGGGCGTCGAGCGTGTCGCGCAGGCAGCGGCGGATCGCGCCGATCGGCGCCTCGCGGTTGAGCCTGCGGAAGATGTTGCCCGAACCGAATCCGATGAGCAGACCGTTCATGGCCGGCAGGAAGTACGTGGCGAAGAATGCGATCGCGATCGCGTCGCGGTATTCGAGATCGTAGCGCATCGAGCCGGGCAGTTCGGCGCGCACCTGTTCGAGCGTGTACCGGTTGCCGGTCTTGAGCCAGGAGGCGAGCCAGTTCATACGGCCGGCGTCGTCGCGGCCGATGATGCCTCCCTGCACGCAGTCGAGCATGCGCGGGCCGGACTCGCCGTGCGAGCCGTGCGAGCCGTGTCCGGACTCCGCGCGCGCCGCCGCGTGATGGCCGAACCGCGGACCGTCCGGCAGTCGGATCGATCCTTCCTTGCCGAACTGGAACCGCGCCTGCATGTTGTACGTGTCCATCGCCGGATCCTCGCCGGCGAACACGCGTCCCTTGTCGTCCGCTATCGCGACCTGCGCGAAATGGTCCCGGTCGCTGAACGCGCCGAGCGCAAGCACGCTGCCCTGCCGGCCGGGCAGCTGCACCCAGCCGAACCGCAGCGAATCCTCCTCCTGCCAGACCAGCTCGTCGAACACGTGCCGTTTGACGAGCGGACCGAGTTCGACGGCATGGCCGGCCAGCACTTTGGGCATATCCTTGCCCGCGTCGGCCGTATGCGTCGCGGAGAACGGCGCGAGCGGCGTCCTGCCGCCGAATGCGGCGTCGCCGAGCGAGCGCACCAGCCTGCCGATCGCGGCCGGCACGCCGCGGCCATGACTGTGGTGTGGTGTGCGTTGGAACATGACCCACATTCTTCCAATCCAGCCCGACATGAAGCCTATAGAATAATGGAGTGCCTTCAACATTCCGCCGCCCCATCGTCCGTCCGCGCACGCTGCTCGTCACCATCGTGGCGATGCTGCTGATCGCGCTGCTCGAATGCTTCGCGTTCAACCTGCCGTTCTGGGCCACCCTGTCCGCCAGCACCGACACGTCGGCCGCCGCGAACACGCTCGGCCCCGGTCTCGAACGCACCGAGAACGGCCTGCTGCGCGTCACCGACCCGACCGGCGCATGGCTCGAGGTCAAGTCCGACGGCACGTCGCACTACGCGCGCGTCGATCTGGCCGACGAGACGATGCGGCTCATGAACAGCAAGACGCTCACCGACGATGCCAAACCGGCCGCCGTCTTCCACCTGCGGTTCGACGCGAACGGCACGGCCGGCCGCACGCAGGCGATGTCATTGTGGTCGCCGCGCTCCCTGTACCCGCGCACCGAGGCGAGCGGCACGATCCGCGTATGGGTGCAGGAGCCGAAGGGCACGCTCGTGCCGATCGACGCGGTGCGCGCGAACGTGCGCGTGCCGTTCCAGTGGAGCTGGACGCGCGTGGTCGTGCTCGCCGCCGCAGTGCTCCTGTTGCTGCTGTGGCGGCCAGGCTCGCGCCTGTGGCGCACGCCGCTCGACCCGTCCGACCGCAGACAGCGCATCGCGCTCGCCGTGGTATTGGCGGCGGTGGCCATACCGACGATGAGCGCGGTGGTGTGGATGGTGTCGGTGTTCGGGCCGATGGTGTTCCACAACGAGAACGGCTACACGTACGACTACGACCAGTACGCGCATGTGGCCGACGCGCTGCTGCACGGCCGGATCTGGCTTGATCTCAAAGTGCCGGCCGAGCTGGCAGTCGCCGACGCGCCGCACAGCATCGTCACACGCAGCCGTCTCATGGCCGACGGCGTGACGCCGATCTACTGGGACTACGCGTACTACGACGGCCACTGGTATTCGTATTTCGGCGTGGTGCCGGCGCTGCTGCTGTTCGTGCCGTACCAGATGGTCACCGCGTGGATGGCGGACGGCGATCCGCTGGGCGTCAACGGCCGGATGCTGCCGACCGGCGCGGCCGACCTGCTGCTCATGTATGGGTTCCTCGTGTTCGCATGCCTGATGGTCGTCCGTCTCGTGCACCGGATCGCACCGCGCGCCTCGGTGGCGAGCACGTCGATGGCGATGGCCCTGTTCCTGGTGTGTTCGAACGCCTGCTATCTGTGGTTCCGCACGAATTTCTACTCGGTGCCGATCGCCGCGTCGATGATGTTCACCTGTCTCGGTCTGTGGCTGTGGATGGGCGCGATCCGGCCGCAACGGCACACGGGCACGGGCCGAAGCCCGCGCGACGGTCGCACGCTGTGGCGGATCGGCGGCTCCGCTCCCCTGTCGCTGCCGCATCTGGCCGGCGGCGCACTGTGCATCGCGCTCAACTTCGGATGCCGGCCGCCGTTCTCGCTTGCCGCATTGCTGGCGATCCCGCTGTTCTGGCCGCAGATCCGCGCTCTGGCCGATGGTCTGCGTCGCCGCACGATCACGCTGCGCCACGCGCTGGCCGCGCCGCTTGCGGTCGTCGCACCGGCGATTATCGTTGTGCTCCCGCTTATGGCCTATAACAAGGCGCGGTTCGGCAGTCTGTTCGATTTCGGCAGCGCGTATCAGATGACGGTCACCGACATGACGAGCTTCCGTCTGCCGGCAGCCGATATCCCGTACATGATCGTCTACTATCTGTTCCTGCCGTTGCGGTTCACCGGCGTGTTCCCGTATCTGGCAATCCAGCCGACGCCGCTGCCCGAATGGGGGTTCACCGAGGCGATGGTCGGCGGCCTGTTCATCACCTGTCCGCTGGCATTGCTGGCGTTCGCGCTGCCGCGGATGCGTCGGCGCGTCGCCCGACCGTATTGGGCGACGCTGATGTGCGCGCTGGTGATCGGACTGCTGCTGGTCGTGGTCGATATCGTCGAGGGCGGCATGGGATGGCGGTACATGTGCGATTTCGGTTGGCTGATCGCGATCGCGGCGATGCCGGCGTTGCTGCGCGTGGTGGAGGGCCGGGCCGTGTTCGAACCGTGGCTGTACGACGATCTGGATGATTCGCCGTACAGCCGCACGCCGATCTGGCGGCATGGCATCCGTCTGCTGGTTATGCTCGTGCTCGCGGCGATGCTGGCCGTGACGGTGCTCTCATGCTTCGTGCCGGGGCGCGACGATTCGCTCGACCACAACAATCCGGGCTTCTTTTATGACATCCGCTCCTGGTTCACGCTCCTCGGCCTGAACTGACGTCACATATCCTGAGTAAGACGTGTCATTTCGACCGAGCGCAGCGAGCGGAGAAATCTTTTCCCGCAACCGTTCCGAAAGATTTCTCGACTCGGCTCCGCCTCGCTCGAAATGACACGCAGAGGCAGACAACCAAAAACCGACGCATCCAGCGAACCATCAGCAAACCACCGGCGGTTTCCCTGCGGTTCACCGGAAGTTTTCCAAGACTCGAGTCATACTAATGGACGATAGCGCATCATCCGATCATCTGTTACGAAACGAAGACCCGTCCCCATGAAGAACGTCATCCGGCTCAATCCGACCGTCAGAACCAATGTCATCCGCGGCGTCGCGGCCACCGTCGCCGTCATCGTCACCGTCGTGCTGTGTCTGCTCACGCAGGACAACGTGAGCGCCACGATCAAACAGAACCGCATCGAACGGCTCAACGCGCAGATCGCCAACGTATACACCGCCGACTACCAGCAGATGGCCGACGAAAACCTCGCCAAGGCGCGCGACAAGGAGACCCACGACGTCGACAACATCTTCGTCGCCGACAATCCGTACGGCACGAACACCACGTCGCTGTACGTCTACTTCAACTCGCGTTACGAGACCGCCGTCACGTACACCGTCTCCGCCGCCGGCTACCCCGACTTCACCGCCACCGCCAACCAGGGCGAGGACTACACCACTGAACACGAGTTCCTCGTGCTCGGCCTCATCCCCGACGTGGAGAACACGATCACGTTCACGCTCACCGATTCGGGCGGCGTGAGCACCGAATACACGATCACACATCAGGGCCCGTCGCTGCTCGGCACCGAGGCCGTGCGCCTCGAACAGACCGACGGCAGCCTCGAGCCGACCGCCGCGTTCACGTCGGCCGGCTCGTCGTCCACCGCCGCCGCATCCGCGATCACGCAACAGCTCGGCAACGGCCTGTACGCGATCCTCGGCAACGACAGCGACGAGCAGGACTTCATGTACTACTACGACGCGTACGGCGTGCTGCGCGGCGAAGTGCCGGTCAAGTACTACCGTTCGCACCGCCTGCTGTTCGACGACGACGGGCTCATGTGGTTCTCCGCGTCCACGCACACGATGGTCGGCATGAACCGGCTCGGCAAGCTCGAGAAGATCTACGATCTCGGCGGCGACTTCATCCTCCACCACGACTACGCGCTCGATTCGGACGGCAACATCGTGCTGCTCGCCACCGACTTGAGCCGCGACGACCACGCCGTGCAGGATCAGGTCGTCAAACTCGACACCGATACCGGCAAAACCACGCTGCTGCTCGACTTCGGCACCATGTTCGCCGACTACAAGTCCACCACCGACCACTCCGGCATCGACGAATCCGACCCGACCGCCACGAACCGTTGGGACTGGCTGCACTGCAACACCATCCAGTTGCTGCCCGACGGCTCCGCGCTGTTCTCCGCACGCGAGACGTCCACGATCATCAAGGTCAACGACCTTGAGGGCACGCCCACGCTCGCGTACATGATCGGCGAGCAGAGCGTGTGGGACGGCACCGAATACGCCGACCTGTTCCTCACCAAGGACGGCGACTTCGGCGACACCGGCGGTCAGCATTCCATCACGTACGTGGCCGACGACTCGCTGGCGGACGTCCAGTACTACCTGTACATGTTCGACAACAACTACGGCTACGCGATGACCCGCCCCGACTACGACTGGACCGTGATCGACGGCATCAGTACCGCCGGATCGTCCAAGGACAAGGACTCGCGCTCGCAGTACCGCCGCTATCTGGTGGATGAGAACGCGGGCACGTACGCCGAGGTCGCCTCGTTCGACGTACCGTACTCGCCGTATGTGAGCTCGGCGCAAGAGCTGGGCAACGGGAACATCCTGATCGACACGGGCATGCAGGGCCTGTTCGGCACGTACACGGCCGACGGCGAGCTGCTCGCACAGTACAGGATGGAGCTCAACACGGCGTACATCTACCGCGTGTACCAGTACAGCTTCAAGGGCTTCTACTTCGCGTAACGCGCGCCAGCGCCCCGCCACACCGCCCCCCCCCCCCTTCCCCATCTCCCCCCGCCCCCCCCCCCCCCCCCCCCCCCCCGCCCTCCCCCCCTTCCCGCCCCCGAGCGCGCCCCGGCGCGCGCCTGGTGCACCCCG